>DATLNF010000076.1:0-5605 GCA_035536955.1 Mycobacteriales bacterium | reverse complement strand
GCCGCCGTCGAATGCGGCGAGGCTGCGCGCGGGCTCGAAGACGGTCGCCTCGAGCTCGCGCTCCTCGACGCGCACCGACCCGCCGAAACCCAGCTCGGTCGCCTGGTGGAAGGCGGAGAACTCGTCGGGGGTGATCGGCCGGAGGGGAAGGGTCATGACGCTGTTCTACCGGGCCGCCGGTGCCGGCACGAGCGGATCGGGCCGGTCAGGCCGCGATCTCGAACCAGACGACCTTGCCGCCTGGTCGGTCCTGCACTCCCCACGCCGTCGCCAGCCGCTGGACGAGCGCGAGGCCGCGGCCGGACAGCGCGTCGGCGGAGTGATCGCGGACGACCGGCTTCGCCGGGCTCGCGTCGGACACCTCCACGCGCACGAAGTGACCGCCGCTGATGAGGTGCAGCTCGAGATCGGACCTCGCGTGCAGAACGGCGTTGGTGACGACCTCGCTCACCAGCAGCGTCGCGACCTCGATCACCCCCGCGCAGCCCCAGCTGTGGAGGGTGGTTCCGACGAAGTGGCGGGCGATGCTCGCGCTGGTCGGAACCGGACGCAGCGAGATGCGAGCGTCGATGGGTTCCTCCTGCCGCGGGTCAGTGCGAGCCTTCAGGGCGAGAGATGTCCCGGAATGGGGTCACCCAACCGTAGCGGAATGGTGAGATCCGCCACCACAAGGAGGCGGGTCCACAGGTCGTGTCGACCCGCGAGGATGGCCGTCGAGGGGGGCAGTTGCGCGCACGTCCGGTCAGCGAGACAGCGGCGGCTCCGGTCGCGGCGCTCCCGCGCCAGTCCGTCGTGGCAGTGGCCAGCCTCGCCGTCCTCACGGCGGTCATCGCCGCGTCGGCGTACGGCGCAGGCCTCCACGTGGCACCGCCCGGGCTCGTCACCCTGCCGGTGATCCTCGGCGGCCTGTTCCTCGCGCCCCGGCAGATGGCGTGGCTGCTGACCGCGACGACACTCGTCCACGCCGGGCTGCTCGGGCGGTACGGCCTGGGCGAGTACCGCGCCGGCAACCTCGTCCTGCACCTGGCCGTCTCGCTCGTCGCGTACCGCCTCGCCGCCGAGCGCGCGGACCTCGGCCTCCCGGGGCTCGGCGCCGGCTCCATGCTGCTCGAGGTCCGGGACCGGCTCCGCCGGCAGGGCGAGATCCGCGGGCTCCCGCGGGGATGGCGGGTCGAGGTCGCGATCCGGGCGGCCGGCGGCGCCGGGTTCTCGGGGGACTTCCTGGTGTCCTGCGTCCAGCCGGCGCGGGCCGAGCTCGCGCTCGTCGACGTGTCCGGCAAGGGCGTCGAGGCCGGCAGCCGCGCGCTGCTGCTCTCCGGGGCGCTCGGCGGTCTGCTGGGCGCGGTCCCGGCCGAGCAGTTCCTGGGAGCGGCCAACGCGTACCTGCTGCGCCAGCGGTGGGACGAGGGGTTCGCGAGCGCCGTGCATCTCGCGCTCGACCTGCGCACCGGGGAGTACCTGCTGCAGTCGGCCGGCCACCCGCCCGCCGCGCAGTTCTCCGCGGGCACCGGCTACTGGGCCACCTCTGCCGCGGCCGGCGCCGTGCTCGGCGTGCTCGATGAGCCGTCGTGGCGACCGGAGGCCGGGCAGCTTCGCCGTGGCGACGCGCTGCTGCTCTACACCGACGGGCTCATCGAGCTGCCGGGCCGCGACCTGAGTGTCGGCATCGACAAGCTGCTCGGGGAGGCGAACCGGCTGGTGGTGTCCACCTTCGAGGGCGGGGCGGAACGGCTCCTCGACACGGTCGCCCGGGACGCGTCTGACGACCGGGCGCTGGTGCTGCTCTGGCGCGAGTGAGCTCAGTCAGCGGTGCTGCGCAGGACCCACGGCTCGAGGTGCGCGTAGCCGCGCACGCTGATGCGCGGGATCCGGCGTACGACGACGCCGTCGACCGTCCGGAGCGCCGCCGCGGCCTCCCGGTCGACGAGCACCGTGCCGGGTCGGGCGACCTCGGACAGCCGGGCCGCCAGGTTGACGACCGGGCCCAGGATGTCGCCGTGGTGCGACAGCACCTCGCCGTGCGCCAGGCCGACGCGAACCGGCGGCAGGTCCGCGTCGACCGCCGCCAGGGCCACGAGGTCGAGGGCGAGGTGCGCCGCGGTGGCGACGTCGGCCACCGTGAAGAGCACCGCGTCGCCGAGGGTGGAGACGACCCGCCCGCCGACGGCGGAGACGGCGTCGGTCACGCGCGCCTCCAGGTTGCGGATGACGTGGCGGACCACCTCGACGGGATGGGCCCGGGAGAGCTCGGTGAAGCCGGTCACGTCCACGAAGCCCACGGCGACCGAGCGCAGCGCGCCGGGCTCTCCGATCGCGATCACGTCCGCGACCGCCGCGGACAGGTGCCGGCGCCAGACGAAGACGACGAGTGACTCGAGGTCCGGCAGCACGCCGGCGAGCGTCCCGACCAGGGCTCGGGGGTCGGCGCCGGCCGTCACGGCGAGCTGCTCGAACACCTCCGCCTGCGCTCGCGCGATCCCGGCGAGAGCGCGGCCCATCGACCGGGTGAGCTGGAGCGCAACCGCGTCGTCGATGACGCCGGCCTCCTGCAGCCGCCCCAGCGCGCCGAGCGCCGCGACCTCGTCCGCAGCGTGCGCCGGGTCGTCGCCGTCCGGCACGGGGAAACCGAGCGCCCGCCAGAGCTCGCGGTTGCGGTCGACGTCGGTGCTCGTCAGCTCGGCCAGGTCGGGCCCGGTGATCCCCGGCGCCGAGCCGAACAGCGCGCGGTGCGTCTCAGCCGCCAGGTCCGCCACCCGGCCATTCTCTCGAATCGCTCGAGTCTGCTCGATTCCGCGGTGCGTTCCGCCGGGGACCCGGTGAGACTGGCCCGGTGCCCACCCTGGTAGCGCGCGGGATCACCGCGTCGTACGGCGCGCAGCCGGTGCTGCACGGAGTCGACGTCACGGTCGGCCCCGGCAAGCGGCTCGGATTGCTCGGGCCGAATGGCGCGGGCAAGTCGACCCTGCTGCGCGTCCTCGCCGGGGATCAGGCGGCGGACTCGGGTCGGGTCGTCGCGACCGGCACCGTGGGCCTCCTGCCGCAGGAGGCGGACCGGCGGGCCGGGGAGAGCCTGCTGGCGCACCTCGCCCGCCGTACCGGCGTCGCGGCGGCGGACCGCGCGCTCCAGGCGGCAGCGGCGGCGCTCGACGGCGGCGACGACGCGTCGGCTACCGCGTACGAGAGCGCCCTGCAGCGCTGGCTCGACCTCGGGGGGGCCGACCTCGAGCCGCGCGCCGAGCAGGTGTGCGCCGACCTCGGCCTGCCGCCGCAGCTGCTCGACGCCCCCACCGCAGCGCTGTCCGGCGGGCAGCTGGCGCGGGTCTCCCTCGCCGGGGTGCTGCTCAGCCGGTACGACGTGCTGCTGCTGGACGAGCCCACGAACGACCTCGACCTCGAGGGACTGCGCCTGCTCGAGGACTTCGTCACCGGGCTGCGCGGCGGCCTCGTCGTCGTGAGCCACGACCGCGAGTTCCTGTCCCGATGCGTGACCGACGTCCTCGAGCTCGACCCGGCGAACCGGACCTCACGCGAGTTCGCCGGCGGGTGGACGGCGTACACCGAGGAGCGCGAGGTGGCGCGTCGCCACGCGCGCGAGGCGTACGAGCAGTACGCGGACGCGCGCGACGAGCTGGCCGGTCGGGTCCAGTCGACGCGGGAGATGTCGGTCCGCGGCGCGGTCCGGGCCAAGCGCCGCGCGCCGGACAACGACAAGAACGTCCGCGGCGCGCGCATCGAGGCGGCGACGTCCGCGGCGTCGAAGGTGCGGTCGCTGGAGACGCGGCTGGCCCGGCTGGACGCCGGCGCGGTCGACGAGCCGCGCAAGGAGTGGCAGCTGCGGATCGTGCTGCCGGCGGCTCCGCGCTCCGGCGAGGTCGTGGCCACCGCGCGGGGAGCCGTCGTCCGGCGGGGTCCCTTCACGCTCGGTCCCGTCGACCTCGACATCCGCTGGGCGGACCGGGTCGCCGTCGTCGGTCCCAACGGCAGCGGGAAGACGACACTGCTCGACCTGCTGCTCGCCCGGGTCGCGCCGACCTCGGGCTCGGTCGCGCTCGGTCCCGGGGTCGTCGTCGGCGAGCTGGACCAGGTGCGCCGGCAGTTCGCCGGCGAGGCGACCGTCGTCGACGTCGTGCGCCGGTCCGCGCCGGACCTGCTCCCTGAGGATGTGCGCACCCTGCTGGCCAAGTTCGGCCTGCGCGCCGCTCAGGTCGAGCGGCCCTCGGGGTCGCTGTCGCCGGGGGAGCGGACGCGGGCGGGCCTCGGCGTGCTGATGGCGCGCGGCACCAACTGCCTGGTCCTGGACGAGCCGACGAACCACCTCGACCTGCCGGCCATCGAGCAGCTGGAGGAGGCGCTCGCGTCGTACGCCGGCACCCTGCTGCTCGTCACGCACGACCGGCGGCTGCTCGACGCCGTGCCGCTGACCCGCACCCTGCGCGTCGCCGCCGGCCAGGTCACCGAGATCGACTGAGAGCGGGCGACCGGTATCGATCCGGCGTCACCAGTTTGGAAGACTGGAGCTCTACCATTGAGCTACGCCCGCGAGATCTAGCCCGACCAGTCTACCGGCGCCCCCACCCCGCGACTTCACCCACTCAACCCACACTGATTTGCCGTCTGGAGCGGATTTCGTGTGGATCCAGTGGGTGAAGTGGGGGTTGGTCGCCCGGGTACGATCCGCGGAGCGTGCCCGCGGGGCGTAGCGCAGTGGCTAGCGCGCCTGCTTTGGGAGCAGGAGACCGGGAGTTCGAGTCTCCCCGCCCCGACCCGTATCCTCGCCGGGTTGCCCACCCTCGATTCCGCAGGAGCCCCCGTCCCAGTGAAGGCGACCCTCGAGCCGCTCGGCCCGACCAAGGTGAAGCTCAACGTCGAGGTGCCCTTCGACGAGCTGACGCCGTCGCTCGACAGCGCGTACAAGCGGATCGCGCGGACCGTGAAGGTCCAGGGCTTCCGGCCCGGCAAGGTGCCGCCGCGCATCCTCGACCAGCGCGTCGGGCGAGCGGCGGTTCTCGAGGAGGCCATCCAGGAGGCGATCCCGCAGTTCTACGGAGCGGCCGTCGAGGAGCACAAGGTCGCCGTGGTCAGCCGGCCGGAGGTCGAGCTCGAGAGCTTCGCCGACGGGCAGCCGCTGGTGTTCACCGCCACCGTCGACGTCCGGCCCGACATCGATCTGCCGGCGTACGACGCGCTCCCCGTGACCGTGGACGACGTGGTCGTCCCCGATGAGGAGGTCGACGAGAACCTCGGCAAGCTGCAGGACCGCTTCGCCCTCCTCTCGGGCGTCGAGCGCCCGGTCGAGGACGGCGACTTCGTGTCCCTCGACCTGATCGCGACCGTCGACGGCGAGACCGTGCCCGGCTCCGAGGCGGCCGGCCTGGCTTATGAGGTCGGCTCCGGCAACCTCGTGGAGGGGATGGACGAGGCGCTGGTCGGGGCGGCGGTGGACGACACCCGCACCTTCGACGCCGAGATCGGCTTCGGCGAGCTGACCGGGCGTACGGCCACATTCGCGGCGACGGTCCGGTCGGTGAAGGTGAAGCAGGTGCCGGCGCTCGACGACGAGTTCGCCCAGACCGCGAGCGAGTTCGACACGATCGCCGAGCTGCGC
>DATLNF010000075.1:0-9482 GCA_035536955.1 Mycobacteriales bacterium | reverse complement strand
GCCGTTGCATCCCGCGGAGCGCTCGGTCGCCTCGACGATCGCCCGGCGCGCCTGGTGGGCATCGAGCCCACGGACCGACATCAGCAGCGCGCCGACCCCGGCCACGTGAGGCGCGGCCATCGACGTGCCGCTCTGCGCGGCGTACCCGCCGCCCAGCGCCGTCGACAGGATGCTCGCGCCCGGAGCCGCGACCTCGACGTCGTGGTTGCACGTGCTGAACGCAGCCCGCGCACCCGCCGCGTCGATCGCCCCGACCGAGATCACGTCGGGGTGGAACGCCGGGTAGTTCTCGGTCCGGTCACCTTCGTTCCCCGACGCCGCGACGAGCAGCACCCCGGCCGCAGCGGCCTCGGCGAGCTCGTGCTCGAGGACGCTGGTGCGGTTGACGTCGCCGAAGCTCATGTTGATGACCTGAGCACCGGCCGAGCGGAGCCAGCGCACGCCGGCGACGATGTCCGCGTCGTACCCGATGCCGGTGGCGTCGAGCGCCTTGAACACGGCGAGGCGCGCGTCCGGCGCGACGCCCGCGACGCCGGCGCCGTTGTCGGTCAGCGCGCCGACGATCCCCGCGACATGCGTGCCGTGGCCGTTGTCGTCGGCACAGGCGCCCTCGACGACCCGTCCGCTGCCGGTCACCGCGGACGCGCAGGCGACAACCTTCCCGTCCAGGTCCGGGTGGGCCCGGTCGACACCGGTGTCGATGATCCCGACGAGCGTGCCGCCGCCGGCCGGGTACCGACCCGGGCCGTACGCCGCCGCCCACCCCTCGGGGGCGTCGATGTCGGCATCCCGGGCCCCTCGGGAGCCCGCGGCCGGCTGGCCGTCGTTGTGCAGGCCCCACTCCTGCCGGAACGCGGGGTCGTTCGGGCCGCTGCTCGCCCGGAACACCCAGTTGGGCTCCGCAGCGACGACGCCCGGCACCGCCCGGTAGCGCGCGGCTGCGGCGTCGAGGTCTGCGCCCGGCGACAGCGTCACGACGTGCGTGCGTGGGTCGAGCGCGAAGGCAGAGCGGACGCCGACCAGGGCGTGCGCTGCGGTCCGGGTTGCGGTGGCGGCCGTGAACGTGACGACCAGCCGGTCCGGCTGGTACGACGCGGCCCGGACAGGCGCCGGCGCGGGCCGGTCGGCGAGCGCGCCGGGCGCGCAGGCGTACGCCGCCAGGCCGAGCGCTACCACGAGAATGGGGGTGACGCGGGGCAAGGGGGCTCCGGCAACGACGCGGGCGGGCTGTCGTGAGATCTATCGGCGGGTTGCCGCCCCGACCGGTTCCCCCGTTCGGCGGCCGGATGTTGCGGCAGCCGGGCTTATCCCTCGCGCTGCTCGGCAACGAGCGGCGTTATCCAGGCGACGTAGTAGCTGCGCCCGCCGCTCGAGCGCTCGTGGTCGATGAGGAAGCTGCAGAGCGCCTCGGTGCCGTCGCCACGCAGTACCGGGAGCTCGAGCGACTGGCCGATGACGTTGACCTCGCCCGTGGACAGGTGCCGGCTGAACCCGACCACGTGCGCCTCGCGGAACCGGGGCGGGATGAGCGTCACCACGCGGCGACCGACGAGGTTGTCTTCACGCCAGCCGAGCAGCTCGCAGAACGGCGCGCTGACCGCCACGATCCGGTTGGCGTCGTCGGCGGCGACCGCGCTCCGGAGTGAGGAGCGCACCGCACTGCCGTCCCAGTCGCCGACGTGCGAGGCGGCTCGATCGTTGACCTGGTCGGTGAACCGGTCGTCGTCCGCGCCCGACCAGGGGCTCGCCGGCGCGCCGTGCAGCTGGGCGATGACCTGCTCGCAGGCCCAGTCGCGCACCGCGACGATCTCGGGGAGCCCGGGGTGCGCCAGGAGCCGATCAGCGATCGCGAGGCGCTCCGCCTCGTCGAGCGCGTCCTGCATGGCGGGGAAGGCCCGGACCTGGTCGGGTCGCACGTCGACCAGCAGGTCGAGCGAGGGGGAGTGCCCCTCCGCGGCCGGCTGCAGTGGGCGCGGCTCGGCCGGTCCGCCGGCGAGAGCGAGGACGCGGTCGAGCGTTCCGGAGATGAGGAACCGTGCCTCGTCGGCCAGGGCGAGGTCGGCTTGGGCAGCGGGGTCGTCGGGGTGCTCCGCGCGGAACAGGGCGACCTCGCGGAGGAGGGCGTCGTGGTGCTCCCGAGCGGCGAGCCAGAGTCGCCAGGGCATCCCGCGCAGCTCGACGGTCACCTCGCCGCCGGGCGACCCCGGGTCGTCGCCCAGGCTGTCGATGTCCCACTGCGCGAGCAGGTCGTCCGCCATGAGCTCCGCGGGCGCGTCCGACACGCAGAACCAGACCACCTTGCCCGCGGCGCCGAGTGACTCGACGCCGTGCTCGCTCGTGACCGCGGCGACGACGTTCATCCCGCGACCGGTCGTCGCTTCGGCCTCGTATGTTCGCCGCGACGGCAGCGTGGGGTTGTGGTCGGTGACCTCGACGCGCACGTGGTCCTGCTCGACGCGCGCCGCTACTTCGAGCTTGGTGTGCGCGTGGAGGTACGCATTGGTCACGATCTCGCTGACCGCGACCTCGGCCGCCTCGGCCCATTCCGGGCGGCCGGCCTCGACGAGGACGCTGCGGATGAACTCGCGTGCCTGCCAGGCGCTGAGCGCAACCGGGTCCAGGGCGCACGAGCGCGTCAGAACGGCCCGGTCCGACACGGCGGCTCCGACGCTGTGAAAAGAAATCCGATGAGGGTTCTGCCCGGTCTTCCCCACCGCGACCGCCGCGCAAACGCGCGCGTGCGCGCGTCGGCACCGCGCCGACGGGGTAGGCGACGGGCGACGACGGGCCGGGCAGCCGGCCGGCCCGCATCCAGCGAGAGGACGCGCGATGTCGGAGCGCCAGAGCTATCACGTGGTGCCGTACGTCAACGGGTGGGAGCTCCGCCTGGGCGGGGTGACCACCGAGCACGGCTCGCTCGGCGCGTGGGACCACAAGGACCTGGCGGTGGCGCGCGCCAAGGAGCTGGCCAAGGAGGCCGGGCTCGGCCAGGTGATCGTCCACGGCGAGGACGGCAAGATCCAGGACGAGTTCACCTATGGCGAGGACCCGCGCAACATTCCCGGCTGAGCCAGGGCACGACTGAGGCTGGGCACGAGACGACCCGCCCCCCGGACCGGTTGGGGGGCGGGTCGTTCGCCGTACGGCGAGGGGTCGTCGACTACTGGACGGCGACCACGGTGAAGTCCTCGTGCACCAGGTACGGGTGGATGAACGCGTTCTTCAGCCGGGCGCTGTGGAAGAACAGCGCCGAGTCGTAGAGCAGCGGGACGATCGCGCCGGACTCCATGATCTTGCGGTCGATGTCGAACCACTTCGCGTTGGCCTTGGCGGTGTCGCCCTCGCGGTTCGCCTCGGCGATCAGCTTGTTGATCGCCGGGTCGTCGAGCTGCGAGTAGTTCTGGTTGCCGTTGGGCTTGATCTGCGTCCCGTCGAAGAGCGGACCGAGGTACGTCGACGGGCTCGGCCAGTCCGCGCACCACCCGGCGATGCCCATCGCGTAGTTCTTGCTGGGCGTGCCGAGCTCGGTGAAGAACACGCCCGGCGCGACCTGCTTGAGCTCGACGTTCATCCCGAACGGCTTCAACGCCGCCTGGACCGCCTGCGCGGACGCCAGGCCCTTGCCCGCGTTGGTCGCCAGCATGAGGATCTTGCCGCCGGTGTAGCCCGCCTCGGCGAAGAGCGCCTTGGCCTTCGCCGCGTCGCCGGTCGGCGCCGCGGGGTACAGGTCGAAGCTCTCCTGGCCGAACGTCGGCGGCAGCATCGAGGTCGCGAAGTCGCCGGCCGTCGGGCCGCCGCGGGCCGTCCGGTAGGTCTCCTTGTTCACGGCGTACTGCATCGCCTCGCGAACCTTCGGGTTGTCGAACGGCGCGACCTTGGTGTTCAGGCTGAGGTAGCGCACGCAGCCGGTGTTGACCTTGTTGGACTGCTCCTTGAGCACCGGGTCCGCGGTCACCCGCGCGATGTCCTGCGGCTCCACGGTGGTGTCGAGCGAGATGTCGGCATCGCCGCTCTCCAGCCGGTTGAGGATGTCGGCGGTGTCGACGCCCTCGGTGATCTCGATGCGGTCGACGTACGCCTTGCGCACCTCGTCGGTCTTGGGGTCCCAGTTCGGGTTCCGGTCGAAGACGATCTCCTTCTCCGGCTTGTAGCTGACGATCTTGTAGGGGCCGGTCGACGTCGGGTGCAGGTTGAACTTGTCCTTCGTGTCGTTCGCCTTCTGCACCGGGGTCGTCGTCGGCAGCGCGGCGACGTAGCGGAAGTCGGCGTAGGGCTGCTTCAGGGTGAACGAGATCTTCTTGTCCCCGTCGACTTTGATCGACGACAGCCCCTTCGGGTCCTGGTAGATGCCTTTGAACTCGAGCCCGCCGGCCAGCGTCTGGCGCATGTGCTCGGGCCCGCCCGACAGGGTGTCGAGCTCGAACGAGCGCTCGACGCCGTACTTCACGTCCGCGGCGGTGATCTCCGCGCCGTCCTCGAACTTGATGCCGTCCTTGAGCTCGAAGGTGTACGTCAGCCCGTCGGCGCTCACCTCGGGCATCGCCTTGGCGAGGTCCGGCACCAGCTCGAGCCCACCGGAGTCCGCCGGCGCCGCCTTGTAGGTGAGCAGCTGGCGGTTGAGGGCGCGCTGGATCGCGATGCCGATCGTGGAGTAGGTGCGCTGCGGGTCTAGGTAGTCGGCGTCGCCGTTGGACACGATCTCGAGCGTCCCGCCCTTCGTGCCCTTCGGCTCGAACGTCCCGCCGGTCGTGGTGCCGCCACCGCCGCCGGGTCCACCGCCACCGCCGTCGTCGCCGCAGGCCACGGCGCTCAGTGTCAACGCGAGCACGGCGGTGACCGTGCGCATCGCTCTCGTCGTCCTCATCGATGGTGTCCTTCCGCCGGGGCGAGTGCTGCCACCGCCGAGTCGATCGGCGGGCCGTCACGTGCCGACCCCGGCGCTGTCACGGTCGCGCATCGAGTCGATGAAGGCCGCAGTGACGCGATAGCCGAGCCGGTCGGCGCGGTGCTAGACAGACGCGCCCGCCCGACGAGAGGCCTCGATGTGCTGTCTACCGATCTGCCGAAATCCGCTGCGCCGCAAGCAGAGTTCGACTTCTGGCTCGGCACGTGGGACCTCCGGTGGGTGACCCCCGAGGGACATCCGCGAGCGGGCACCAACGTCGTCACCCGTGCTCTCGGCGGCGCGGCGATCCTCGAGTCGTTCAGCGACCCGGTCGGCTCCGACGGTTACGGCTACGAGGGGATGAGCCTCTCGACGTACGACGCGTCGACGGGGAGGTGGCACCAGACCTGGGTCGACTCCGCGGGCTCGCACCTGTGCTTCGACGGCGGCTTGGACGGTGACCGCATGCGGATGACGCGGCACTGCGTCGTCGACGGCAACCCAGTCGTGCAGGCGATGACCTGGCACTCGATCTCGGCATCGTCGATCGTGTGGGAGTGGGCACGATCGAGGGACGCCGGGACCACCTGGGAGCTGCTGTGGCGGATCGACTACCAGCGGGCGGAGGCCTGACCCGCCGCTCGCGCGCGTGATGCGGCTCTTCGTCGCGGTCTACCCGCCGCCGCACGCGGTCGCCGACCTCGCGACGGCGCTCCAGTCCGTGAGCGCGGCACGAGACATGCGGTGGACCCGCAGCGAGCACTGGCACGTGACGCTCGCGTTCCTCGGCGACGTGCCCGACACCGGCGTCGGGGACCTCGACCGCGCGCTCGCCGCGGTCGCGGGGGACGCGGCGCCGTTGCGGCTGCGCCTGCGCGGGGCCGGCCGCTTCTCATCGCGTGGCCGCGGAGACGTCGTCTGGGCGGGGGTCGCGGGAGATGTCGAGCGCCTCATGGCGCTGAGCTCGTCCGTCGGCGTGGCCGCGCGAGCGGCCGGTGTCACGTATCCCGACCGTCGGCCGGAGCCGCACTTGACGCTCGGCCGCCAGGCGCGCGGCAGCGGTGCGGCTGCCCAGCGCGTGATCGAGGCGCTGGCGTCGTACGACGGCCCGGTCTGGCCCGTCGAGGAGGTGCGCCTGGTCCGCAGCACCCTCGGCCCGCCCTTGGTGCACGCGCCCCTGTCGACGTGGCCCCTCGGGCCGACCTGACGGGTCCTAGTCGTCGAGCCAGCGGCGCCGGGCCGACGCGTCAGCGCGCAGGACGGCGTACATGGCCTCGAGCTCGCGCCGGAGCCCGCCGCCACCGAGCTCGACCGGCGGCTGTCCGCGCTCGTCGAGCGCATCCGGCGCGCCGTCCTCGACGACGCCGCGCTCGGGCAGCACCGCGTCGGCCCAGAACTCGGCCGGGTCGGCGGGCAGGCGCGTACGCGCCTCGTCGGTCACGCGTCGCTCGCCGCGTCGGCGGACAGGGTGAGCAGCTCTCGCAGGTCGCGGGTGGACAGCTCGGTCAGCCAGGCCTCGTCGGTGCCGACGATCGTCTCCGCGAGCGCGGTCTTCTGCTCGAGCAGGGCGTCGATGCGCTCCTCGAGGGTGCCCGTGCAGATCAGCGTGCGCACCTGGACGACCTTCGTCTGGCCGATCCGGTGCGTCCGGTCGGTCGCCTGCTGCTCGACCGCGGGGTTCCACCACCGGTCGAGGTGCACGACGTGGTTGGCCGCGGTCAGGTTGATGCCGACCCCGCCGGCGCGCAGTGAGGCGATCAGCACCGGCGGACCCGCCGGGTCGTCGAAGCGCGCCCGGAGCGCATCGCGAGCAGTGCGCGACAGGCCGCCGTGGAACACCGCGACCTCGGCGCCGAGGTGCTCGCTCAGGTAGGGCGCGAGGAGGTGGGCGAGCTGCGCGTACTGGGTGAAGACGACCACCTTCTCGTCGATGGCGAGTGCTTCTTCGAGCACCTCCTCGAGGACGGCGAGCTTGCCTGACCGGCCGGCCAGGGGCGAGCCGTCGCCCAGGAGGTGCGCAGGGTGGTTGCACACCTGCTTGAGCTTGGTCAGCGTCGCGAGCACCATCCCGCGGCGGGCCATGCCCGCGGTGCGGTCGACGCCGGTCAGCAGCCGGTCGACGATCGTGCGGTAGAGGGCGGCCTGCTCCTTCGTCAGGTTGCAGTAGACCTTCATCTCCTGCTTCGGCGGGAGCTCGTCGAGGATGCCCGGGTCGGTCTTGCGCCGCCGCAAGACGAACGGCTTGGTCAGCGTGCGCAGCGCGTCGCGGGCGGCTTCGTCACCGGATCGCTCGATCGGCAGGGCGAACCGGCGCTGGAACGACGCAGCGGTGCCGAGCAGGCCGGGGTTGAGGAAGCGCATGATCGAGTGCAGCTCGGCCAGCCGGTTCTCGATCGGCGTACCGGTCAGCGCCGCACGACGGGCCGCGCGCAGGCGCCGTACTGCCTGGGCCTGCGCGGTGGTCGGGTTCTTGACGGCCTGCGCCTCGTCGAGGACGACCCGCCACCACTCGCGTGCCGCGAGCTGCTCGACGTCTCGCGCCAGGACGCCGTACGACGTCACCACCAGGTCGATGTCGTCCCGCTCGGCGAGGTCGTCGGTGTCGAGCCTGGCCGGCCCGTGGTGGAGGTAGACGCGCAGGCCCGGCGTGAACCGCGCGCTCTCGTGCTGCCAGTTGCCGACCACCGACATCGGGCAGACGAGCAGCGTCGGTCCCGGCTTGAGGTCGGGGGTCTCGCGCTCCGCGGCGAGCAGCGCGAGCAGCTGGATCGTCTTGCCGAGGCCCATGTCGTCGGCGAGGCAGGCGCCCAGTGAGAGGCGCTCGAGGAAGACCAGCCAGGCGAGCCCGCGGAGCTGGTACGGGCGGAGCACGCCGGCGAAGCCGAGCGGTGGGTCGACCGGCTCGACGCTGAGGTCGACGTCACCGGTCAGCAGCGCAGCCACCCACCCGGTGGCGGCCACCCCGTCGAAAGGCAGGTCAGCGAGCTCGTCTCCCGCCGTGAGCGCGGCGTAGAGCGCGTCGACGACCGACACACCGCGGCGGTCGGCGGGACGCTCGAGCACGGTGGCGGCTGCCGCGCGGTCCCGCGCGCTCAACGAGACCCACTGGCCGCGGACCTGGGTGAACGGCCCCGAGCTGGTCGCGAGCAGCGCGAGCTCGGCGCGGGTCAGGTCCCCCCCGTCGAGGGTGACGTCCCACCGGTAGTCGACGAGCGCCGGCATGCCGAAGGCGCCGGTCGGCCGTGGGTGCTCATCCGCGCTGGAGACAGTGAGCCGCGCGGCGAGCCGCGCCGGCTCGCGCATCCAGCGGGGCGCCTGCACGACGACGCCGAGCCGCTCGAGGCGAGGCCCGTGGTGGCGCAGCCCCTCGGCGAGCGTCGGCGCGTCGAGGATGACCGCGGGGCGGGCGTGCGTCCCGTGCAGCCCGGCCAGCTCCGGCCAGGCGCGCGCGGCCGCGCCGAGAGTGGCGTCGAGCAGAGCGCGCGGCTCGGGGACCGGCCCGCGGCGCAGCCGCAGCGCACCGGTCGCCGCCCGCACCTCGGCGGCCGGGAAGTACACCTCGGGAGCGGCCGCGTCGATGAGCCCCGCCTCGACCCGCCACTTCGGCTGGGGAAGCGCGGCCGGGGCGATCGTCCCCGGCTCGGCTGTGTCCTCGGCGCTCTCCACGTCGGAGCTCTCCTGGTCGGAGCTTTCGTCGTCGACCGGCTCCTCGCTGATGCGCAGGGCGAGCAGGGCGCGCTCGTGCCCCGGCGCGCTCGACTGCCACCACGCCGAGATCTCCGCGGCGACGGCGTACGTCGTCGGCAGCACCGCGGTCGTTCCGTCCGGGTCGCCGAGCGCCTCGAGCCAGCGCCAGACGACCGGCGAGCCACCCGGTCGCTCGGTGCGGTGTCCGGTCAGCGCGGTCCGGGCCAGCTCGTCGACGAGAGATGCCAGCACGTCGTCGAGGACGTCGCGGGGCTCCTGCGCCATAACGCCGTCCGCGCTCCGGAACGGCGGCGGCATCGCATCGGCGATCGCGGCGATCACCTGGTCCCCGTCGGCGGTCGGCGCGGGCGCCCACGTCGCCCGCGCGTACGTGCCGTCGGCCCGGAGCGCGGGGAGCACCCGGCCCGCGGCGACGAGGTCCAGCGCCGCCCGAGCGGCGGCCCGTGCGAACACCAGGCTCGAGCCGGCGGCGGCCGGCTCGTCGACCGCGACCGGTCGGGTCAGCAGCGACACGGCGGCGGCCGGGCCGAGTGCCACTGCCGGAACCTCGGTACGGCGCAGGCCGCCTTCCGTCGGCAGCCACAGCGCGACGTACGCGGCGCGACGCAGCGCCCCGCCCACCCGCGCCTCGCCGGCGACGACCGGCGGGGTCGCGTCGAGCACCGCGGGCAGGTCGGCCGGCGCGCCGTCGGCGAGGACCCACACCCAGAGCAGCGAGTCGTGCCAGGAGGCGTGCACGACGTGCATCTGCGCTCCTCTCGCGGGCCTCGGCGTGGTGTCGGCGTGGTGTCGGCGTGGTGTCGGCCGTCCAGCCTCTCACGCCCTTGCGCGGGCGGTGACCCTCACTCCGGTCAGGACCGGACTGAGCGTCACCGCCCGAGGGGCCCAC
>DATLNF010000074.1:0-2787 GCA_035536955.1 Mycobacteriales bacterium | reverse complement strand
GGCGAACGCGCACTACGACGCCCTCTCGCAGCTCGGCTACGACGCGACGCTCGTGCACTACCGGCTCAAGACGCACGAGTACTCGTCGATCTACGACACGCTGCCCCGGATCTTCGACCACTTCGCCAGGCATCGCCGGGTGCGCAATCCCGGCATCGTCACGTGGACCCGCCCTCCCGCGGAGGAGGACGTCGCGGCGCTGGGCCAGGTGCACGACGGCGCGTACTGGCTCAGCGGAGTGGACAGCGGGACCGTGACCGTGCGATCTCACGCCATCGCGCACCAGGTGAGTGATCCCGCGGCGGCCGTTCGCACCGAAGGTGACGTCGACGAGGGCGGCCCGAGCGGTCGCACCTCCGCAGGGCTGCGGGTCACGAAGCCCGACCCAGGGCGGTCGACGCTGCGTGGGAACTCGTTGTGGGTCACCACGCGCGATGCGTCACGGCTGACCGTCGACCTGCGGGCAGCGCGGCTGTCCGCCGACGAGCTGTTCCTCGGGTTCTTCGACCTCACCGGGACAGTCCACCTCACGCTGCGCGGTGTGCCGCGCGGTCGCTACCTGGTCTGGGTGGAAGGCCGGTCGAAGCCCGTCAAGGTCACCGACGGTCGAATCGTCGTGACCGTGCGGGAGGGCCAGCAGGTCGCGCTGGTGCAGCGCCGATAAGGCGACAGCGCGGCTGCTCGTGACGCGTAATTGCGCTCACCCCCCACGCGCGGTGCCGCTCAGTCCGGTCCTGACCGGACTGGCAGTCACCGCTCGGCATAGCCCACGCAAGCGGTGCCGCTCAGTCCGGTCCTGACCGGACTGGCAGTCACCGCTTGGGCCAACCCACCTCAGCGCGCGGGGAGGTGCAGGGCGCGTACGGCGTCAACGGTGTCGGCCTCGTCAGGGCGCTTGTCGTCGCGGTAGCGCAGGACCCGCGCGAACCGCAGCGCCATCCCGCCCGGGTACCGCGACGACGTCTGCACGCCGTCGAAGGCGATCTCGACGACCAGCTCGGGTCGCACGAAGACCTGCCAGTCGTTGCGGTCGGTCTCCAGGGCGAGCAGCCGCTCCGTCTGCCAGCGGAGCAGCTCGTCGGGGAGTCCCTTGAACGTCTTGCCGAGCATCACGTAGTCGCCGGTCGCCGGGTCGAGCGCGCCGAGGTGCAGGTTCGAGAGCCACCCGCGCCGGCGGCCGTGCCCCCACTCGGCCGCCAGCACGACGAGGTCGAGGGTGTGCCGCGGCTTGACCTTGAGCCAGCCGGCGCCGCGCCGCCCCGCCTCGTACGTCGCGTCGAGCGACTTCACGACGACGCCCTCGTGTCCCCGCCTGATTGCCTCGGCCGCGAAGGACGTCGCCTCGTCGACGTCGGACGTGACGATCCGCGGCACGCGAAGCGCCTCCGGTACGACGGCGGCCAGCGTCGTCCAGCGCTGCGCGGCCGGCTCGTCGAGCAGGTCGACCCCGTCGAGGTGCAGCAGGTCGAAGAACCACGTCGTGAGCGCGACCCCCGTGCCGCCACCACGACTTGCCACCCGGCTCGACGTCACCTGGAAGGCGCGGGGCCGGCCCTCGTCGTCGAGCGCGATCGTCTCGCCGTCGAGCACCGCCGACTCGACCGGCAGCGAGCGAGCCGCCGCGACCACCTCGGGCAGCCGCTCGGAGATCTCGTCGAGGGTCCGCGTGAAGACCCGCACCTCGTCGCCGCGACGGTGCACCTGCACGCGCACTCCGTCGAGCTTCCACTCCACCGCGGCCGGCGAGACCTTCGACAGGGCGTCGGAGACGTCCTTCGCCGTACCCGCGAGCATCGGCTGCACGGCGCGGCCGACCTCCAGCCGGAAGGTCGCGAGCACCGACCCGCCGTGCTGTAGCACGGCCGCCGCGACCGGCGCGAGCGCCCCGCAGCGCATCGCCGCCTGGCGCACCCCCGCGACGGGCACGCCGGCCGCCTTCGCCGCCGCGTCCGCGACCAGGCTCTCGAGCGCGCCCTGGCGCAGCTCGCCGCCGACCAGCCCGACGAGGAGCCGCTGCTCGTCCGCCGTGGCGCGACCGAGGAGCTCGGCCAGCAGCCTGGCTCGCTCGCCTTGCGAGCCCGGCCCCGCGCACCTGGCGATCCGCTCGAACACCGCGTCCACCTCGGCGACGGTGAGCGTCGCGTCGTCCGCAGGAGCAGGGAGGTCCTGCAGGGAGCGGTAGCCGACGCCGGTACGCCGCTGCCGCAGCTCCCCGGACAGGTACGCGACGACGATCGGCACCTCGTCGTACGACGCGGCGCGCAGCGCGTCGGCGAGCAGCGCTGTCTTCGCGGTGCGGGACGACGTCGCAGCCACCTCCGCGGAGGTCCGCGCCAGATCCGCGAGCAGCATCGGTCAGCCCGCTGGCGCGAACCGCTCGAGCAGCGCGTCCGCCCGCTCCCGCGCGGCTCCGGCGTCGGCGTCGGGCCGGCCGACCTCCTCGTCGAAGTTCAGGTCGAGGAACGTCTCGGTCACGCCCGCGTCGGCCAGCCTCGCGAGGTCGGCGGCGATGTCGTCGTACGTCCCCTCGAGCAGCCGCCGGTCGGGCAGCGCCGCCTCGCGGACCCGCACGACGCCGCGGACGACGAAGTCGAACGTCGTCGCATCGCGGCCGGCCGCCTCCGCCGCGGCGCGCACCGCGGTCACCGCGCCGGCGATCGTCGCGAAGTCCATGACGCTGCCGGCGACCCAGCCGTCGGCGAGACGGCCGGCGCGCTCGAGTGCGCGCGGTGCCGACCCGCCGAGGACGACCCGGGGGCGTGGCTGCTGCACCGGCTTCGGGTCGAT
>DATLNF010000073.1:0-22805 GCA_035536955.1 Mycobacteriales bacterium | reverse complement strand
CCGCGCACCCGGCGCCCCCTCGCCGTCGCCCGGGCCCGAGCGGAACACGGCCGGCGCTGCGGCGGCGGCGCGCCCCGGGGCGGTCCCCGGCGCCCGCAGCCCCAGCCCCCGGCCATGGCTGGTGTGGTACGGCTCGTCGGTCGGCGGTTTCTCCGGGATCTACACCGCCGTGGCCGGCAACGCGGGCACCGAGCGGATGGTCGTCGGCGGAGGCAGCTACAACGCGCAGCCGGTCCTCTCCCCGGACCGGCGGCGGGTCGCGTGGACGAAGGGCCAGGAGACCGCGTCCGTCCGCTCGATCTGGATCGCCGGTGCGGACGGAAGCAACCCTCGCGAGATCCCGCTGGCCAAGTGCGCGGTCTATTCCGTGTGCGAGTACCGCTGGCCGACGTTCTCCGGGGACGGCACGCGGATGGCGTTCATGCGCGGTACGGCGAACTCGACCTGCACCGCGGCCGAGAACTGCGACGAGATCGTCGTCTACGACACTCGCTCGGGTCTCGTCAGCGCAGTGGGTTACGGGGACTCGCCAGAGTGGTCGCCCCGACGTGCGGAGATCGCCTACTCGGGGTCGGCGGGCCCGGAGCCGCGCCAGGCGTGCGAGGCGATGAACTGCGCCGACCGAGAGATCAGAGTCGTCGAGGTCTCGGGTGGCGAGCCCCAGTCCCGTCGGGTCGGCAGCGTGCTCGGGTACGCGCCGAGGTTCTCGCCCGACGGCGAGTGGATCGCCTACCAGTCGGCTGAGGCGGCGGCCACCGCGGTGGTGCGCCGGGACGGGACGCAGGAGCGGCTGGTGGTCGGCTGCCAGCAGCCGAGCTGGGCGCCCGACGGACGGCTCGCCTGCATCATGTCGGTCGACGGCGGGAGCGATGTCTTCCTGCTCGACGCCGACGACGAGCCGGCGCAACGGCTGACCTTCACGCGCGGCGCCGAGGCGCAGTTCCGCATCTACGCGCTCTGAAGTCGTCGACGGCAGACCGACGGAATGCGCAGTGCCGCAGCGATGACTCCTTGACGGCACGGGCGACGTGCCACCGCCTCGGGGGGCTCCACATGCGCAAGGTCCGACTGCTCGTCGCTGCTATCGCGCTCGGCACGCTCGCCGTTCCGCCGATGGCTGAAGCCAAGACTCGACCGCAGACCGTGCGGTTCACCGTGCCGTTCGACGACGAGGGCTCCATGCCCTACGGCATCCATCAGTGCGGCGTCGAGCGAATGGGCGTCTGCGACGTGAAGTTCGACGGCCACACGACGCTGCGCGGGGACGGGTGGGTCACGTTCGCCGACTACTTCGGCCACGGCCACGGCGACCCGATGACCCGGAAGTTCTACGGCGAGTCCTGGGACCGCCACACCGGGTCGGTTAAGGGCTGTGGCTCCGGTAGCTTCGTGATGCAGCAGCGCATCGTGGGCGACTTCAACACCTACGACCCGGTCAAGGGGACCTACCGCCTCGACATCGAGTGGACGATCCTCCCCGGATCCGGCTCCGGTGACTTCACCGACGCGACCGGCGAGGGGACGGCCGAGGGTCAGGCCACGCTGCAGTTCGCGAACAAGGGCTCCTACACCGGCTCGATCACCTGCCCCCGCGGCAAGGCGGTGGCGTCGCGATGAGGTCCCGACTCCGCAGGTGCCTCATGGGAGAGGTCCGGCTCCTGGTCGCAGCACTCGCTCTCGGCTCCCTCGTCGCTCCGCCGCTCGCGGAGGCGAGGACGAAGCCGCGCACGGTCCACTTCACGGTGCCGTTCGACGACGAGGGCTCGCTGCCGTACGGCATCCACCAGTGCGGGTTGGAGCGGACCGGCGCGTGTGACTTCAAGTTCGACGGTCACACGACGATCACGGGTGACCTGACCACGTTCATCGACTACTTCGGGTACTTCCACGTCGATCCCGTGACACGCATAGCCAACGGCGAGTCCTGGGATCGCCACACCGGGTCGCTCAAGGGCTGCGGCACCGGCAGCTTCGTCTGGCACCAGTACGAGCTCGTCGGCGACTTCAACGCCTTCGACCCGGTGACGCGCACCGTTCCGTTCTCGATCAAGTGGCGGATCCTGCCCGGGTCGGGTACGGGCGACTTCGCCGGCGCAACCGGCTCAGGCACCGGGGAGGCGCGCGCCACGCTGCAGTTCGCGAACAAGGGCACCTACACCGGCTCGATCACCTGCCCCCGCGGCACGAAGTGAGCACCAAGCACGCGCGCTCGGCCGCCGCAGCCCTGCTGGTCGCCTCCGCGCTGGTCACGGCGCCGGCAGCCCACGCCATGCCGCCGTGCGACGTCGAGTTCTTCCCCGGAACGACGGACACTGCCGCGCACCCGGTCGCGCAAGGCCTCATCCAGCGCATGCCCGACGGCAACATGTGGTTCGGCGAGGGCGCCAGCATCGCGCGGGTGCTCGCCCGGCCGCCGTACACGATCACCAAGTTCGCCATACCGACCCCGGCCGGGGTGACCAACGACATCACCGCCGGGCCGGACGGCCACTACTGGTTCACCGAGATCATCGGCAACAAGATCGGCCGCATCTCGCCACGGCCGCCGCACGCGATCACCGAGATCCCGCTGCCGCCGGGATCCACCCAGCCCGACTCGATCGTGCTGGGGCCGGACGGGAACCTGTGGTTCACCCTGTGGCGCGGCGAGATCGGCCGCATCTCGCCACGGGCGCCGTACCCGATCGACGTCTTCCCGCTGCCGACGCAAGGAGGCATGGCGCACAAGCTCGTCCGGGCGCGCGACGGCCGCCTGTGGTTCACCGAGATCACCGGCAACCGGATCGGGCGGATCACCCTGACCCGCGGCGAGGCGCCCCTCATCGAGCAGTTCCCGGTGCCGACGCCCAACTCCGCGCCGACGGGGCTCACCGTGGCGCGGGACGGCAGCCTGTGGTTCGCCGAGGGCCGCGCCGGCAAGGTCGCCCGGGTCGACCCCGCCACGCCCGAGAGGATGGTCGAGTACGACCTGCCGTCGCCGTGGTCGATGCCCACGGACCTGGCGATCGGGCCTGACGGCGACCTGTGGATCGCCGAGATGGGCACCAACGCGATCGCGCGGCTGCGCCCGGGGCGACGCGGCGAGGCCCCGACCGTGACCGAGTGCTCGGTCCCAGAGACGCCGTGGTTCGTGGCGGTAGCCCCCGACGGCGCGGTGTGGTTCACCGAGTTCCACAACCCGGGGATACGGATCGGCCGGATCGAGCCGTAGGCGGGCGCAGCCGGGTGGTCGCCGCACCTCAACTGCTGATCTTGCTGTGCGGATCCACAGCCACCGCGGTCGCCCGGTGGATGACGGCAGCAAGATCACGCGTTGGGGAGGGGGCGCGTCGGTAGAGTCGCCGCCCGTGAAGGTCCTGGTCGTCGGCGGCGGTGGGCGCGAGCACGCGCTGTGCCTGGCGCTGGCCCGCGATCCGCAGGTGCGCAGCATCATCTGCGCCCCGGGCAACGCCGGGACGCTGCGGATCGCCGAGCCCCGCACCCTGGAGGCGACCGACCCCCGTGCCGTCGCCGACCTGGCCGACGCGGTCGACGCCGACCTCGTCGTCGTCGGGCCGGAGGCCCCGCTGGTCGCAGGGGTGGCCGACGCCGTACGGGAGCGTGGCCGGGCCGTGTTCGGCCCGTCGGCGGCGGCGGCGCAGCTCGAGGGGTCGAAGGCCTTCGCCAAGGACGTGATGGTCGCGGCCGGCGTGCCGACCGCCGGGCACTGGGTCTGCGGCAGCGACGACGAGGTCGCCGTCGCCCTCGACGCGGCCGGCCCGCCGTACGTCGTCAAGGACGACGGGCTCGCCGGCGGCAAGGGCGTCGCCGTCACCGCCGACCGGGCGAAAGCGGTGAGCCACGCTCGCGCCTGCCTCGACAAGCCGGGTGGCCGGGTGGTCGTCGAGGAGCACCTCGCCGGTCCCGAGATCAGCCTGTTCGCGATCTGCGACGGCACGGCGGTGCTGCCGATGCAGCCGGCGCAGGACTTCAAGCGGATCGGCGACGGCGACACGGGCCCCAACACCGGCGGCATGGGGGCCTACTCCCCGCTGCTGTGGGCGCCGGAGGACCTCGTCACGACCGTCGCGCGCGACGTCCTCGAGCCGACCGTCGCCGAGATGGCTCGGCGCGGTACGCCGTTCACCGGGCTGCTCTACGCCGGGCTGGCGCTGACCCCCACCGGCCCGAAGGTGATCGAGTTCAACGCCCGGTTCGGCGACCCGGAGACCCAGGTGCTCCTGCCGTTGCTGCGCACCCCCCTGGGCGCGCTGCTGCACGCCGCGGCGACCGGTGGTCTCGCCGGGACGACCCTCGACTGGTCGCCGGACGCGGCAGTCACCGTCGTGATGGCCGCGGGGGGCTACCCCGGCCGGCCGCAGACCGGGCAGTCCATCGACGGGCTCGCCGCCGCCGAGTCGGTCCCCGGCGTCGACGTGATCCACGCGGGGACCCGACTGCAGGACGGCCGGGTCATGACGGACGGCGGGCGCGTGCTGGCCGTCACGGCCACGGCCGGCGACCTCTCGGCGGCGCGACAGGCGGCGTACGAGGCCGTCTCGCGCATCCACTACCCGGGCGCGCAGTGGCGCCGGGACATCGCCGAGGCCGCCGCCGAGGGCCGCGTCGCCGTACCCACGCCCCCAACTTTGTCCTGAAGCGAGACACGACCGTGCTCGGGGGTGCCCCAAGTTCGGGGGTGGAGCGACTGCATTAGGCGAGTGTCCGGGGCCTGCGGAAGAATGGACACGAACCCGCCCCAGCGAGCCCTGAGGGAGCCCCGTGGCCGACGACAGCAAAGTGGCGATCATCTACGGGTCGCCCAGCGACGCCGACGTGATGGGGCAGGCCGGCGCGATGCTCGAGCGGTTCGGCGTGCCGTACGACGAGATCTCGATCTCGGCGCACCGCGCCCCGCGCCGCCTGCTGGACTGGATGAGCGAGCTCGAGCCCCGCGGCATCGAGGTCGTCATCACCGGCGCGGGCATGAGCGCGGCGCTGCCCGGCGTCGTGGCCGCGCACACGACGCTGCCGGTCATCGGCGTGCCGATCAAGGGCGGCGCGCTCGACGGGCTCGACGCGCTCCTCGCGATCAGCCAGATGCCGCCCGGCGTCCCGGTCGCCTGCGTGGGCCTCGACAACGCCAAGAACGCCGCGGTCCTCGCGGTGCAGATCCTGGCGGGCGGCGATCCGGACCTGCGCGCGAAGCTGTGGAAGTTCAAGGACGACTTCGAGCAGGCTGCCGGCGCCCGGTGATCGCTCGATGATCGGTCGCTACACGCTGCCGGACATGGGCCGGGTCTGGTCCGAGGCGCACAAGTACGAGCTGTGGTGCCGGGTCGAGACGCTCGTCCTCGAAGCGCACGCCGCGGCCGGTGCTGTGCCGGCGGACTGCGTCGAGCCGGTACGACGTGCGCCCGCACCGACGCCCGAGGCCGTCGACGCGATCGAGCAGGTGACGCAGCACGACGTCATCGCGTTCCTGACGGCGTGGGCGGACAACACCGAGCCGCGTGAGGCGGCGGCGTACGTCCACTTCGGCATGACCAGCAGCGACCTGCTCGACACCGCTCTCGCGGTTCAGCTCATCGAGGCGAGCGACATCCTGCTGAGCAAGCTCGACGCGCTCGTCGCCGCTCTTCGCGACCTGGGCCTGCGGCACCGCGCCACCGTCAAGGTCGGCCGGACGCACGGGGTGCATGCCGAGCCCGACGTGTTCGGCCACACCATCGCCAACTTCGCGTTCGCCATGGCCCGCTCGCGCGACCGGGTTCGTCGTGCCCGGGAGGCCGTGGCGGTCGCCAAGCTCTCCGGCCCGGTCGGCACCTACTCCAACATCGACGGGGCGATAGAGCAGCACGTCGCGCGCGAGCTCGGGCTCGCCCCGGCTGATGCGGCGACTCAGGTCGTCGTCCGCGACGGGATCAGCGAGTGGGTCTCCGCGCTCGCCATCGTCGCCACGGTCTGCGACGCGATCGCGCTCGAGGCCAGGCACGGGCAGCGGACCGAGGTCCGGGAGCTCGAGGAGCCGTTCGGAAAGGGCCAGAAGGGCTCGAGCGCGATGCCGCACAAGCGCAACCCGATCCTCTGCGAGCGGATCTGCGGTCTCGCGCGGGTGGTGCGCGCTCAGGTCGTGCCGGTGCTCGAGGGCATCCCGCTGTGGCACGAGCGGGACATCTCGCACAGCTCGGTCGAGCGTGTCGCGCTCCCCGACGCGGCGATCGGCACCGACTACCTGCTGCACCTGACCACCCGGCTGGTGACCGGGCTCACGGTCGACGCCGAGCGCATGCGCGCCAACCTGGAGAGCACCCACGGCCTCATCTACACCAGCGCCGTGCTGCTCGAGCTGGTCGAGGCGGGGCTCTCCCGCGAGGACGCCTACGCCGTCAGCCAGGCCGCGGCGATGGAGACCTGGTCGAGCGGCGTCCCGTTCCGCGAGACGCTGCGCAAGCATCCCGAGGCCGACGTCCTGACCGACGCCCGCCTCGACGAGATCTGCCGTCCCGAGCGCTACGTCGAGCGACTCGGTCCTGTCTTCGACCGCCTGGAGGCGCTCGCATGATCCCCGGCCTGCAGCCGTTGCACAGCGGCAAGGTGCGTGACCTGTACGCCGTCGGCGACGACCAGCTGCTACTGGTCGCCAGCGACCGCATCTCGGCGTACGACGTGATCCTGCCGACGCCGATCCCGGACAAGGGCGCGGTGCTCACCGGCCTGTCGCTGTGGTGGTTCGAGCAGCTCGCCGAGGTGGTGCCGCACCACGTCGTCAGCGCCGACCCGGCCGACTACCCCGCACCACTCAACGAGCACGCCGAGCTGCTTCGCGGCCGCTCGATGCTGTGCAAGCGGCTGAAGATGGTCGAGGTCGAGTGCGTGGCCCGCGGCTACCTGACCGGGTCCGGCCTCAGCGACTACAAGAAGACGCAGTCGGTGTGCGGTGTCGCGCTGCCGGAGGGTCTCGTCGACGGCAGCGAGCTGCCGGAGCCGATCTTCACGCCGACCACGAAGGCCCCGGTCGGCGAGCACGACATGCCGATGACGTACGACGAGGTCGTCGCGAAAGTCGGCGCCGACCTCGCCGAGGAGCTGCGCCGGACCACGCTCGAGGTCTACACCCGCGGCTCGCAGCTCGCCGCCAAGGCCGGCATCCTGCTCGCCGACACCAAGGTCGAGCTAGGCCACGACGAGTCGGGCGTCCTGACGCTCGGCGACGAGGTGCTGACCCCCGACTCGAGCCGCTTCTGGCCGGCTGACGAGTACCAGCCGGGCCGCGCGCAGCCGTCGTACGACAAGCAGTACGTCCGCGACTGGCTGACCGAGTCCGGCTGGAACAAGCAGCCACCCGCGCCCGAGCTGCCCGCCGACGTGGTCGAGCGGACGCGCGCGAAGTACGTCGAGGCCTACGAGCGGCTCACCGGGTCGTCCTTCGACTCCTACCTCAGAGGCGCGTAGTGGTCCGGGTCGTCGTCGACGTCACCCTCAAGCCGGAGATCCTCGACCCGCAGGGCCAGGCGGTGGCCAACGCGCTGCCGAGCCTCGGCTTCAGCGGCGTGCAGAGCGTCCGGGTCGGCAAGCACTTCGAGATCGAGCTCGCCGGCGGGCTCGACGACGAGCAGCTGGCGGCGGTGCGCGGGATGGCGGAGACGCTGCTCGCCAACCCCGTGATCGAGGACTACGTCGTGAAGGTCGACGAGTGAGCCACACACCCGCCGCGTGACCTCGCTGCCCGACCCGAGACGCGTCGGCGAGGGAGCGCGCCCGACTGCTCGCCGGCCGTGGCCCCGACTTCCGCGCTGGCTCCTCGTCGGCGTCGCGCTCGCGCTGGTCGCGTTCGCCGTCCTCGCCACTCTCGCCGTGCGGCGCATCCTCGACGAGGAGACGCAGCCGCTGTTCGAACGACGGTCGGCCCCCGCGGCCGGGCAGCAGTCACACGCGGTCGGCACCGTGCGCGCGTCCCAGGAGTCGCCCGTTCCGGTGCGCTGCGGCGTCGTCACCGGTCTGCAGGTCGCGGCCGACGACCAGGTCCGTCCGACGCTGGTCGAGGCGATCACCGAGGGCCTGTGCGAGCGACTCGGCTCCTACGAGCCTGAGCTCGCCGATCGCGTCGTCGAGGCGGCGCGGCGCGGCACTGTCATCAGCTTCGGGGTCTTCGCGAAGACGGGGGAGGACTCCACGACGCTGGCCTCGGACCCGCCCCGGGTCGTCCTGAACAACCGGTTCGCCGGGTCTTTCAAGGGCTTCCTGCTCCCCCTGCTGGCGCACGAGCTCTGGCACGCCGGCGGCGGCGACGTCACCGCGGCGGACGAGTTCGCCGCCCGCCTGGTCGAGGACGAGGTGTGCAACGACCTGCGGATCAGGACCAGCCGGACCGTCTCCCGCAGCTGCTCCGACGCGCGCGCGATCGTCCGGCGCGGCCGGGCCGCCGCGATCGAGGAGCTCCGGGCGGTCGGCTACCGCTAGGCGCCGGGGGACGACGAGCGGTGCGGCCGGTTGGCCTTCCAGCTGATCGTCGCCCGGAACCCGCCCTGCCCGGCGTCGTCGTACACGACGACGGTGTAGCGACCGGCGGGCAGCTGGGCGGCCACCAGGCGGTCGCCCATCCCGAAGTAGTCCTGCGGAGGAACCTCGACCCACTTGCTGTCGTAGACGCCGAGGTGCATCTTGGCGGTCGGGTCGTGCGCCAGCTCGATGACGAGGCGCCCGGACTGGCGTCCCTCCGGCAGGCGCAGGACCAGCGCGGTCTGGTCGCAGGTGCTGACCTTGCACCACTGCGGCTTCGGCTGCGCTCCCTCCGGCGGCTCCTCGACGAGCAGGCCGTCGTACACGGTGGGGCCGGTCAGCTGCCCGACGTAGGAGTGGGACGTGACCTTCTGTCCGTCAAGGGTCGCGGGGGCCGCCGCGGACGAGTCGACCGTCAGCAGTGCCGCTGCCGCGAGTGCGGCGGTCGGGAGGAGACGACGGGTCATGGGGCTCTCCTGGCCTGGGGAGGGAGAACCGGCGGGGCGATGTCTGGATTGTGCGCTCCTGAGGCCTCCGGCGTAAAGGGTTCGGCGCCCGGCCGGGATATCCTGGCGGCCTCACCCGTGCCATCCAGAGGGAGCCGCTGCATGCCTCCGCGCGTCGGCGTCGTGACCGTCCCGGGCTCGCTGGACGACGTCGACGCCCTCCGCGGGGCGCGCCTGGCGGGTGCCGTCGCGGTGTCGCTGTGGCACGCGGATCCGAGCCTGCATGGGGTCGACGCCGTCGTGCTGCCGGGCGGCTTCTCCTACGGCGACCACCTGCGCTGCGGGGCGATCGCGCGATTCTCGCCGGTGATGGAGTCGGTCATCGGGTTCGCACGCGACGGCGGCCCGGTGCTCGGGATCTGCAACGGCTTCCAGATCCTCTGCGAGTCGCACCTGCTGCCGGGCGCCCTGCTCCGCAACGGCCGGCGCCGGTTCACCTGCCATGAGCAGCGGCTGCGGATCGAGACCGCGAAGACCGCCTGGACCTCCGGCTTCGACGAGGGCGAGGAGATCACCGTCGTCCTCAAGAACGGTGAGGGGCGTTACTACGCCGACGACCGCACGCTGGACATGCTCGAGGCGGAGGGCCGCGTGGTGGCTCGTTACCTTGGCGGCAATCCCAACGGCTCGCTGCGCGACATCGCCGGCGTCACGAACGCGGAGGGCAACGTGGTCGGGATGATGCCCCACCCCGAGCACGCCATCGAGGCGCTGACCGGGCCGGGCACCGACGGGCTGCGGGTGTTCACCGGGCTCGTCGAGGGCGTCGCGAGCGTCGCGGGATGACGGCGGAGGCGGCCGACCAGCCGTACGCCGAGCTCGGGCTCAAGGACGACGAGTACGCCCGCATCGTCGACACCCTGGGCCGTCGTCCCAGCGACGAAGAGCTCGCCATGTACTCGATCATGTGGAGCGAGCACTGCTCCTACAAGAGCTCGAAGGTGCACCTGCGCCGCTTCGCCGGGTCGCAGGAGAGCCCGCGGATCCTCGCCGGGATCGGCGAGAACGCCGGGGTCGTCGACGTCGGGAACGGCCTGGCGGTCACGTTCAAGGTGGAGAGCCACAACCACCCCAGCTTCGTGGAGCCCTACCAGGGCGCGGCGACGGGCGTCGGCGGGATCGTCCGCGACATCCTCGCCATGGGCGCACGCCCGGTCGCGGTCATGGACGCGCTGCGCTTCGGCGACGCGGACGCGCCGGACACCAGGCGGCTCGTCGACGGTGTCGTGGCGGGGGTCGGCGGCTACGGGAACTGCCTCGGCCTGCCCAACGTCGGCGGGGAGGTGACGTTCGACCCGACGTACGCCGGCAACCCGCTGGTCAACGCGCTGTGCCTCGGCGTCCTGCCGGTGGAACGGCTGCACCTCGCCGCCGCGAAGGGCGTCGGCAACGTCGTGGTGCTGATCGGCGCGAAGACCGGCCGGGACGGGATCGGCGGCGTCTCCGTCCTCGCCAGCGCGACGTTCGACGACGCCTCGACGACGAAGCGGCCGGCGGTCCAGGTGGGCGACCCGTTCACCGAGAAGGTGCTCATCGAGTGCTGCCTCGAGCTGTTCGACCGCGGGCTGGTCGTCGGCATCCAGGACCTCGGCGGCGCGGGGCTCACCTGCGCGCTGTCCGAGACCGCGGCCAAGGCCGGACTCGGCATGGCCGCGCGGCTCGACGCCGTACCGCTCCGCGAGCCGTCGATGACCGCGGCCGAAGTCCTCGCGAGCGAGTCGCAGGAGCGCATGCTCGCGATCGTCGAGCCCGCGCATCTCGACGACGTGCTCGGGACGTGCCGCCGCTGGGGGGCCCTCGCGACGCCGATCGCGGAGGTGACCGACACCGGGCGGCTCGTGGTCACCTGGCACGGCGACGTCGTCGTCGACGTGCCGCCGTCGACGCTGGCCGACGACGGTCCGGTCTACGACCGCCCGATGGTGCGACCGGCCGATCTCGACTCGCTGCAGGCAGACGCCCCGACAGCCGAGCGGCTGGTTCGACCGTCGTCACCGAGCGAGCTCCGCGAGACGCTGCTGCTGCTGGCCGCCTCACCCAACCTGTGCTCGCGCCGGTGGGTGACCGACCAGTACGACCGGTACGTGCGCGGGAACACGGTGCTCTCCGCCCCCGAGGACGCCGGCGTGCTCCGGCTCGACGACGGGCTGCCGGCGGGCGTCGCGCTGGCCCTCGACGGCAACGGGCGCTTCACGCGGCTCGACCCGTTCGCCGGCGCGCAGCTGGCGCTGGCCGAGGCCTGCCGCAACGTCGCCGCCGTCGGGGCGCGCCCGATCGCCGCGACCGACTGCCTCAACTTCGGCTCGCCGGAGAACCCCGAGGTGATGTGGCAGTTCGCCGAGGCGGTTCGCGGGCTCGCCGAGGGGTGCGCCGCGATGGGCACGCCGATCACCGGCGGCAACGTGAGCTTCTACAACCAGACCGGCGACGACCCGATCAACCCGACGCCGGTCGTCGGCGTACTGGGCCTGATCGACGACGTCTCGTGCCGTACGCCGCTGGCGTTCTCGACGCCGGGCGACACGATCGTGCTGCTGGGCGAGACGCGCGACGAGCTCGGCGGGTCCGAGTGGGCGTGGGTCGCGCACCGCCACCTGGGCGGCCTGCCGCCACGGGTCGACTTCGCCGCCGAGCGGGCGCTCGGCGAGGTCCTGATCGCCGCGGCCGGATCCGGTGCGGTCTCTGCGGCGCACGACCTTTCCGAGGGCGGGCTCGCCCAGGCGCTCGTCGAGTCGTGCCTGCGCGGCGGTCACGGCGCGGTCCTCGACGTACCCGACGGCGTCGACCTGTTCGTGACGCTGTTCAGCGAGTCCGCGGCGCGTGCCGTCGTCGCGACGCCGGACCCGGCGGAGGTTCTTCGCCTCGCGGACGAGCTCGGCGTGCCGGCGACCGTCGTGGGCGTCGTCGGCGGTGACGCCCTCGTGCTTCGCGGCGCGTTCGACGTGACCCTCGACGATCTGCGCGACGCGTGGGAGTCCACTCTGCCGCGGTTGTTCGGGTAGCGGCTGTGGCGATCGGGTCATTCCGCAGCTTCGTCCTCGACGTCGACGACCTCGCTGTTGCCGAGCGCTTCTGGAGAGCGGTGCTCGGGCTCGACCCGCGCTTCTCCGCGTGGCACGACCAGTTCACGCGCCTCGGTCGCAAGGGCGAGGTGTCGGTCCTGCTGCAGCGAGTGCCCGAGCCCAAGTCCGCGACCAAGAACCGCGCGCACATCGACCTCACGGTTCTCGATGTCCCAGCCGCGGTGGCCGAGGTTGTCGCGCTCGGGGGTCGTGTCGTCCAGGAGCCTGGACTGTTCCCGCACGACGATCCACTGCTCGAGTGGGCGGTGGTGTGCGACCCGTGCGGCAACGAGTTCTGCGTCGTCCGCGAGGTCCAGGAGACGCTGTGACCGCGCGGATCGGCCGGTAGTGGCGAAGCCGAGGCAGTGGCCGTACGACGCACTGCGGCTCGCCGTACCGGTCCAGTACACGCGCATCGCGGATGCCGTCGACGCGCTCGATGACGCAGACCTCGACCTCCCGACGCGCCTCGGTGAGTGGCGGGTTGCCGCTCTCGTCGCGCACCTCGAGGGCAACTTGCGGCTGCTCCTCGCCGGCCTGTCCCAGCCGTCGCCGCAGCCGACCGCGCCGCGTGGCCTCGCCTACCGGGGTGACCGGGCGCCGGAGGACCAGGCGCGGATCGCGGACCTGGCGCAGCGGCGCGCGGCCGGTCGACCGCCTGCCGAGCTTCGCGCCGGGCTTCGGTCCGCTCTGGACGCCACGGTCGAGGCGCTCAGCCGGGAGTCCGAGGACCGCGTGGTGCTGATCGAGGAGCGTGGGCCGATCCGGCTGTCGGAGTACCTCGTCACGCGGTGCACGGAGGGCGTGGTGCACGGGCTGGACCTCGCGGCAGCGACGGGTACGGCGGTCGACCCTGAGCCGACAGCGCTCCGCACGGTCGTCCGCCTGCTCGCCGACCGCCTCGTCGAGCGCGCGCCGGGTCAGGCCGTCGAGGTTCGGATCCCCGGCCCGGCCGGTTGCGCGGTGCAGTGCGTCGAGGGCCCCCGGCACACTCGAGGCACCCCGGGGTCCGTCGTCGAGGTCCGTGACCCGCACGCCTGGGTCGAGCTCGCCTCCGGCCGGCGGTCGTGGTCGGACTCGGTCGGATCGGGCCTCGTGCTGGCGAGCGGCGAGCACGCCGACCTCTCGCCGTACCTGCCGGTCCTCACCTGACCCGCCGCGGCTCCGCCGCTCGCGCCGCCCTTCCACCGCTTCACCCCACGAGCTGTCACGACACGCCGCGTTGTCGATCACTCGCTGGGCGTGTCCTGGGGTGAAGGCGCGAATGGGATGGGTCGCGCGGTGGGCCTGGCAGGCGCGGCTGCCCGGATACACTGCTGTCGTAACGGCTTCCCCGCCCACCGTCTTCGACGAGGAGCCCCCGTGCCGGACGGCTTCGGCCCGCAGCACGCAGACCCCCCAGAGATCCCCGACGAGCAGGGCCCCAAGGACGCCTGCGGTGTCTTCGGCGTCTGGGCCCCGGGCGAGGACGTCGCGAAGCTCGTCTACTACGGGCTCTACGCGCTGCAGCACCGCGGCCAGGAGGCCGCCGGCATCGCGACGTCGGACGGCTCCAACGTCACGGTCTACAAGGAGCTCGGCCTCGTCGCGCAGGTGTTCGACGAGTCGATCCTCGGCGCGATGCCTGGTCACGTCGCGATCGGGCACACGCGCTACTCGACTACCGGCAGCTGCACCTGGGAGAACGCGCAGCCGTCGTTCCGCCACACGAAGGGGCGCGGCAGCATCGCCCTCGGCCACAACGGCAATCTCACGAACACGATGGAGCTGGCGCGGCTCGTCGTCGCCGACAGCGCCGACGCGATGGGCGCGACGACCGACTCCGATCTCATCACCAGCCTGCTCGCCGACCGGCCCGACCTCTCCGTCGAGGAAGCGGCGGTCGAGGTGCTGCCGATGCTCGAGGGCGCCTTCTCGCTGACCTTCATGGACGAGCACACGCTGTACGCCGCTCGCGACCGCCACGGCGTCCGGCCGCTGGTGCTCGGCCGGCTCGAGCGTGGCTGGGTCGTGGCGAGTGAGACCGCAGCGCTGGACATCGTCGGCGCGCAGGTCATCCGCGAGGTCGAGCCCGGCGAGCTGCTCGCGATCGACCAGGACGGCATCCGCAGCCAGCAGTGGGCGACGCCCGAGCCCAAGGGCTGCCTGTTCGAGTACGTCTACCTGGCCCGCCCGGACACGCAGATCGCCGGTCGCGGTGTGCACGCCACCCGCGTCGAGGTCGGTCGCCAGCTCGCCCGAGAGGCGCCGGTCGAGGCCGACCTGGTGATCCCCGTGCCCGAGTCCGGCGGTCCGGCCGCGATCGGCTACGCCGAGGAGAGCGGAATCCCTTACGGCGAGGGCCTGGTCAAGAACCGGTACGTCGGCCGCACGTTCATCCAGCCGAGCCAGACCATCCGCCAGCTCGGCATCCGGCTGAAGCTCAACCCGGTCCGCGAGGTGCTGCGCGGCAAGCGGCTGGTGGTCGTCGACGACTCCATCGTGCGGGGGAACACGCAGCGCGCACTCGTGCGGATGCTGCGCGAAGCAGGCGCGACCGAGGTTCACGTGCGGATCTCGTCGCCGCCGGTGAAGGAGCCCTGCTTCTACGGCATCGACTTCGCCACCCGCGCCGAGCTCATCGCGCACGGTCTCGACGTCGAGCAGATCCGCGAGTCGATCGGTGCCGACTCGCTGGCCTACGTGAGCCTCGACGGGCTCATCGCCGCGACCACGATCGCCAAGCCCAACCTGTGCCGGGCGTGCTTCGACGGGGAGTACCCGATCCGGCTGCCGGCGCAGGAGCAGATCGGCAAGCACGTGCTGGAGTCGATCGGGGCCAGTGTGCTGGCTGACTCCGGCGGGCAGCGGCTCGGCAGCGCCGGGCCGTCGGGGGACGACGTCCCGGTCGTGCAGGGAGTCGGCGCGGCCGACGCCCTGCAGCGTCCGTGACCGCGCGCGCCGCCGCCGCTCGCTGCGCTCGGGCGGCCGCGGAGACCCCCCGATGACGCCCCGCGACGAGGTCGAGGGACCGGGCAGCTCGTACGCCGCCGCCGGCGTGGACATCGAGGCCGGCGAGCGCGCGGTCGAGCTCATGAAGGCTCAGGTCGAGCGGGCCACGCGCCCCGAGGTGATCGGCGGGCTCGGCGGGTTCGCCGGCCTCTTCGCGCTCGACGTCGCCAAGTACAAGCAGCCCCTGCTCGCGTCCTCGACGGACGGCGTCGGCACCAAGCTCGCAATCGCGCAGGCGCTCGACAAGCACGACACCGTTGGCATCGACCTCGTCGCGATGGTCGTCGACGACCTCGTTGTCTGCGGTGCCGAGCCGCTCTTCCTGCTCGACTACGTCGCCTGTGGCCGAGTCGTCCCCGAGCGGATGGAGGAGATCGTCGGCGGGATCGCCGAGGGATGCCGGCAGGCCGGCTGCGCGCTGATCGGCGGCGAGACCGCGGAGCACCCCGGGATCATGGACGACGACGCGTACGACCTCGCCGCCACGGGTGTCGGGGTGGTCGAGGCCGAGAAGGTGATCGGCAGCGACAAGGTGTCCGCCGGGGACATCGTCATCGCGATGGGCTCGAGCGGCCTGCACAGCAACGGCTTCGCGCTGGTGCGGCACGTGCTCCTCGGGGCCGCGCGCATGCGACTCGACCGCGAGGTCGACGAGCTCGGCACGACCCTCGGCGAGGCGCTGCTCACGCCGACCCGCATCTACGCGCGGGACTGCCTCGCGCTCATCGCCGACGTCGACGTCCACGCCTTCGCGCACATCACCGGGGGCGGTCTGGCCGCCAACATCGCCCGGGTGATCCCGGACGGGCTCGTCGTCGAGCTCGAGCGCTCGACCTGGGCGGTACCGCCGATCTTCCACCTCGTCGCGGGCCGGGGCCGGGTCGCGCGCGAGGAGATGGAGCGCACGTTCAACATGGGCATCGGCATGGTCGCGGTGGTCGCGCCCGACGAGGCCGAGCGCGCCCTCGCCGTACTCGACCGGCACCACGTCTTCGCGTGGCCGGCCGGCGTCGTCGTCGAGGGGGCGCGGGACGAGACCGGGGCGCGGCTGACCGGGGAGCACCCGGCCTGATGGATCGACCGCTCCCGCCGTCGGGTGCCCGCGGGCGCCGTACCGGTGGGGCCTGCGCGGCGGCGGTCGTGATCCTCATGGCGGTCGGCTGCTCGGGCGACGACGAGGAGCCGATCGCCCGGCCGTCGGCCGTCGCGAGCACGGTCGCGGCCACCCGACCCGCGTCAGCCCGGCCCAGCGCGTCGCCGACCCGCACGCCCAGCGCGCCGCCGCGCCCGACGCCGATGTCCGTCGCCGGCGCCTTCCTGCGCGCCACGTCCGCGGACGCCCCGGTCATGGTCGAACCGGAGTACGGGTGCTTCGACGCCTATCCCGGGATGCTCGACGTCTCCTGTGACTCGGTGCGCCTTGCCGGCGGATCGGTGCTCTGGATCGCGGGCACCGAGGACCAGGGCGACGGCCAGCGCCGGCGCGTCATCCGGCTGCACACCTTCGAGTCGTCGACCGGCGGCTACCAGCTGCGGTTCGTCGCGCGCGACCCGGCCGGCGGCTGGACCGGGTTCAAGGTCGGCGCCGCTCCGCTCACCGGGCACGGCGTCGACGCGATGGTCGTGCAGACCAACCTCGCGGGTGACGGCGCGTCGTACGACGTCCTCACCTGGCGGGAGGGCGGACCGCTGGTGCTGCGCGCCCACCGCGCGCCCGCACGGCAGCTGCGGGTGGTGGCCCGCGAGCAGCGTCTCGACGACTACCAGGTCAGCGACAACCCGAGGTTCTTCGTCTACCGCCGGCTGACCTGGGACGGCGCGCGGATCATGATCGCCGACTACGGCCGGGTGCCAGCCTCGAAGGTGCCGCCGCCGGCGTGAGCCGGCCGTGGATCAAGCCGGCCAGGCGTCCTGGTCCTCGTCCTCGTCGTCGTCGTTCTCCTCGCGGGCGTCGTCCTCGGCGAGCGCCTCCGCCTCTGCGGCCGACAGCGGGCGCGACGAGTCGGCCGCGAGCTCGGCGCGCAGCCGGTCGAGGTCGGTCCCCGTCGTGCTGTACTTCAGCTCGCGGGCGACCTTGGTCTGCTTGGCTTTGGCCCGGCCGCGCCCCATATGGCTCGACTCCTTGACGACGGGGCGTGCTCGGCCCCGGAACCCGGTGAAACGTCGGGGTGCATCGTAGGTCACCCGGCCCGCGTTCGCCGCCGCGAGTGTTCAGCCCCTCGCGGCTAGGGACGTAGGTAGACCGAGCGCAGCCGACCCACGTCGGCCATCCGACGCTCGGCGATCCGGTCCGCGGCGACGGCCGGCGGCACCCCGTCGGCCTCGGCGAGAGCGAACACCGCCTTGGTCGTGTCGAAGATCCGCGCGGCCTTGGCCCGGGCCCGGGCCTCGGAGTACCCGCCGATCTCGTCCTCGACCTGGATCACCCCGCCCGCGTTGACGACGTAGTCCGGCGCGTAGAGCACGTTCCGCTCGGCCAGCGCCTTCTCGACGCCCGGGTGGGCGAGCTGGTTGTTCGCCGCGCCGCAGACGATCGCCGCCCGCAGCACCGGGACGGTGTCGTCGTCGAGCGCGCCGCCGAGCGCGCACGGCGCGTAGATGTCCATGGCCAGGCCGGCGAGCTCGTCGACCGCCGCCACCTCGATCGGGGGGAAGTCGGCCCGGGCTCGCGCGACGGCCGCCTCGCTGACGTCCGCGACGATCACCGACGCGCCCTCGGCCAGCAGGTGCCCGACGAGGTGGTGGCCGACCTTGCCGACCCCGGCGACGCCGACCCGACGCCCGCCGAGTGACGGCGAGCCCCACAGGTACTCAGCCGCTGCCCGCATGCCCTGGTAGACGCCGTACGCCGTGAGCACCGCGCTGTCGCCGGCGCCGCCCTCCTCGGGCGAGCGTCCGGTGACGAACGAGCACTCCCGTGCGATGACGTCCATGTCCTGGACGTAGGTCCCGACGTCGGCCGCCGTGAAGTAGCGGCCGTTGAGCGACTGCACGAAGCGGCCGTACGCGCGGAGCAGCGACTCGGTCTTGTCCGTCGCGGGGTCCCCGATGATGACGGCCTTCCCGCCGCCGAGGTCCAGCCCGGCGCATGCGGCCTTGTACGCCATCGCCCTCGACAGGTTGAGGACGTCGTGCAGCGCGTCCTCCTCCGTCGGGTACGGGAAGAAGCGGGTGCCGCCGAGCGCCGGGCCGAGCGCGGTGGAGTAGATGGCGATGATGGCGCGCAGTCCCGAGGCCCGGTCCTCGCAGAACACGACCTGCTCGTGCCCGCTGCTGTCCGCGAAGACGCCCATCCGTCGAGGATATCGGCGCGCCCGGAGCGCCGAGCGCCCGGTCAGTCGTTGAGACGGTAGAGCGTGCGTCCGCTGTGCTGGCGGGCGATGGTCGCCGCGGCGAAGCGCGCGGACGAGTCGCACATCGACTCCAGGCAGCCGTCGGCGAACCCGACGAGAACCCGCCCGTGGGGGTCGATCGTGGCGCCCATGAAGTCGAGCAGGTTGCGCGTGCCGTCGTTGCACGCGATGCCGCCGGTGCAGATCTTGCCGACCTGCACCGGGCTGCCCGGGGTGGCGAGAACCGTCCGCCAGGTCGCGCCGCGGTCGTAGGTGAAGGAGACGTAGAGCCGCCACACGCCGGCGAAGGCCGGGGTCTGGTTCGGACCGCCGGTCGGTGTGCCGAGGAACGCGACGGCCGCGCGGTTCCCGTCGCCGGCCACGGTCGCGATGAACGCGGTGTTGCGGATGCCGTACTCGCGGCCCAGCGCCACCGGCTCGGTCCACGTGCGGCCGCGGTCGCGCGTCACCGCGACGTGCGGGACCGTGTCGAGCTCGTCCCCACCCTGCCCCCACGCGAGGTAGGCGGTGCCGTCGGCGCCGGCCGCGATCGACGGGTCCTTCGCCGCCCCGGCGATGCTGTCGGGCACCGTGCGGATCGCCCAGCTCAGCCCGTTGTTCTCCGACACCGCGACGCCGACGCCCTGGCCGCACCGACGCGGCGGCACGTACACCGTGCCGTCCGGTGCGCTGGCGATGTGGCCGTGGATCGTCGAGCACCCGCTGGCGATGTGCCATGCGTTGACCGCGGGCAGGAACGTCAGCCCGCCGTCGACGCTCGTCGCGCAGTTCGTCGCGGCGGTCGCCTGGGAGCAGTAGTAGACGGCGCGGGGGTACGACGTCGCCGGCTGGAGCCGGCCGCCGCGGACGAACGCACCGGTCCCGACGCTCTGGTGGTCGAAGAACGAGCCGACCCCGCACCCGTCCGGCACCTCCTGCCACGTCCGGCCGTCCGTGTCGGTGTACGCCATGAGGCTGCACGCGAGCGTCAGCTGCGAGACGAATGTCCGACCCGTCTCGAAGTCGGTGGTCAGGATCGGGTCGAAGCTCTCGATCGACGTGAGCACCGAGTTCGCGGTGGTCCACTCCGGCGACCCTGATTCGAAGCCCGTGACCCGGTAGGTGTTCAGCCCGCTCTGGTACATGACCGCGCCGGTCTCGCGGTTGACGCCGATCGTCGGCTCCCACGCCCCTTTGGTGTCCGACGGGTGCGCGTACGTCCGGAAGGTCGGCGCCGACGACGGCTGCGCCGGCGCGTGGGTCGTGGCCGCGAACGTCGCGGAGAGCGCCGCGCCGACGAGCACGGCGCGGGTCCTGAACCGATGCACGACGACGTCCTTCATCCCGGCGCGAATCCTCTGAGGTTCGCCGCGATCGTCCCCGGACCTGCCGCTCCCTCGTGGCACTATCGCCGCTGTGACCGGCTTCTCGTCGTACCTCCGGGTGTACGAGCCCCTCGCCGCCTTCCCGCCGGACGAGCGTCGCCGCTGGGAGGTCTACCTCGCGGCCGGCAGCGCGCCGGACCGCGTGCGCGGCCTCTCCGACCAGCACCGGGCCGCGCTGGTCGCGGCGATCGGCGTGCCGCCGGACACCCAGGTGGAGCACGCGTTCGTGCACCGCGTCGACGGGCAGAGCTTCCTCTGCCCGTGGCGGCTCCAGGTGCGCAGCTGGCAGGCGATCACCGACTTCCGTTCGGGCCTGCCGACGGAGGTCGCCGACGCGTTCATCCCGTCCGCGGCGGCCGAGATCGCCGAGCGCGAGCTGGCGCGCGCGCGGGATGCCGATCCCGACCTCAAGACCTACACCGTCAGTGCGACCTGGCAGGTCCCGCTGCACTGGTTCGTGCCGTTCGAGGGCGAGGACCGGCAGATCTCCGCCGACGGCACTGCGCTCACCTACCTGACGACGATGGCCAACGCCCGGCGGCGGGTCGCCCGCTCGCTGGCGATCCTGCGCCGCATGCTGGAGGACGCGCGCGTCGCGGACGGGGTCGAGGAGCTCGGCCGCTGGCTCGAGGACTACCACCCGCGGTCGCTGCTCGAGCTGGACTACGGCGGCCTGGTGCGGCTGTTCGACCCGGTCGAGCTCGAGGCGGACGAGTCGGCCGCGGACATCGCCCACGCGATCGCGAGCCTCGCCGCCGACGAGCCCGACGACGCGATGGAGGCCTACCAGCGGGCGAGCGTCCGCTGGGGCGTCGTACGCGCCGTCGAGGTCGCCAACTAGGAACCGGCCGGGGTCCGGCCACGCAGCGCTGGGGGCGGACTAGTCACTCCTGCGCCGAGAAATGGCCCGGACGGGCCATTTCGGACATCGCGGGCAAGGGCGACGATCACTCCCGATGAGCGAACGCTCTCCCGCGAAAGGACATCCCGTCATGAGCACCCGTACACCAGACACCGACCCGCTACTGACCCCAGCGGAGGTCGCGACGATGTTCCGGGTCGATCCGAAGACAGTCACGCGGTGGGCCAAGTCCGGGAAGCTGACCTCGATCCGGACCCTCGGCGGCCACCGTCGCTACCGCGAGATCGAGGTCCGCCAGCTGCTCGCGGGCATCCCGCAGCAGCGCGCCGAGTAGCTCACCCCCGCACACCACGGGCCTCGTCCCGACCGCCTCGCCGGTCGGGACGGGGCCCGTTCCCATGCCTCGACGACCAGGTCTTGGCCGGCGGTAGGCCAGGGTGACGCAGCAACTCACGACCTCGGATCCGGCGAAGTGGTCAGGTCCGGGGTTTGCCGCGGCGAACTCGGGAGCCGGCTCCGCCAGATCCGCGGAGTCGGGGAGCGAGGTGGGCAGGGGCGGGGTCGAACCGCCGACCTCACGCTTTTCAGGCGCGCGCTCGTACCAACTGAGCTACCTGCCCTCGGCACGCGCACGCGCGCGGAGCGGCGTACGTCGTGCTGGCGGTCCCGACGGGATTTGAACCCGCGACCTCCGCCTTGACAGGGCGGCGTGCACTCCAAACTGCACTACGGGACCTCGGTGGAGCTGCCGTGCTCGTGCCCCCAACGGGATTCGAACCCGTGCTGCCGCCTTGAAAGGGCGGAGTCCTAGGCCGCTAGACGATGGGGACGGCCGGAGAGCCGGACGAACCGTGCGCCTAGCCGTCAGGGAACGCTCGAAGTGTAGCGGTCGGTTCGACGGGTGACACAAATCGCGGGAGGACCGCGGTCGCGTCCGGCGAAGCCTGCAGGCATGCGCCGTCTCCTCGTCGTCGCGCTGGCCGCAGTGCTTGTCCCGCTGATCCCGCCGGCCAAGGCCGCTGTCTACGCGGGTGAGTCCCAGATCGCCCACGCCGCCGCGCGGGTCCGTGGGACCGACGGCGAGCTGTACCAGCTCGAGGTGCAGATGTGGCTGCACGACGTGTCCTACGCGAGGAAGGACGACGGCCTGCGGGTACGCCTCGCGAAGTGCAACGAGGACGGCTGCTTCGGCCCGTGGTACGCCGTACCGGTAGAGCCTGCCGACGTCTCCTTCCAGCCCGAGGGCGCGTCGCTGCGCGCGACGTTCGCCGGCGTGAGGTTCGACGTGCGATGGACTGCGCGTCGCGCGAAGAAGGAGCTCGACCCGACCAAACCCGCTCCCACCGCCGGCCTTGAGGACGGCGCGGTCGTCGTGGCGGCGCACCGCGACACGCGAAGCGCGCCGGCGGTCATCCGCTTCCTGAGCCTCGCGTGCAAGACCGCGGCGTCGGCGATCGTGAACCAGACCGGCGTCATCGTGACCGCGGGCGACGAAGACAAGCCGAACCAGCCTGCGGACCTTCCGAAGGGCTTCTACCCCACCGCGCGCCGGAAGCCACGCTGCTTCTAGTCCTCCGCAGGTCCGCCACGCGGTGACACAATCGCGGCGAGGGCCGGTAGCTCAGCTGGCAGAGCAGCGGACTTTTAATCCGAAGCGCGAGAGTTCGATCCTCTCCCGGCCCACCTGTCGCGCGCTCGGCACGGCGCGGCGCCGTGACCTGACGGTAGGTTCCGGCGCATGAAGGCAGCAGAGCAGGCAGACGACGGCCGACGCGTCCTCGACCGCGGGTTCGACGTCGCCGAGAACGTCGTCTACGTACTGCTCGCCGTGGTGCTGGTCGCGTCCGCCGGTGTGCTGCTCGTCGAGTCGGCGTACCGGCTCGTCACGCACGTCGGCGACGACGCGCTCGAGGCGGTCAAGCTGACGCTGGACAGCCTGCTGCTGGTCTTCGTCCTCGTCGAGCTGATGTCGGCGATCCGCGCGACCGTTCGCGAGCGCAAGCTCGTCGCCGAGCCGTTCCTGCTGGTCGGCATGATCGCGTCGATCAAGGAGATCGTGGTGACCGCGGTCGACTCGCGCGAGTACGTCGGCGGGAGCGGCGACGAGTTCGCCGACTCGATGATGACGATCGGCGTGCTGTCGGGCGTCCTGCTCGTGCTGGCGGTCTCGACGCTGCTGGTACGGC
>DATLNF010000072.1:0-4293 GCA_035536955.1 Mycobacteriales bacterium | reverse complement strand
CGTGGTCATGGCAGCAGCGGCTCCATGCCCGGCGGGTCGCCGGCGAGATCGGCGACACCTGCCTGCTGCTGGAGCACCCGTCGGTCTACACCGCCGGGAAGCGAACAGCCGACGACGAGCGGCCGACCGGCACGGTGCCGGTCGTCGACGTCGACCGTGGCGGCAAGATCACCTGGCACGGCCCCGGGCAGCTGGTCGGCTACCCGATCGTCGGCCTGGAGCCGATCGTGGACGTCGTCGCCTATGTCCGGGACGTCGAGGAGGCGCTGATCCGCGCCTGCGCCGAGCTCGACGTGGCCGCCGCTCGCGTGGACGGCCGCAGCGGGGTGTGGGTCGCCGGGGGTGCGGCCAAGGTCGGCGCCATCGGCATCCGCGTCGCCCGCGGCGTGACGATGCACGGGTTCGCGCTCAACTGCGAGCCGGACCTCACGGCGTACGACGTCATCGTCCCGTGCGGCATCCGCGACGCGGGCGTCACGTCGCTGTCGGTCCTGCTGGGCCGCCGGGTGTCGGTGGACGACGTCCTCCCCGCGGTGGAGCGGCACCTCGCCGACGTGCTCGGCCGCGACATGGCGCACGCCACGCCGGCCGACCTCGGCCTGGTCGGCGCCGGTGTCTAGCGCGCCCGCGCCGGAGGGTCGCCGGCTCCTGCGCCTCGAGGTGCGCAACGCGCAGACCCCGATCGAGCGCAAGCCGGAGTGGCTCAAGGTGCGGCTGCGCACCGGGCCGGAGTACGCCGCCATGAGGTCCCTGGTCGAGCGCGAGGGACTGCACACGGTCTGCCAGGAGGCCGGCTGCCCCAACATCTACGAGTGCTGGGAGGACCGCGAGGCGACGTTCCTCATCGGCGGCGACCAGTGCACACGCAGGTGCGACTTCTGCCAGATCGACACAGGCAAGCCCGCAGCACTGGACCGCGACGAGCCGCGCCGGGTGGCCGAGTCGGTGCGGACGATGGAGCTGAGGTACGCGACCGTGACCGGCGTCGCTCGCGACGACCTGCCGGACGGCGGCGCGTGGCTCTACGCCGAGACCGTCCGGCAGATCCACGCGCTGCAGCCCGGCTGCGGCGTCGAGCTGCTCATCCCCGACTTCTCCGGGCGCGCCGACCAGCTCGCCGAGGTCTTCGACAGCCGGCCCGAGGTGCTCGCGCACAACGTCGAGACGGTCCCGCGGCTGTTCCGCGAGATCCGGCCCGCGTTCACCTACGAGACGTCGCTCGACGTCATCACCCGCGCCCGCGCTGCCGGCCTGGTCACCAAGAGCAACCTCATCCTCGGCATGGGTGAGAACCCGGAGGAGACCCGGCAGGCGCTGCGCGACCTGCGCGACGCCGGCTGCGACCTGGTGACGATCACGCAGTACCTGCGGCCGACGCCCCGGCACCACCCCGTCGTCCGGTTCGTGACGCCGGAGGAGTTCGCCGAGCTGGCGGCGTACGCCGAGGAGATCGGCTTCCTCGGGGTGCAGTCCGGGCCGCTCGTCCGGTCGTCGTACCGCGCGGGGCGGCTCTACCAGCAGGCGATCGCGGCGCGAGCTGGCTGACCCCTGCTCAGCGCGGCGGAGCAGAGCGTGACCCGCGCCGCCCTCGCCGGCTGACGCCGTCGAGGACCCCGCTGGCTCGGCGCAGCGTCCGCACGGCGCGGTCCTGCTCGCCGCGGCGCCGTACCAGCTCGTCGGCGACCTGGTCGAGCGCGTAGCGAGCGACCGGCGTCGCGACGGTGACGAGCGCCCACTTGCGGAGGCGACGGGAGAGCAGGGCGGCGATCACGAGGTCGGTGTGCCCAGCCCTGGCGCGGCTAGACCCGCCGGGTCACGACGCCACGACGAGACGTACGGCGGTCGCGACGAGGAGCACGGCGAAGAGCCGTCGCAGCGTCTGGTCGCCGGTGCCGAGGGCAACCTTCGCGCCGGCCAATGATCCGATGAAGATGCCCGCCGCCAGCAGGAGCGACGTGCGCACCTCGAGGTGGCCGGCCTTCGCGTACTGGATCACCGACAGCGCCGCGACCGGGAGGATCAGCGCGCCCAGCGACGTGCCCGTCGCGGTCTTCTGGCTGTAGCCGAGGAAGAACACCATCGCCGGCACCATCACCACGCCGCCGCCGATGCCGAAGATCCCCGAGAGCACCCCGGCGACCAGCCCGATGGCCAGAGCGATCAGTACGGCGGTCGCGGACATGGCACTCCCTGCGTCGGCGGCGAGCCGGAGGCTACCAACGCGGCTGCTGTCCACCCGGGAGGGTGAGTCAGCTCGGCCCGTGCTGGGCCGCGCTGGTGGCCGGCGCTGACCGGGAGCCTGGTTTCGCCGGCAACCTACGGTGACGTAACCTGGGCTGCATGGCTGAGCTCGTGTACCGCCCCGTCGTCGTCTTCGCGAAGACCGTCTTCCGTGCGCTCGACCTGCGCTTCACCGTCGAGGGCGAGGAGCACATCCCGCTGACCGGCGGTGCGGTCATCGCCAGCAACCACGTCGGCTACCTCGACTTCGCGTTCATCGGCTACGGCGCGCGGATGCGCGGCAAGCGGCTGGTGCGCTTCCTCGCGAAGAAGGAGGTCTTCGACCACAAGGTCTCCGGGCCGCTGATGCGCGGCATGCGGCACATCGCGGTGGACCGCTCCGCCGGTGCCGGCGGGTACGCCGCCGCGGTCGACGCGCTGCGCCGTGGTGAGCTGGTCGGGATGTTCCCCGAGGCGACGATCAGCCAGTCGTTCTGCCTGAAGGACTTCAAGGCGGGTGCGGCCCGGATGGCGATCGCCGCGCAGGTCCCGTTGATCCCGGCGATCGTCTGGGGCTCGCAGCGCGTGCTGACGAAGGGCCGCAAGAAGGAGCTGAAGCGAAAGCACGTGCCGATCACGGTGATGTTCGGCGAGCCGCTGCGCCCCGGCCCGGGCGACGACCCGGTCGCAGTCACCGCCGAGCTCAAGGCGCGGATGGACCTGCTGCTCGACCAGGCGCAGTCGTCGTACCCTGAGAAGCCCGAAGCCCCGGACGACGGCTGGTGGCAGCCGGCGCACCTCGGCGGCACCGCTCCGACGCTCGAGGAGGCACAGGCCCGCATCGCCCAGCGCAAGCGCAGCTCGGAGTAGCACCACCGGCGCGCCGCCGTATCGAAGCGACGGATCTCGGGCGACGACGCGGGCCGTATCCTGTGCGGCATGCCTAAGACCAAGCCGGAGACGGCGACGCCGACGCGCGCCGGGAAGAGCACCAGGGCGCCGAAGGGTCCGAGCAAGCGGGCGGCGATCCGCCAGACCATCAAGGCGACCGCGAAGGCGGACAAGAAGTTCGTGCCGCTCGTCGCCGGTGCGTTCGTGTTGACGACGGCCGTCGTCGCCGGTATCGGATTCGCGGTCGGCAGCCCGATCCTGTTCACGATCTTCGGGGTGCTCTTCGGCATCATGGCCGCGCTGATCGTGACCGGACGGCGCGCGAGTGCGGCGGCGTTCGCCGGGATCGAGGGGCAGCCCGGTGCGGCCGCCGCGGTGCTGAGCTCGATGCGCGGGCACTGGCACGTGACGCCGGCGGTCGGGATCACGCGACAGCAGGACTTCGTCCACCGCGTCGTGGGCCGGCCGGGCGTGGTCCTGGTGGCGGAGGGCGCCGGGATGCGGCCGCGCGAGCTGCTCACGGCCGAGCTGCGCCGTACCCGACGGCTCATCGGGGACACCCCGCTGTACGACGTCGTGGTCGGCGAGGGCCAGGGCCAGGTGCCGATCGAGCGGCTGCAGACCCACCTGATGAAGCTGCCGCGGAACATCAAGCCGCGCGCGGTCAACGAGCTCGAGGCGAGGCTCAAGGCGGTCGGCGGCATGGCGATGCCGCTGCCGAAGGGCCCGCTCCCGGGCATGGGCGGAAAGATGCCGCGTCCCAAGCAGCGCTAGCGCCGGGCGTACTCTGCAGGCAGCCGACCGCGCGCAGCGGTCGTCGGGCCGGGGGGCCTCATGACGTTCGACGCACGACGTCGCTACGCCGCGATCGCGATGGCGGCAGCTGTCGTCGGGGGTACCAGCCCGGCGATCGCTCAGACCTCGTCTCTCCAGCAGGTGTCTATCGCCCTGACCGGTGAGGCACCGGGTGACCAGGCCGGTCTGCAGCTCGCCACCGGCGACCTCGACGGCGACCGGGTCGAGGACCTGGTGATCGGCGCGTACGGCAACGACCACGGCGGGCAGTTCGCCGGCGCCGTCTACATCGAGTACGGGCCCATCCGACGCGGGTTCTCGCTGAGCCGGGCCGACGTGAAGCTGTTCGCGCCGCTGGCTGGCGACTACGCCGGTGAAGGGCCGATC
>DATLNF010000071.1:0-5734 GCA_035536955.1 Mycobacteriales bacterium | reverse complement strand
CCTTGCCGCTGATGTAGCCGGGCATCGGCCTCACCTCCTGCATCTAGGGTACCCCCGTAGGGTATATCCAGTCAACATCCTAGTGCGCGGGTTATTCCGGTCCCGGGTGCGAGGATGCCGACGGCGACGGGGGGTGGTCATGGCGGGGATGCGGCGAGCGGTGCTCGTGGTGCTCGCGCTCGTGGCCTGCGTCGTCGGGTCGGCGTTGCCCGCGGTCCACGCGACGCAGGCGGGCGAGCGGGTCGCGGCGTACACGGTGCACCTGACGCTCGAGCGGTCAGGTCGCCTGCACGTCGTCGAGACGATCGACTACGACTTCGGGCCGAACGAACGCCACGGCATCTACCGCACCATCCCGGTGCGCTTCCACCACGACGACCGGTACGACCGCGTCTACCCGGTCGACAACCTCGAGGTCACCGGGTCGCCCGGTACGCCGACCGACGTCGACGTCACCGACGAAGGCGGCTCGAAGCGCATCCGCATCGGCGACCCGGACCGGACCATCAGCGGCCGGCACAGCTACCGCATCGCGTACGACGTCGACGGGTCGGTCAACCGGTTCGCCGGCCACGACGAGCTCTACTGGAATGCGATCGGCACCGAGTGGGAGGTGCCGATCGACGACGCCAGGGTGCTGTTCCGGGGCCCGGCCGGGGTCAGCCGCATCGCCTGCTTCGCCGGCCCGGAGGGCAGCAGCCTGCCGTGCGGGGAGGCGGCCAGCAGTGACGAGCGCGCCGAGCTCCGGCACGGCTCGCTTCCGCCGTACTCGGGGCTCGCCCTCGTCGTCGCGATCCCGCGGGGCGCCGTCGATCGTCCGGGCCCGGTGCTGGCGGAGCGGTTCTCCCTCGACCGGGCGTTCGCGCGCTCGCCGATTGCGATCGCGCTGGCGCTGATCGTGCTGGTGGCGGGGCTGCTGGTCGTCGCCCGGCTGGCCTGGCGCACCGGCCGCGACCGGCGCTTCGTCGGGGAGGTCCCGGGGCTCGTCCCGCCGTCCGGGGTCACCGGGACCGAGGAGTCCCGCCCGCTCTTCGCCGACCCCGCGGGCGCGGTCCAGTTCACGCCGCCCGACGACATGCGGCCCGCGATCATGGGCGTGCTCATCGACGAGCGCGCGGACCCGCTCGACGTCACCGCGACGATCGTGGACCTCGCCGTACGCCGGCATCTGCGCATCGACGAGATCCCGAAGAAGTGGTTCTTCTCGGCGCCGGACTGGACGCTGACGCGGCTCGAGCCGCCTGCTGACACGCTGACGACCTGGGAGCAGACACTGCTCGACGCGCTGTTCGCGAGCGGCCCGACCGTCGAGCTCTCCGACCTGAAGAACGAGTTCTACACGCACCTCAGGGTGATCCAGACCCAGCTCTATGACGACGTGATGGCTCGCCGGTGGTTCACCAAGCACCCGGACAAGCAGCGCGGCACCTGGTTCGCTATCGGCGCCACGACGGTCGTCGTCGGCGGGCTGGTCACCCAGCAGCTCGCGCAGCGGACACACCTGGCGCTGGCCGGCCTGCCGATCGTGCTGTGCGGGCTCGTCCTGCTCGCGGTGCACCGCCGGATGCCGGCCCGCACTGGCCGCGGCAGCGCGGCACTCGCACAGGCGCTCGGCTTCCGCCGCTACCTGCATACCGCGGAGCAGGCACAGCTGCAGTTCGAGGAGGACGCGGGCGTCTTCGCGCGCTACCTGCCCTACGCGGTGGTGCTCGGCGAGACGAAGCGCTGGGCGCGCGCCTTCGAGAAGCTGGGCACCGCACCGCCGGCCGACGCCATGTACTGGTACGGCGGCAGCGGCGACTGGAGCCCCTCCCGGTTCGCCGACTCGGTGTCATCGTTCTCGGTCATGACCGCGGGCACGGTTGCCTCGACGCCGTCGTCGTCGGGCAGCAGCGGGTTCTCCGGCGGCTCGTCCGGAGGCGGCGGCGGCGGGGGCGGCGGCGGCAGCTGGTGACCAGTGCCTGAAGTCTCGACCGCGGTTCTTCTCTGCGTCGCAGCGGCGCTCGCGGGGTGGGTCGACGCGGTCTCCGGCGGCGGGGGGCTGATCCAGCTGCCCGCGCTGCTGCTCGCGCTGCCGGGCGCGGCGCCGGCGTCGATCCTCGGCACCAACAAGCTGTCCAGCGTCTGCGGCACGGCCGTTGCGACGGCGACGTACTACCGCCGGGTGCGACCCGACATGCGCACCGCGCTGCCGATGGTTGTCGCGGCGGTGATCGGGTCGGCCGGGGGGGCGGCGTGCGCCTCGCTGCTGCCCCAGTCCGTGTTCCGGCCGCTCGTGCTCGTGCTGCTCGTCGCGGTCGCGATCTACACGGTCCGCCGACCGGCGCTGGGGGCCGAGCAGAACCTGCGCTGGTCCGGCCATCGCCACTACGCCGCAGCCGTCGGCGCCGCGCTCGGAATCGGGTTCTACGACGGCATCTTCGGCCCGGGCACCGGGAGCTTCCTGACGTTCGCGCTGGTCGGCCTGCTCGGCTACTCGTTCCTGCAGGCGTCCGCGAAGGCGCGGATGACCAACCTCGCGACGAATGCGGGCGCGCTCATCGTGTTCTTCGCGCAGGGCGCCCCGATGGTCCGGCTCGGGCTGACGATGGGGGTGTGCAACGTCGCCGGCGCCTGGCTCGGCGCGCACACGGCCATCACCCGCGGCAGCCGCTTCGTACGCGTGGTGTTCCTGACCGTGGTCGGCGGCCTCGCGATCCGCCTCGCCTACGACGTCCTCGCCAACTAAAGCGGTGGCCGACTGCGACCGCGACTGGATACTCGAAGCATGTTCTCGAGAGGCCGCCCCCTGGCGACGAAGATGCCGGTCAGCTTGCTGCCACGATCATTCGTGGACCGCCTCCCGGAGTCGTGGTGGGCGCTAGCGAACATCCATTTCATCCCGTACACGTCCCAGACTTGGCACTTCTGCGTGATGCCGCGGGAGTACGACGGCGTACCCGTGCGCACCGTGGACGCGTTCGGCCAGCGCATCGCGTGGGGCAAGAAGCCGTTCGACTTCGAGGCGAGTCAGCGCGATGGCGAAGTGCTCGCCGCGCGCCGCGAGCTCGAATGGGAGCGTGAGGAAGTGGAGTGCCGCGGGGCGCACCCCGACGACCCCGAATAGCGCGCGAACTCGCGAACGCACGTGGCCAGGAGTCGTCCGCCGGTCGCGCCCGGTCTGCGCACGCGGTCAGGCGTTGTCTCCCGATCGCGCCCGGTCTGCGGCCCTTCAAACGATGATCTTGGTGTCCCCATCCACAACCAGGGCGTCTACGCCCAGCTCGTGCTTGACGATGCCCAGGACGCGGCCGCGGCGGACCGGCTCAGCCTGTGGATGGCGGCAGCAAGATCACCGCTGAAGGACCAGTGTCAGAAGTGGGCAGGGTCAGGTCTTGTCCGTGGAGCGCGGCCGGTGTGCGCCGACGCCAGGCGACTACCGGGAGCCTGTTCCGGCGTGCGGGGGCACGTGGTCGGGCGTTGTCCGTGGAGCGCGGCCGGTGTGCGCCGACGCCAGGCGACTACCGGGAGCCCGATCGTGCGCCTTCGCTGTGCCTTACTTGGCGGGCTTCTTGGGCTTCTTGGTCTCCCGACCGCCCTTGTCCTTGCTGCCCATGATCGCTCCCTTCCTGGTCGCTCGCGTCCACGCTACTCGGTCCCGGGCCGACCGACGCGACCGTCTTCTCGCCGCGTCCCTTGCCCAGCACGATCAGCGCGACCCCGGCCACGATCACGGCGCTCGCCACGAGCGTGCGCGGGCCGAGGGGCTCGCGCAGGGGTGGCAGCGCGCCCAGACCCACCGCCACGACCGGGTTCACGAAAGCGTAGGTCCCGACGAGCGACAGCCGGGCGTTTCGCAGCAGCCAGACGTACGCCGTGAACGCGAGCATCGAGCCGAAGACCAGCAGGTAGCCGAAGGCCAGCCACGGGCGCAGGTCCACCTCGGTGAGCCGCAGCGAGGAGGCGTCGCCGGACACGACGCTGATGACGCCCATCGCCCCGGCGCCGCAGAGCATCTCCATGCCGGTCATCACGATCGGCCGGCGCGGCATCGGCGCGTGCCGGGAGTAGTAGGAGCCCGCCGACCACGACACGGACGCCAGGAGCACCATGACCGCGCCGGTCGAGTCGATCTCGGCGCCGCGGGGGTCGGCCAGGATCGCGACGCCGAGGAACCCGAGGACCAGCCCGACGACGCCCACCCGGGGCAGGCGCTCGCGGCCGAGGATGAACGCGAGCAGGGCGAGCCACAGCGGGGTCGTCGTGACGAGCACCGCCGCCACCCCCGAGGTGATCCGCTGCTCACCGAGCATCACGAGGCCGTTGCCGCCGGTGATCAGCGCGATGCCGACGAGCGCGGCCGCGCGCCACTGGCGCCAGCCGATCGGGTCGGGCTCGCCGTCCGGGTGCGGCCGCCGTACGCCCCATGCGAGCAGGACCAGCCCGGCGATCCCGAACCGCACGGCACCCATGAGCAGCGGCGGCAGCCCGACGTCCCCGGTGTCGGCGGCGATCGCGTAGCGGATGCCGAGGTACGTCGACCCCCACACGACGTAGACGACGACGAGCGCCGCCCACACCTTCGCCGGGGTCTTCGTCACATGCAGTGCCTACACGGCGGGTCGAGCGGGTATTCCCGCATGCGACGATTGTGACGATGACCACGCCGACGATCGCGCCGGAGCGCGTCCACGAGAGCGACCCGGACGACGTCGTGGACCCGGACCGTCCGTGGGTCACGATCGTGTGGAACGACCCGATCAACCTGATGTCCTACGTGACCTACATCTTCCAGAAGCTCTTCGGCTACTCCCGCGAGAAGGCGACATCGCTGATGCTCGACGTGCACCACAAGGGCCGGGCGGTCGTCTCGGCCGGGCCGCGCGAGCAGATGGAGTTCGACGTCTCGCGCCTGCACGCGGCCGGCCTGTGGGCCACGCTGCAGCAGGACTGACCGGGTGGCCCGGCGCTTCCGCCGTACCCGCGACGGGTTCGACACCCGCCTCGACGACCTCGAGGCCGCCCTGCTGCGCGACCTCGCCGCCGACCTGCTGACGCTGCTCGACCTGGACCCGACCGAGGGTGACGAGGTGCTCGGCCGGCTGTTCCCGGACGGGTACGCCGACGACCCGGCCGCGGCGGCCGACCTGCGCGAGCTGATCCAGGACGACCTGCGTGACCGGAAGCGCGCGGCGCTGCGCGCGATCTCGACCTCGCTCGCCGACCGCGACGCCAAGGGCCGGCTCACGCTGGACGCCGAGACGGCAGAGGACTGGCTGACCGGCCTCAACGACCTCCGACTGGCGCTGGGCACCCGGCTGGGGGTGACGGAGCAGATGTACGACGACCCGCCCGACGACGACGTCGACGAGGCGTCCCGGCACGCGCTCGAGGTGTACGGCTGGCTGGGCTGGCTGCAGGAGGGCCTCGTCGACGCTCTGCTGCGCTCGCTGCCGGGATCCGGAGCCGGCGCGCCCTAGAGTGCGCGCGGCGTGTCGACGAGCAGGTCGGCGCGGGGCCCCATCACGTACACCTCGGTGAGCGCCGCCACGGCCAGCAGCTGCACACCCGCGCCGACGACGACCCGCACGAGCTGGAGCGGCAGTCCGTCGGTGCCGTGGGGGAGCAGCGCGCCGACCGCGCCGGGTGCGGTGGCGAGCAGGGTGAGCGCGAAGACGGCGCCGAACGCGACCCCCGCGATGCGCGTCGCGTGCGCGGCCGCCAGGAGGACCCGCGGGTCGCCTTCCAGCGCGAC
>DATLNF010000070.1:0-11033 GCA_035536955.1 Mycobacteriales bacterium | reverse complement strand
CCCCGCCGAACATGCCGATCTTGCCGCCCTTGACGTAGGGCTCGAGCAGGTCGATGACCTTGATGCCGGTCTCGAAGATCTCCGCCTTCGGCTCGAGGTCCTCGAACCGCGGCGCCGACCGGTGGATGGGCCAGTGGTCGCTCGCGTCGATCGAGCCCTTGGGCGCGTCGAGCGGCTCGCCGAGCACGTTGTAGACGTGCCCGAGCACCCCGGCGCCGACCGGCACCGTGATCGGCGCGCCCGTGTTGGTGACCTCCGCCCCGCGGCGTACGCCGTCGGTCGGCGAGAGCGCGATCGCGCGGACGACGCCCGAGCCGATGTGCTGCGCGACCTCGAGCGCGATCGAGCGAGTCTCGCCCTCGATCGTGCGGATCAGGTCCAGCCGGAAGTTGATCTCCGGCAGCGCGCCCACCGGGAACTCCACGTCGACGACCGGGCCGATCACCTGCACGACACGGCCGTTGGGCAGGCTGCCGGCACCGGGCGCGGCGGGCGGGGTGAGGGTCTCAGTCATCTCGGCTTCCCTATTCGTCGTTCGAGGCCAGCGCTTCGGCGCCGCCCACGATCTCGGAGATCTCGGTGGTGATCTCGGCCTGGCGCGCCCGGTTGGCGTCGCGGGTGAGGATCTTGACGAGCTCGTCGGCGTTGTCGGTCGCCGCCTTCATCGCGCGCCGGCGAGCGGCGTGCTCCGACGCCGCGGCGTCGAGCAGCGAGGCGAAGACCCGGCTCTCGACATAGCGAGGCAGCAGGGCCGCGAGGATCGACTCGGCGTCGGGCTCGAACTCGATGTCCGCGGACAGCGTGCCCTCGGTGTCGACGGGCCGCTCCGGCGGGACGACCGGCAGGAGCTGGACGACCTTCGGCCGCTGCGTCACGACCGACTTGTACTCGGTGTAGGCGATGACCACCCGGTCGACCTTGCCGGACAGGTAGTCGGCGACCAGCGTCTCGCCGATCTCCTTGGCGACGGTGTACGGCGGCGTGTCGCTGTGACCCGTCCACAGCCCGGCCGGCTGCACCTGGCGGTAGCGGAAGTACGACAGCGCCTTGCGGCCGTAGGTGTAGAGCTCGACCTGCTTGCCGGCCGCCGCCGCCTCGCGCCGCTCGATCTCGACCAGCTTGATGACGTTGGTGGAGTACGCGCCGGCCAGGCCGCGGTCGGCCGTGACCGCGAGCACGCCGACCGTCGCCTCGGTGTCGCGCGCCGTGAGCAGCTCCGCCCCGCCGCCGCCGGCTGCCATCAGGTCGGCGACGATGCGCGAGATCTCCTCGGCGTAAGGGCGGGCCGCCTCGCTGCGCGCCTGCGCCTTGACGATGCGCGACGCCGCGATCAGCTCCATCGCGCGCGTGATCTTCTGCGTGCTCTTCACCGACTTGATGCGGCGTCGTACCTCGCGAAGCTTGCCGGCCACGGGTCAGACCCCTACGCCGACGGCTTGTCGGAGACCTGGCGCATGCGCATCGTGCCCTCGCTCGCCGCCTCTTCCGCCGCGCGCTCGGCCGCGCTGGCGGCGTGGACGTCGTCCCCCGTCAGCGTCGACGTGAACTGCGCCAGGACCGCGTCAGCGGCGGTCTTCAGACGCGAGTCGACCTCGTCGAGCGGCGCGTTGTTGTCCAGCGCCTCGAGCAGCGCGGCGTCGCGGGTCTGGATGTGGTCGACCAGCGCCTTCTCGAACCGCTTGACGTCGCTGACCGGGATGCCGTCCAAGTAGCCCTTCGACGCGGCCCAGATGATCGCGACCTGCTCGGCGAGCCGGACCGGGTCGTACTGCGGCTGCTTGAGCACCTCGACGAGGCGGATCCCCCGGTCGAGCTGCTGCTGCGAGGCCTTGTCGAGGTCGGAGCCGAAGGCGGCGAACGCCTCGAGCTCGCGGAACTGCGCGAGGTCCAGTCGCAGCGTGCCGGCGACCTTCTTCATCGCCTTGGTCTGCGCGTTTCCGCCGACCCGGGAGACCGAGATGCCGACGTTGATGGCCGGCCGGACGCCCTGGTAGAAGAGATCGGTCTCGAGGAAGATCTGGCCGTCGGTGATCGAGATGACGTTGGTCGGGATGTACGCCGACACGTCACCGCCTCGGGTCTCGATCAGCGGCAGCGCGGTCAGCGAGCCGCCGCCGAGGTCCTCCGACAGGCGCGCGGCGCGCTCGAGCAGCCGCGAGTGCAGGTAGAAGACGTCGCCCGGGTACGCCTCGCGGCCCGGCGGGCGGCGCAGCAGGAGCGAGAGCGTGCGGTAGGCCACGGCCTGCTTGGACAGGTCGTCGTACACGATGAGGCCGGCCTTGCCGTCGTACATCCACTGCGCGCCGATGGCGGCGCCGGAGTACGGCGCGAGGTACTGGAACGGCGCGGGCGACGACGCCGGGGCGCTGACGACGACGGTGTACTCCATCGCACCGGCCTCGGTGAGCGCGTTGACCACCTCGGCGACCGTCGACGCCTTCTGCCCGATGGCGACGTAGATGCAGCGCACTTCCTTGTCGGTCTTCCAGAAGCGCCGCTGGTTGATGATCGCGTCGAGGGCGATCGCCGTCTTGCCGGTCTGGCGGTCGCCGATGATCAGCTGGCGCTGGCCGCGGCCGACCGGCGTGATCGCGTCGATCGCCTTGACGCCGGTGAGCAGCGGCTGGGTGACCGGCTGCCGCTCCACCACGGATGCGGCCTGGACCTCGAGGCGACGCGTCTCGGTCGTGGCGATCGGGCCCTTGCCGTCAAGCGGGTTGCCGAGCGGGTCGATGACGCGGCCGAGCATCGCGTCGCCGACCGGGATCGACAGGATGCGCCCGGTCAGGGTGACCGCAGCGCCCTCCTCGATCGAGGCGGAGTCGCCCAGGACGACCGCGCCGACCTCGTCCTCCTCGAGGTTGAGCGCGAGCGCCTGGATCACGCCGGCGGACCCCGTCTGGATCTCGAGGATCTCGTTGGCCATGCACTGCGGCAGCCCGCTGATGCGCGCGATGCCGTCACCGGCCTCGAGGACGCGGCCGACCTCCTCGCGCTGCAGGCTCGGCGAGAACTCGCTCGCCACCTTGCGCAGCGCGGCGGAGATCTCCTCGGGGCGGATCGAGAGCTCGGTCACGGTGTCGTCTCCGTCGTGTCGTCAGTCGGTGGAGCGGGGCAGTGCGGGTGCTAGCCGGCCAGCAGGCTGGCGCGGAGCTGCTCGAGCCGGCGCTTGACCGACCCGTCGATCACTTCGTCGCCGATCGTCGTCACGACGCCGCCGAGGACCGTGGGGTCGACGATGACCTTCACGTCGACCGGGCGGCCCTTCGCCGCCGACAGCGCGGTCGCCAGGCGGGTGCGCTGCTCCTCGGTGATCGGAGCGGCCACGCGCACCTCGGCGACCGCGGCCTGGCCCTCCTCGCTGGCGATCGTGACGAACCTCTCGACGATCCGGCTGAGGTCGCGCGCGCGGCCGGCCTCGACGAGCATCGTCACCAGGCGCACGGTCACGGGGTGCGCCTTGCTCGCCAGGAGCTCGCTCACGATGCGCGACTTCGCGTCCGCGAGCGAGCCCGGGTCGGTGAGCGCGGACCGCAGGTCCGAGCTCGCGTCTACCGTGCGCGCGAACCGGAACAGCTCGTCCGTGACCCGGTCGACGACGTCCTCGGCACGCGCGATCTCGAACGCCGCGCGTGCGTACCCGTCGATCTGCTTGTCGCTCATGTCCCGCCCGCCTAGTTCCGCGCGGCCGTCGTCGACAGCTCGTCGATGTAGGAGTCGACCAGCGAGCGCTGGGCGTCCCCGTCGAGCGACTTGCCGACGATCCGGCCGGCGACCTGGATGGACAGCTCCGCCAGCGTCTGACGCAGGGTGGACAGCGCGCGGTCGCGCTCCGCCTGGATGTCGCCCTGAGCCCGCTGCACGATGGTCTGGGCCTCTGCCTCGGCGCGGCTGCGCGCCTCGGTGACGATTCCCTCCGCCGTGCGCCGGCCCTCGTCGATGATGCGGTTGGCCTCGGTCTGCGCGTCGGCGAGCTTCGCCCGGTAGTCCGCGAGCAGCACGTCGGCCTCGCCGCGAACCTGCTCGGCGGCGGTGATCTGGCCGGTCACCGCAGCCTCGCGGTCGGCCAGCACCTTGTTGAGCTTGGGCAGCGCGACCTTGCTCACGATCAGGAACAGGATCGTGAAGAAGACCGCGGCCCAGATCAGCTCGCTGACGACCGGCACGACGGGCGAGAACAGCTCGCCGTGCTCCTCGGTGCCGCCTTCGACGACTTCCTCCGCAGCGAGGATGACTTTCAGCATGGGTGTCGCCTCTCAGACGTCAGTGGAGTGCGTGCTCAGCCGGCGACGATGAAGGACAGCGCGAGACCGAAGATGGCGAGCGCCTCGACGAGCGCGATGCCGATGAACATCGTGGTGCGCAGCTGGCCGGCGGCCTCGGGCTGCCGGGCGATCGCCTGCACCGTCTGGCCGACCAGGTAGCCGATGCCGATGCCCGGGCCGATGGCGGCGAGACCGTAGACGAGGCCGCGCGCGATCGCGGTGAAGCCCTCGTTGTTGTTCGTGGTCGTCGCCGTCTCGGCGGCCTGGGCCAGGACGCTGATGTCCATGTCGCTCTCTTTCGTCTGCTGGAGCGCCGTCGCGGTCGGCGGCGCGTCGTGACCGGGTGGGGTGGAGCGGGATCGCCTAGTGCTGCGGGTGGACCGCCCCACCGATGTAGAGCGCGGTGAGGGTCGTGAAGATGAAGGCCTGCAGGAAGCCGACGAAGATCTCGAACGCCGTCAGGGTCACGCCGATGGCCAGCACGAACGGCAGCGCCAGCACCTTGGGCGACGCGACCGCGACCGATGCGGCGAGCACCGTGAGCAGCGTGAGGATCAGGTGACCGGCGAGCATGTTGAAGGTCAGTCGCAGGGTCAGCGTGATCGGCCGGATGATGATGTTCGAGAGGAACTCGATGGGCGTCAGCAGGATGTAGAGGACGACCGGCACGCCGGGCGGGAAGAGGATCTCCTTGAAGTAGCGGACCGGGCCGTTGATCCGCATGCCCTCGATGTTGAAGACGAGCCACGCGACGAGCGAGAAGAACAGCGGCACGGCGATCTTCGACGTCGCCGGGAAGGCGATGCCCGGGAAGACCTCCATGAAGTTGAACGTGAAGATCAGCAGGAACGTCGTCGCGAGGTAGGGCACGTAGCGAACGCCGTCGTGGCCGATGACCTCCTCGGCGATGTTCTTGCGCACGAAGGAGAAGACCGTCTCGGAGATCACCTGGCGCTTGCCGGGCACGACCGCGGGCGAGGCGAGCAGGCCCGACAGGATGATCAGCGCCAGCAGGAACGCGATCGCCATCGACAGCACGGTCCAGTTGACACCGAGCGGGTTGTCGGCGAACGGCTGGAAGTCGAACAGGTTGTTGAGGGAGGGAACGCCCTCCGCCAGCACCGTCACGTGGTCTGCCTCTCGTCCAGCGGGCCGATGAACGTCGTACCGCGTGCCACTACCCAGCTCTGCGCCGCGACCACGCAGCCTTCAGCAACCATCACCGCCAGGGCAACCGGCAGCGCCGGCAGCCCGAGCGGGCCGACCCCCACGGCCAGCGCCGCGAAGAGCAGGATCAGCCGTACCGGCAGTGCCGCCAGCACGAGGCCGACGCCGATCTGGCGACGGGACCGGCCGCCCCGCCAGGAGACGGCTGCGGCTATCGCGCTGTTGAGCCCTACCGCGCCGACGCCCCAGAGGGCTCCCAGCGCGCCCGGCCGACCGCCCCAGACAGCGCCGGCCAGGCCAGCCGGTACGGCGCCCGCGAGGGCGGTCCCGATGGCGACCCGGACGAGGCGCTGGTCGAGGGCGAGGTCGACGCGGTCAGCTGAGCGCACGGTCTCGATCCCGGTCGGCCTTGATGCGCTCGCGGGTGCGCTCCGCGGCCTGCGCCCGCTTGACGAGGACGTAGAACCCGAGGGCGTTGCCGCCCAGCAGCCCGAGGACGAACAAGACGTGACCGGTGCCGAGCCACTTGTCGGCGAACCAGCCGAGACCGCCGTAGAAGATCGTCGCTGCCACGAACTCGATGACGGCGTTCCACGCCATCCCGAGGTCCTGCCACTCCGTCTGCTGCGGCGACCCGGCCATGTCAGCACGGGAACCTAGCAGTCAGCCGCGAACAGGGTCAAAACGCTCCGGAACGCATTTCCGCAGGTCAGAGGGGGTGCAGGCGCTTTCCGGCGAAAACTTTGTGAAATTTTTCACGAGACAGCCGGCTAGGACGGGCGGCGGTGGGCCAGCACGCGGGGCAGGCTCATCGACAGCACCGCGACGACGGCGAGAACGCCGACCGCCCCGAGCACGATGGCCGGCCGGGCGAAGGAGATCGCGACACCGCCGAACGCGATCAGCGCCGACCAGAAGTAGAGGATCAGGACGGCGCGGGTGTGCGAGTGGCCGTACTCGAGCAGGCGGTGGTGCAGGTGCTGCTTGTCGGGGGCGAACACCGGCCGGCCCGCCCGCATCCGGCGCACCACGGCGAGCAGCAGGTCGACGAAGGGCACGGCGAGGATCACCGCCGGCACGACGAGCGGGACGAAGAACGCCGCCTGCTGGCTGTTGTCGAGCTGGCCGAAGGCGACGTTGCCGATGCCCGACGTCGACGCCGCCGCGAGCATCAGCCCGATGAGCATTGAGCCGGCGTCACCCATGAAGATCCGCGCGGGGTTGAAGTTGTGCGGCAGGAACCCGACGCAGGCGCCGATCAGCACGGCGCTCATCAGCGTCGCGGGACGCGCGATGATGGCCCGCTGCTCGACCGCGAGCTGGTAGCTGAAGACGAAGAACGCTCCAGCGGCGATCGCGACGACGCCCGCCGCGAGCCCGTCGAGCCCGTCGATGAAGTTGATCGAGTTCACCATGACGAGGCTGAGCGCGACCGTGACCAGCACGGAGAGCTCACGGTCGAGGATGAACGTGCCGTCGCTGCCCGGCACCGGCAGGTAGAGCAGCTGGAGGCCGAGGATCACCATCACGCCCGCGGCCAGCGCCTGCCCGGCGAGCTTGGTGAACGCGTCGAGCCCCCACCGGTCGTCGACGGTCCCGAGCAGGCAGATCAGCCCACCCGCGACGAGGATCGCGGTGTCCTCCGAGGAGCCGCTGAAGGTCTGACCCAGCGTCGGCAGCCGACGGGCCACCAGAAGCGCGGCGACGATGCCGCCGTACATCGCCACCCCGCCGAGGTACGGCGTCGGAATCGCGTGCACGTCGCGGTCGCGGGGCTCGGCCAGCGTGTGCGTGCGGATCGCGACGCGCCGCGCGATCGGCGTGAGCAGGTAGGTGACGGCGGCCGCGACGAGGAAGACGAGCGAGTACTCGCGCACGTCCCCTCCCCCCTACGATCCGCGCCGGTCCGCTACGGCTGCGGGTACGCCGGGTGTCGCTCGACCAGCCCGGCGACGGCCGCGGCGACCTCCGCGGTCGACGACTCGTCGCGGACAGCGCGGCCGATGAGCGACGCGATCTCCTTCATGTCGCCCTCGGTCATCCCCTGCGTGGTGACCGAGGGGCTGCCTACCCGGATGCCCGACGCGACGCTCGGCGGCTGCGGGTCGTAGGGGATCGCGTTCTTGTTCAGCACGATCCCGGCGGCGTCGCAGCGTGACTCCGCGTCGACGCCGGTGACGCCGAGCGGCTGCAGGTCCAGCAGGGCCAGGTGAGTGTCGGTCCCGCCGGAGACCGGACGCATGCCCTCGGCCGCGAGGCCGTCGGTGAGCGCCTGCGAGTTGGCGATGACCTGCCGCGCATAGGCCTGGTACGCCGGCGTCGCGGCCTCTTTGAGCGCCACCGCCTTCGCGGCGACCGCGTGCATGAGCGGCCCGCCCTGCATCATCGGGAACACGGCCTTGTCCAGCTTCGCGGCGTGCTCGGCCTTGCAGACGAGCATGCCGCCGCGCGGTCCCCGCAGCACCTTGTGCGTCGTGAAGGTGACCACGTCCGCGTACGGGACCGGGCTCGGGATGGCCTGCCCGGCCACCAGCCCGATGAAGTGGGCCGCGTCGACCATGAGGACCGCGCCGACCTCGTCGGCGATCGTCCGGAACGCGGCGAAGTCGATGAGCCGCGGGATGGCCGAGCCGCCGCAGATGATCATCTTCGGCCGGTGCTCGCGGGCGAGGTCGCGCACCTGGTCGTAGTCGATGTCCTCGGTCGCCTGCGCGACGCCGTAGTGGACGGCGTTGAACCACTTGCCGGAGAACGACACCTTCGTGCCGTGGGTGAGGTGCCCGCCGTGCGGCAGGCTCATCGCGAGCACCGTGTCGCCGGGCGCGCAGAAGGCGCCGTACGCCGCGATGTTGGCGCTCGCACCTGAGTGCGGCTGGAGGTTGGCGTGCTCCGCGCCGAACAGCGCCTTCGCCCGCTCGATGCCGATCTGCTCGGCGCGGTCGACCTCGGCGCAGCCGCCGTAGTAGCGCTTGCCGGGATAGCCCTCGGCGTACTTGTTCGACAGCGTCGACCCGAGGGCCGCGAGCACCGCCGGCGAGGTGAAGTTCTCGCTGGCGATCAGCTGGAGACCGCGACGCAGCCGGGACAGCTCACCCATGACGACGTCGGCGATCTCAGGGTCCGTCGCCTCCAGCGCCGCGAAGTCGGGCCCCCAGAAGGGTGCGGTCATGACTGGCCCTCGCTCTCGATCGCTGACAGCTTCTCGACCCGCCGGGAGTGCCGGCCGCCCTCGAAGTCGGTGCCGAGGAAGGCCGCGAGGGCCGCCTCGGCGACGCCCTCTCCGACGACCCGCGCGCCGAGGCACAGCACGTTGGCGTCGTTGTGCGCCCGACTGTAGTGCGCCGTGAAGGCGTCGTGGACGACCGCCGCCCGGACGCCCGGCACCTTGTTCGCCGCGATGGAGATCCCGATCCCGGTGCCGCAGACGAGGACGCCGAGGTCGGCGTCCCCGGCGCCGACGACCTGACCGAGCCGGGCGCCCAGGTCGGGGTAGTCGACGCTGTCGTCGGACCCCGTGCCCAGGTCGGTGACGTCGTACCCCGCCGCGCGCGCCTTCGCCGCGAGCACGTCCTTCAGCCGCCAGCCGGCGTGGTCGGCGGCCACGGCCAGCCGGGACCGCCCGGGGGCGGCCGGCGGGATCTCCAGCGGATCGGTCACGTCGTCTCCTCCGCGGGACGTTCCGGTCGGAACCCGGGATCGCAGATGACCTGGAGCGGGGCCCGGAGGGCGTCCGCGATCTCCCGGGCGCAGGCGTCGAAGTGGGCGTCGGCACGGCCGTACGGGTCGGCGATGTCGTCCTCCTCGGGCGGGACCCACACCATCCCGCGCTGCCGGGCGGCCGCCGCGACGAGCGCGCGGGCACGCTCGACCGGGTCGCCGGTCGGGAGGTCCGCGACGTCGACGAGCCGGACCAGCCGGTCGAACTCCCGCAGCGTGAAGGTGCGCGCCGCAGCCCGCGGCACGAGGGTGATGGCGGCGGAGCGGTGCTCGCGCGTCGCCGCCAGGACGAGGTCGGCCTCGGCGACCATGGACTCCGCCAGGCGCCGCGCGCGGAAGTCGTCGTAGCCGATGCCGAGCGCGGCCAGACGTGCGCCGGCGGGCGGGTTGACCTCCCACCCGTCGAGCCCGTGGGTGCCCGCCGAATGCACGCGGAAGCGCGCACCCTGCTCCGGCGGGAGCCCACGTGCGAGCTCGGCGGCCGCCATGCGCTCGGCCATCGGCGACCGGCAGATGTTGCCGGTGCACACGGTCAGCAGGTCGAACCCCTCAGCCGGCAAGCCCTACCCCCAGGACGTCCTCGATGTCGGCGCGGCTGACCGCACCCTCGCGCAGGAGCCGGGGGTCGGCCCCGGTGAGGTCCACGATCGACGACGGTGCCTGCTCGGGGGCGACGCCCCCCTCGAGGTAGACCGCGACCCCGTCGCCGAGGTCGTCCTGGGCGGCTGCCGCGGACTCCGCGGGCGGGCTGCCGGACCGGTTGGCGCTGGACACGGCGAGCGGGCCGGTCTCGGCCAGCAGCTCGAGGGCGACCGGATGCAACGGCATCCGGACGGCGAACGTCCCCTTGGTGTCGCCGAGGTCCCAGGTCAGCCCGGTGCCGGCCACGAGCACCAGGGTCAGCGCACCGGGCCAGAACGCCGCGATGAGGTCGCTCGCCGCCGGTGGCAGCTCGTCGACCAGCCCGTTGACCGTCCGCCAGCTGCCGATGAGGACCGGCACCGGCAGGTCCCGGCCGCGGCCCTTCAGCGCGAGCAGCCGGCGAACCGCGTCGGGCGAGAACGCGTCGGCGCCGAGGCCGTAGACGGTGTCGGTGGGCAGCACGACGAGGTCGCCCCGGTGGACCGCACCGACCGCCGCCGCGATGCCACGCGCACGGCCTGCCTCGTCACGGCAGTCGAAGAGCCGGCTCATGCGCGGCCGATCCGGCGAGCCGTGACGAACCGGGGCCGCCCCGTGAGGTCGTCGTGATCGGCGACGTCCGCCCATCCGCCGGCGTCCCGGACGAGCTCCGGCGCGGAGGATCCCTGGCGGTCGGAGTGCTCGACGACGAGCAGGCCGCCCGGGCGGAGCAGGCGCGCCGAGCGCCGGACCACTGCCCGGATGACGTCCAGGCCGTCCGCTCCCGCGACGAGTGCCTGCTCGGGGTCGTGGTCGCGGACCTCCGGGTCCACGTCGGAGAGCTCGCCCTCGGCGACGTACGGCGGATTCGCCACGACGCAGTCGACCAGCCCGTCGAGCTCGGGCAGCGCGTCGTCGACGTCCCCGCCATGGAGGTGGATCGCCCGGTCGCCGAGCTCGCGGCGACGGGCCGCGTTGCGCTCCGCCCACTGCAGCGCGGCCGGGTCGATCTCGACCGCGTGCACGGTCGCGCCCGGGACCTCGTGCGCGATCGACAGCGCGATCGCCGCGGACCCCGCGCAGAGCTCGACCACCGTGGGGGTGCCGCCGCCGGCGTTGAGCGCGTCGATCGCGTAGCCGACGACGACCTCGGTCTCGGGACGCGGGATGAACACACCGGGCCCGACGTCGAGGTCGAGGTAGCGGAACCCGACGACGCCGGTCAGGTGCTGCAACGGGACCCGCGCGGCGCGCCGGGCGACG
>DATLNF010000069.1:0-16562 GCA_035536955.1 Mycobacteriales bacterium | reverse complement strand
TTCGTCGCCGTCGCCGGGTTCGGCTTCTTCCACGACTGGTAGCACGCGCGGCCGGCGAACTCCGCGAGCGCCTGCCCCCCGTCCGCGTCGGTCTCCCACGGCACGTCCTCCGGCGGGAAGAACTGCGTCGCGGCGATGAGCTGGACCTTCAGCGGGACGATGTCGGGCACGAGCGCTCCAGGAGAATGGCGACGGGAGCTGCTCGCGCGGGCCCGGGGAAGAGCGAGCGGCAGACCGGCACTGTACCTAACCGACCGGGCGCGGCGGCACCGACCCACCGAGATAATCGCCGGGTGGTGGACATCCGGGCCCTTCAGGTCGACGACGCGGACGCGCTGGCGCGAATGCACGTCGGGGTGTGGCGGGCGGCCTACGGCCACCTCCTGCCGGCAGCCGCTCTGGACGGGGTCGACCTGGCGGACAGCGCGCAGCGGTGGCGGCGGAGCGCGCGCGGCGAGGTCGAGCCGCCGCGCAGCGTGCTGGTCGCCGACGACGACGGGACGATCGTGGGCTTCGTCGCGTTCGGCGCCCCCCGCGAGGACGTGCCGCCCGGGACCGGGGAGGTCCTCGCGCTCTACGTCGTCGAGCCGAGGTGGGGATCCGACCTCGGCCACCGGCTCCTCGCTGCGGCGCGCCGCTCGCTCCGGGAGAGCGGCTACGACCGGCTCTACCTGTGGGTGCTCGAGGACAACCCGCGGGCACGGGGGTTCTACGAGCGCGCCGGTCTGACCTACGACGGCACCCGGAAGATGATCGACTTCCTCGGCTGCGACCTCCCCGAGCTTCGCTATGCCGGGCCGGCCGCGTTTGTGAGCGACCAGGAACGCGCACACTCGACGACATGACAGCCGTGCTGACGGGACGTCTGCTGGTCGCCACGCCGGCCCTCGTCGACCCGCACTTCCTGCGGACGGTGCTGCTGATCCTCGACCACGACGAGGACGGCACGATCGGCGTCGTGCTCAACCGGCCGAGCGAGCTGCTCGTCGAGGACGGGTTGCCGGGCTGGGAGCGCCTCGCGCCGGAGCCGCCGGTGATCTTCCACGGCGGACCGGTGTCTCCGGGCAGCGCGATCTGCCTCGGCCACCGCCGACCGGGGTCCCCCGCGGCCTCGGGCTTCCGGCCGGTCACCGACCGGATCGGGTTGATCGACCTCGAGCGCGACGTCGACGACCTGCTGCCGGCGGTCGACGCCGCGCGGGTGTGCTCGGGGTACGCCGGATGGGGGCCGGGCCAGCTCCAGGGCGAGATCGACGAGGGCGCCTGGTTCGTCGTCGACGCGACGGAGGGCGACGCCACGTCGAGCGAGCCCGAGCGGCTGTGGGAGCGGGTGCTCCGGCGCCAGCCGCCGCCGCTGTCCTGGGTCTCGCTGCACCCGCTGGACCCGACGCTCAACTAGCCCTTCGACCGGTCGCGGATGTGACCGACGCGAAGGCGGGAACGGGTGAGGGGACGACACCGTCCAGACCCTGGAGGACGCCGTGGATCTCGCCTTCCGCAGGGCCGGCGCGGTGCTGCGCTACGCCGACGCCTCGACACCCGCCTAGCCGAGCCCGCTCTCGTAGGCGCTGATGACGAGCTGCACGCGGTCGCGCGCCCCGAGCTTGCCGAGCAGCCGGCCGATGTGCGTCTTGACGGTGGACTCCTCGACGTAGAGCTCGGCGGCGATCTCCGCGTTGGTCAGCCCGCGTGCGACCAACCGGAGCACCTCGGTCTCTCGGGGCGTGAGAGCTTCGAGTCCGACGACCGGACGTCGTCCGGACCACTGCGCCACGAGTCGTGCGGTCGCGACCGGCGCGACCAGCGTGTGGCCCGACGCCACCGCGTGGACGGCGGAGAGGATGGCCTCCGGGGCCTCGTCCTTGAGCATGAAGCCGCTCGCGCCGATGCGCAGCGCCTCGAAGACGTACTCGTCGACGTCGAAAGTGGTCACGACGAGGACCCGGATCCCGGGGTGCTCCGCGACGATGCGCCGCGTCGCGGTCAGTCCGTCGAGACCCGGCATGCGGATGTCCATGAGGACGACGTCAGGGACCAGACGGCGCGCTGCGGCGACTGCCTCCTCACCGTCGGCGGCCTCGCCCACGACGGCGATGCGCGGGTCGGAGCCGAGCACGCTGACGAGACCGGCCCGCACCAGGGCCTGGTCGTCGGCGACGAGCACGCGGGTCACAGCGGGAGCTCCGCGCGCACCCGCCACCCGCGCCCGCTCGGATGCGGGCCCGCCTCGACGTGCCCGTCGTACGCGCGGAGCCGCTCCCTCATGCCCTCGATCCCGTGACCGGGGTGCCAGGTGCCGGCAGCCTGGCCGTCGTCCTCGACCTCGACCTCGAGGTGGTGGTCGACGCGCGCGACGTCGACGGTGACACGGCGTACGTCCGCAGCGTGCCGCGCCACGTTGGTGAGGCACTCCTGGACGATGCGGTACGCCGCCAGGGCTGGGCCCGGCGGGATCGACTCCAGACCCGGTCCACGTCGGATCGACACGTCGACGCCGGTCGACCGCAGCGGCGTGGCGAGCGCGTCGACGTCGTCGAGGCCCGGCGCCGGGGTGAGCGGCCCCCCGTCGTGCAGCATCGTCACGAGCTGGCGGAGCTCCCGCATGGCCGCGCGGGCCGCGTCCTCCATCGCGAGGGCGGCACCGACCTCCCGGCCGCGGCCGATCCGCAACCGGAGCGCACCGGCCTGCACCGCGAGCGCGCTGACGGTGTGCGTGAGGACGTCGTGCATGTCGCGTGCGATGCGGTGCCGCTCCGCGGCCGCGGCAGCGGCTTCCCGCGCGGCGCGCTCGGCGGCGAGGTCGGCCAGGGCGACGCGCAGCGCGTCGGACTGCTGTCGCAGGTGCCGGACTGCGGCTCCCGCCGCGACCGCCAGGGCGACGAGGACGAAGAAGCCGGCGTCGCGGTGCACCGACGGCAGACCGGCGCGCTCGTCGATGACATCCGGCACACCCCATGCGGCGAGCGTCACGGCCGCGGCGACCGTCGCTTCGCGTCGCGGCAGGTGCGCCCCGAGCGTGTAGCCGGCGAGCAGCGACGCGGAATACCCGATGAAGGGCAGCTGCCCAGCGCCTCGGGACTGCCACCACAGCATGGTCGTCGCACACGTGACGCACGCCGCGAACGCGTAGGGCCGGCTGCGCCGGATCGCCACGGCCACCACGACGAGCGCTGTCGCAACGGCGTTGACGAGCGGGCTGCCGACGTACCCGGGCTCGCCGAGCGGTCCCACCAGCGCCTCCCAGAGCGCGCCGCCTGCGAGCGCGAGCGCGACGGCGGCGTCCCGCGCGCGTTCGGCCCTCACCCCCGGCACGCTACTGCGACCACGGAGCGGCCGGCATCCGACCACGGGTGGACGCGAAGATCCGTCCGCGGACCGATGTGCGCACCGGCGGCGGGCTCCTAGCGTGTCCACCGTCGTCGATCACCCGTCGGAAGGAGCGTCGCGATGACGTTGGACCGAGTGCTCGGGGCGGTCGCCGCCGTTCTGCTGGCCGCGCAGGCCGTGACGTCGGTCGTGGCGCCGCCGAGTGCGGACGAGTACACGGGCACCCGCGGCGACGTCGTCAACGAGGTCCTCTTCGCCGCAGGCCTGCTCGCGCTGGCGGGCTGCCTGACGGCGCTGCGGCGGCGTGCGACGAAGGGGGCGCACCCGCTCGCCGTCGCCGGTGCGGGTGCGGTGCTCCTCGCGTCGTCCGTGGTCGCGACCGTGGCGGCCGGCGAGGAGCGCTGGGATGCGGCGTTCGTCGCGGGATTCGGGCTCATGATGGCGGGGCTGCTGGCCGCCGCGATCTCGACCCGCTCACCGGCCCCCGCGCTCGCGATGCTCGCGCTCGTTTTGTCGCTCGCCTTCTTCGGCTCGGGTGGAGCGCTCGCCCTCGCGCTCGCCACCGCCGCGCTCCTCCGTGAGGGTCACCGAGGTGTACCCACGTCGGAAGCCGCACCCGCTGCACGGTGAGATCTGAGCAGGGCGCCGGTTTGCGCGTGCCTTCGGGGTGTCGTAGGACGAGCAGATGACATCGCTTCTCGTCCTCGGCGGGACCAGCTTCGTCGGGCGCCACATCGTCGAGGCGGCGCTGACCCGCGGCCACCAGGTGACGGTCTTCAACCGCGGGCGCACGAACCCGCACCTGTTCCCGCAGGTGGCGCACATCGCCGGCGACCGTCAGTCGGGGGAGCTCGACGCGCTGCGGTCCGGCAGCTGGGACATGGTCGTCGACGTGAGCGGCTACTACCCACGTCAGGTGCACGAGGCCGTCGACGCGCTGCGCGAGCGGGTGGGGCACTACACGTTCATCTCCACCGTCTCCGTGTACGCGCCGACCGACGATCCGGTGGACGAGTCGTCAGCGCTGCTGCCCACCGACGGCGTCGACACCGAGAAGGTGACCGACGACACCTACGGCCCGCTCAAGGTGCTCTGCGAGGAGGCGGCCAGGTCGGACTTCCCGGGCGCGACCGTCGTACGTCCGGGCATCGTGGCCGGGCCGCACGACCCGACCGGGCGATTCACCGCATGGGTACGTCGAGCGACCCGGCCCGGGCCGATGCTCGCGAGCCGGCCGGACGCGCCGGTACAGGTCGTGCACGCGCGGGACCTGGCCGAGCTGACGCTGCAGGTGACCGAGCAGCGGGTGCCGGACACCTTCAACGCCGTCGGCCCGACGTCGGGCGGCGTGCCGATGGCGGAGGTCATCGCGGCGTGCGTGGAGGCTGCGGGCGTCGCCTCGCCGGAGGTCGTGTGGGTGGACGAGGACCTCATCACCTCACGCGACGTCCCCCTGCCGCTCTTCCTGCCGCGGTCGGAGCACTGTGACGGGCTCTTCCGGGCCTCGTGCCGGAAGGCAGAGGCGCAGGGGCTGGTCAACCGGCCGCTGGTGGAAACCGCGCGCGACACCCTGGCGTGGCTTCGCACACCCGGCCAGGAGCGCGCTCACGTAGAGCTGTTGAGCGCGGAGCAGGAGTCGGAGATCCTGGCGGCCTGGGCCGCCCGCTGACCGGAGAGGAGCTCGGGGATGTGCCGGAGCATCAAGACGCTGCGCGGCCAGGAGCCACCTCCGACGCCCGACGAGCTCGAGGCCGCCGCGCGCCAGTACGTCCGCAAGCTCAGCGGCTACCGCGAGCCGTCGCGGCGCAACGCCGAGGCGTTCGAGCAGGCCGTCCACGAGGTCGCCGACTCCACCCGTCGGCTGCTGACCGCTCTCGCCACCCGGTGAGCGACTTCGCCGGCTGGCCCCAGGCGGCGCTGACGTTCTTCGAAGGCCTCGAGGCCGACAACTCGAAGTCCTACTGGACGTCGCACAAGGACGTGTACGACGTCGCTGTGCGCGCTCCGATGGAGACGCTGGTCGCCGAGCTGGGCGGCGAGTTCGGACCGGCGACGCTGTTCCGCCCGCACCGCGACGTGCGGTTCTCGGCCGACAAGTCGCCGTACAAGACGCAGGTCGCCGCGGTGCTCGGCGACACCGGCTCCGGGGCGTTCTACGTGCAGCTCTCGGCCGACGGGCTGATGACCGGCGCGGGACTGCACGTCATGACGCCCGGGCAGGTCGCGCGACTGCGCGGCGCGATCGACGACGACCGGAGCGGCACGGCGCTCGGGGCGATCGTGTCGTCGCTGGTCGGCTCGGGGTTCGAGGTCGGCGGGGATGCGCTGAAGACCGCGCCGCGCGGGTATCCGCGGGACCACCCGCGGATCGAGCTGCTCCGGTACCGCAGCTGCTTCGTGCTGCGGCCGCACCCGCCGGCGACGTGGCTGCACGCCGCGCGGGCGGCCGACGTCGTACGGGCGGACTGGCGCTCCGCGCGTCCGTTGGTCGACTGGCTGCACGCGCACGTCGGCCCGGGCGAAGCCGTCTCGCGCGGACGCTAGACCTCGAGCAGGTCGTCCAGTCCGACGGTGAGCCCCGGGCGGGTGCGAACCTGACGCACCGCGAGCAGGACGCCCGGCATGAACGACGCCCGGTCGAACGAGTCGTGCCGGATCGTCAACGTCTCGCCGGTCGTGCCGAGGAGCACCTCCTGGTGCGCGACCAGACCGGCCAGCCGGACCGAGTGGACGGGCACGCCGTCGACCGCAGCGCCGCGCGCGCCGTCGAGCGAGTCGGTGGTGGCGTCCGGGGCCTTCGCCGTCCCACCCGTGCGGCGGGCGTCCGCGACCAGCTCGGCGGTGCGGCGCGCCGTACCGCTGGGGGCGTCGGCCTTGCCGGGGTGGTGCAGCTCGACGATCTCGACCGACTCGAAGTACGGCGCGGCCTGCGCCGCGAAGCGCATCATCAGCACGGCGCCGAGGCCGAAGTTGGGCGCGACGACGCAGCCGACGGAGGGCGCGTCGGCGAGCCAGCGCCGCACCTCGTCGAGCCGCTCGGCGGTGAACCCCGTGGTCCCGACCACGCAGTGCCGGCCGTCGGCGATGCACCAGCGCAGGTTGTCCATGACCACGTCGGGGTGGGTGAAGTCGACGACCACGTCCGCGCTGGACAGCGCGGCGAGCGCGTCTCCCGCGTCGACCGAGGCGACCAGCTCGAGGTCGTCAGCGCGGGTGACCGCTCGGCACACCTCGGTGCCCATCCGACCCCGCGCACCCAGGACGCCCACCGTGATCACGCGGCCATCATGCCAGCGCTGTGGAGGGCGGCAGCAAGATCACGCTTGGGGTGCCCGCGCTGTGGAGGGCAGCAGCAAGATCACGCGTTGGGGGGGCGGGGTGGTCAGGCGACGGCGGCGGAGAAGTCCTCGTCGTCGAACGGGCCGATCACAGCCAGCCCCATCGAGCCGGAGATCACGTCGGCGGCGATGTCGCGGACGTCGTCGAGGGTGACCGCGTCGACGTGGGCGATGATCTCGTCGACGGTCTGCACCTCGCCGTAGACGAGCTCCCCCTTGCCGAGCCGGCTCATCCGCGAGCTGGTGTCCTCGAGCCCGAGCACCATGGACCCCTTGAGCTGACCCTTGGCGCGGGCCAGCTCCTCGTCGGTGACGCCGCGACCGACGACCAGGTCGAGCTGCTCGCGGCACAGCGCCAGCACCTCGTGCACCTTCGCCGGTGCGCAGCCCGCGTAGACGCCGAACAGGCCGGTGTCGGCGTACTGCGCGTGGTAGCTGTAGACGGAGTAGGCGAGGCCGCGCTTCTCACGGACCTCCTGGAACAGCCGCGAGCTCATGCCGCCGCCGAGCGCGTTGTTGAGCACCGCGAGGGCGTAGCGGCGCTCGTCGCGGCGCGCGATGCCGCCGGTGCCGAGGACCAGGTGCGCCTGCTCGGTGGGCCGGCGGGTGACCAGCACCCCTCCGGTGACGCCCGGCGCCCGGTTGGCCACGCGCGGGCCGCTCGGCTGCGCCGACTCGTCGTCGAGCATCCCGGCGGCCCCGAACGCCTTGCGCACCAGCCGGACGAGCTTCGCGTGGTCGAGGTTCCCGGCCGCCGCGACGACCATGTCGCCGGCGCGGTAGCGGCGCCGCCAGTAGCCGTGGACCGCGGATCGGCTGACGTCGCTGATCGACTGCACGGACCCGATCACCGGGCGGCCGAGCGGGTGGTCGCCGAACATCGCCGCCGCGAACGCGTCGTGGACGACGTCGTCGGGCTGGTCGTCGTGCATCGAGATCTCTTCGAGGATCACGCCGCGCTCCGACTCGACGTCAGCGGTGGCGATGAGCGACGAGGAGACCATGTCGGCCAGCAGGTCCACCGCCAGCGGCGTGTCCGTGTCCAGCACCCGCGCGTAGTAGCAGGTGTACTCCTTCGCGGTGAACGCGTTCATCTCGCCGCCGACCGCATCCATCACCGCGGCGATCTCGAGCGCATCACGCCGCGGCGTGCCCTTGAACAGCAGGTGCTCGAGGAAGTGCGACGTGCCAGCGAGGCGCGGCGTCTCGTCCCGCGACCCGACACCGACCCAGATGCCGAACGCCACCGAGCGCACCTGTGGCATCGACTCGGTGATGACCCGGAGCCCTCCGGGCAGGACGGTGCGGCGGATCACCGCACCGTCCTTGCCCGAGGAGAGAACTCTGGTTCGGGACACCCGGACTAGGACTCGGCCGGGGCGCTGTCAGCCGCGGGCGCGGCGTCCGCGCCCGTACCACCGGCGGCCGGTGCCGCGACGGCAGCCGGCGCGCTGTCGTCGACCGGCGCCAGGCTGATCTTGCCGCGCTGGTCGATCTCGACGATCTCCACCTGGATCTTGTCGCCGACGTTGACGGCGTCCTCGACCTTGGCCAGGCGCTTGCCCTTGCCCAGCTTCGAGATGTGGACGAGGCCGTCCTTGCCCGGCAGCAGCGAGACGAACGCGCCGAACGCGGTGGTCTTGACCACGGTGCCGAGGAAGCGCTCGCCGACCAGGGGCATCGTCGGGGACACGATGGCCCGGATCGCCGCCAGTGCCGCCTCGGCCTTGAGGCCGTCGGTGGCGCCGATGTAGATCGTGCCGTCGTCCTCGATGGTCAGGTCGGCGCCGGTGTCCGCCTGGATCTGGTTGATGACCTTGCCCTTCGGCCCGATCACCTCGCCGATCTTGTCGACCGGGATCTTCTCGGTGAGGATCCGCGGCGCGTACGGCGACATCTCGGCCGGTCCGTCGATCTCCTCGAGCATCACGTCGAGGATCGTCATCCGGGCGTCGTAGGCCTGCTTCAGCGCCGCCCCGAGCACGGAGGCCGGGATGCCCTCGAGCTTGGTGTCGAGCTGCAACGCGGTGACGAAGTCACGGGTGCCGGCGACCTTGAAGTCCATGTCGCCGAACGCGTCCTCGGCACCGAGGATGTCGGTGAGGACGGCGTACTCCCCACCCTCGTAGACCAGGCCCATGGCGATGCCGGCGACGGGCGCCTTCAACGGCACACCGGCGGCGAGCAGCGACAGCGTCGACGCGCAGACCGAGCCCATCGACGTGGAGCCGTTGGAGCTGACCGCCTCGGACACCACGCGGATCGCGTAGGGGAACTCCTCCTTGGGCGGGATCACCGGCAGGAGCGCCCGCTCGGCGAGCGCGCCGTGGCCGATCTCGCGCCGCTTCGGCCCGCGCATGAAACCGGTCTCCCCGGTGGAGTACGGCGGGAAGTTGTAGTGGTGCATGTAGCGCTTGCGGGTCTCCGGGTTGAGCGTGTCGACCATCTGCTCCATGCGAGCCATGGCCAGCGTGGCGACGTTGAGGATCTGCGTCTCGCCGCGCTCGAAGACGCTGGAGCCGTGCACCCGCGGGATCACGTCGACCTCGGCGCGCAGCTCGCGGATGTCGGTCAGGCCGCGGCCGTCGATGCGCATCTTCTCGCTGGTGATGCGCTTGCGGACCAGCTTCTTGGTCAGGGAGCGGAACGCCGCGCTGACCTCCTTCTCGCGGCCCTCGAAGTCCGAGGCCAGCTTCTCCTTGGCCAGGTCCTTGATGCGGTCGAGCTCGGTCTCGCGCTCGGCCTTGCCGGCGATGGTGAGCGCCGAGGTGAGCTCGCTCTCGATCGCGCCCCGAACGGCCTCGAGCACGTCGTCGCCGTACTCGACGAAGAGGGGGAACTCGGCGGTATCCCGAGCGGCCAGCTTGGCCAGCTCGAGCTGCGCCTCGCAGCAGGCCTTGATGGCCGCCTTGGACGCCTCGAGTCCCTCGGCCACGACTTCCTCGGTCGGCTTGACCGCGCCGCCGGCGACGAGCTGCACGGTGGCGGTCGTGGCCTCGGCCTCGACCATCATGATCGCGACGTCGCCGTCGGCCAGGAGCCGGCCGGCGACGATCATGTCGAACGTCGCGCGGTCGCTCTCGGCCCAGGTCGGGAACGCGATCCACTGGCCGTCGACGTGCGACACCCGGGTCGCGCCGACCGGGCCGGTGAACGGCAGGCCGGCCAACGTCGTGGACGCGGACGCGGCGTTCATCGCGACGACGTCGTAGGGGTTGTCCTCGTCGATGGACAGGATCGTGCCGACGACGTGGACCTCGTTGCGGAAGCCATTCGGGAAGCACGGCCGCAGCGGGCGGTCGATGAGCCGACAGGTGAGCGTGGCGTCCTCCGACGCGCGGCCCTCACGACGGAAGAAGCCGCCGGGGATCTTGCCGGCGGCGTACATCCGCTCCTCGATGTCGACCGTCAACGGGAAGAAGTCGACCTGGTCGCGCGGCCGGGAGGCCGCCGTGGTCGCCGACAGGACGTAGGTGTCGCCGAGCCGGACGGTGACCGCGCCACCGGCCTGCCGGGCGAACCGCCCGGTCTCGAAGGTGAGCGTGCGGCCGCCGACGGTGGCGGTGGTGCTGTGGATCTCGGTATGAGCCCCCATGGGCTCCTCCTCGTGTTCCGGGGAGTCCGGCGGTCCGTCGTCCGGTGAGGTCCGGTCTTCGATCGAAGGGCGCGGTCTGCCGGGATCGGCGGCCCGCACCCCACTACCGAGGACCGGGCCGTCCGGGTGGGACCGGCCTGGCTCCGCCTGGTGCGGTGCCCCGCCGGAACGGCGGCGGCACCGGGGTGCGAAATCGCGAGGGAGCGGCCGGATGGCCGCCCCCTCGGCGGAAGCTATCGACGCAGGCCGAGCCGCTCGATCAGCGAGCGGTAGCGCGCGATGTCAGTCTTCGCGAGGTACTGGAGCAGCCGCCGGCGACGGCCGACCAGCAGCAGCAGCCCGCGGCGGCTGTGGTGGTCGTGCTTGTGCAGCTTGAGGTGCTCGGTGAGGTCGCCGATGCGCTTGCTCAGCATCGCGACCTGAACCTCGGGCGAGCCGGTGTCGCGCTCGACGGTCCCGAACTCCTGCATGATCGATGTCTTGACCTCAGTGGTCAGTGGCACTGCCGTGTAACCCCTCGTCGAGCCCGAGCCCGGGCATGCGTCGTCGGCCTGATCCGATCAGGCCACCGCCCAGGGTAACAGAGGGCTCACCGCCGGCGAAAAGCGCGGGCCGTCACCCCGCGGTGCGGTCAGCCGGCCGCCGGGTCGAGCAGCTCGCGGGTGCGCCGCACGTCGTCATCCATCTGCGCGACCAGGTCGGGCACGGCGTCGAACCGGCGCGTCGCGCGGAGGCGCGCGGTGAACTCGAGCGCGACGTGCTCGCCGTACAAATCGCCGGTGAAGTCCAGCACGTAGGCCTCGACCCGCCGGTCGCGGCCCTCGAACGTCGGGTTGGTGCCGACCGAGATCGCGGCCACGTGACGGTCCTTGCCGAGGAGCAGCCGGCCGGCGTAGACGCCGTCGGCGGGCGTCGCGGCGTACGGGGCCGACTCCAGGTTGGCCGTGGGGAAGCCGATCGTCCGACCGCGCTGGTCGCCGCGGACGACGGTGCCCTCGATCCGATGGTCGCGGCCGAGCGCTCGCGCGGCGGCCTCGACGTCGCCGGCGTCGACGCAGGCTCGCACGTACGTCGACGAGATGGTCGTGCCGCCCTGCTGGAGCAGGGGGACGCCCTCGGTGGCGAACCCGAACCGCTCCCCGAGGGCGGCGAGCTCGGTCACGTCGCCCGCGGCCCGGTGCCCGAACCGGAAGTTCTCGCCGACGACCACGGACAGCGCGTGCAGGTGCTCGACGAGCACGGCGTGCGCGAACTCGGCCGGGGTCAGCCGCGAGAACTCCGCGGTGAAGGGGAGCACGCAGAGCACGTCGGCGCCGATGTCCGCGACCAGCTCGGCCTTGTGCCGCCACGGGGTGAGCACCGCGGGGTGGCTCCCGGGCCGGACGACCTCAGCCGGGTGCGGGTCGAAGGTGAGCACGACGGCTGGCACGCCGACCTCGTTCGCCCGCTCGACGGCGCGACCGACGATCCGCTGGTGGCCGAGGTGCACCCCGTCGAAGACGCCGATCGTCGCGACGCAGCGCCCCCAGCCTGCGGGCACGTCCCCCACCCCTCGCCACCTCTGCACAGGGTGATCCTCCCAGCCGACCCGGCGTGGACCTAACCCCGTCGCCTGGCCCGGTCAGCCGACGAAGACCGCGATGGGCACCGCGGCGCCGTCGCGCTCCTCGACCAGGGCGAGGAACCGGCCGCCGGGGTCGAACACGGCCACCGGCCCGGGGCCGAGTCCGATCGCGGGGAGCCGGACCCCGTGCGCCACCCGCCCCGCCTCGTCCGCGTCGACGTCGCGGCGCGGGAACGACGTCGCGGCCACGTCGTCGAGCGGCACGAGCGCGGCCGCGACGGCACCGTCCGCGGCGAGGTCGTCGAGAGTGTGCGCTGCCGCGAGGTCCCAGCTGCCGACCCTCGTGCGGCGCAGCGCGGAGAGGTGACCGCCGACGCCCAGCCGCGCGCCGAGGTCCCGCGCGATCGCCCGGATGTAGGTGCCGCTCGAGCACGTCACGTCGACGTCGACCTCGACGCGAGCGCCGTGGCGGCGTACCGCCAGCACGTCGAGCGCGTGGACGGTGACCCGCCGGGGCGGCAGGGACACGTCCTCCCCTGCCCGGGCGCGGGTGTAGGACCGCACGCCGGCCACCTTGATGGCGCTCACCGCGGGTGGCACCTGCTCGAGCGGCCCGGTGAGCTCGCGAGCCGCAGCGAAGACTGCGCCGTCCGCGACCGCGGAGGTGTCCCGCTCCGCCCCGGGCTCGCCCTCGGCGTCGTCGGTGCTCGTCGTGAGCCCGAGCACGACCGTGCCGAGGTAGCGCTTCTCGGTGAGCGCCAGATGACCGAGCAGGCGGGTCGCGCGCTCGATCCCGACGAGCAGCACGCCGGTCGCCATCGGGTCCAGCGTCCCGGCGTGGCCGACCCGGCGGGTCCCGGCCAGCCGGCGGACCCGGCCCACGACGTCGTGGCTCGTCCAGCCGGCGGGCTTGTCGACGACGAGCAGCCCGCCGGGTGGGGTGCCGGTCACGACCCGGCGGTCCGGGTGGCGGTCAGCTCGGCCCGGACCTGCGCGACGACGGCCGCCGGCTCGTCCGGGCTGGTGTACCCCGCGGCATAGCGATGACCGCCGCCGCCGAGGGCCACCGCGATCCGGCCGACGTCCACCGCGCCCTTCGAGCGCATCGAGACGAGCCAGCGGCCATCCGGCGCCTGCTTGCAGATGACCGCGACGTCGGCCTCCGCGCTCGTCCGGATGACGTCGATGGCCCCCTCGATCTCCTCGATGAGGACGTCGGCGGCCGCGAGGTCGTCGCGGGAGACCCAGGTCCACACCACCCCGCTGTCACCGGGGACGTCGCGGTCCCCGGCCACGAGCTCGGCTCGCTCGAGCAGGGTGCCGAGCAGCTTGAGGTAGGCGAACCGGTTGGTGTCCCAGATGGCCCGGGCGATCTCGTCGTGCCGGATGCCCGTCCCGAGCAGCCGCGCGGCGAGGTGGTGGACGTCGGGTGTGGCCGCGGCGAACCGGAAGGAGCCGGTGTCGGTCGACAGCCCGGTGTAGAGGCAGGCGGCGATGTCGGCGCTCAGCGGCACGCCGAGCCGGTCGACGAGCTCCGCGACGAGGACCGCGGTCGCAGCCGCGGTCGGGTCGACCAGGTTGAGGTCGCCGTACCGGGTGTTGCTCTCGTGGTGGTCGACGACGAGCAGGGTCCCGGCGTGTCGCGCGTGGCCGGCGAGCGACCCGAGCCGCTCGAGCGAGCCCGTGTCGAAGGTCACCATCAAAGGGGGCTCGACGGGGAACTCCGCCGGCTCGCTCAGCAGGTCGAGTCCAGGCAGGAACGCGTACATCGCCGGGACGGCGAACGGCTCGCTCCCCCACGACGCGACCGTCCGCTTGCCGAGGCTGCGCAGCGCGAGCGTGAGCGCCATGAGCGAGCCGAGCGCGTCGCCGTCCGGGCCGAGGTGGCACGCGAGCGCGACGTCGTCGGCCGCGCGCAACGCGTCGACGGCGGCTGCCCACGCAGCGTCGTCGACGCTCACGACGCGGTGTGGTCAGCCATCGACGTCCTCGGGCGGACGGCGGTAGGGATCCGGGTCCCCGGCCGGCTGCGCGGTCGCTGCGGCCGCGGCCCTGGCCGCGTCCTCCGCGCGCACCTTGACGAGCAGGTCCTCGAGCTGACGGCCGGTCTCCGGCACGACGTCGGCGACGAACGCCAGCGTCGGGGTGAACCGCAGCCGGCACTGCTTGCCGATCTCCGCGCGCACGACGCCGGTCGCCGAGGCGAGCGCCGCCGCGGTGTCGGCCTGCGCGGCCTCGTCGCCGTACACCGTGTAGAACACCTTCGCCTCGCGCAGGTCAGGCGTCACCCGGGCGTCGGTGATCGTGACGAACCCGAGTCGCGGGTCCTTGACGCCGGTCTCCAGCGTCTCGGCGACGACGACCTGGATCCGGTCGGCGAGCCGGCGCGCGCGCGCCGCGTCGGTCATTCGTCCTCCAACGAGAAGAGCCGGGTGCGGGCCGAGAGGACCTGCACCTCCGGCCGGTCGAGCACCAGACGCTCCGCGGCGTCGAGCACCGTGACGCAGTGCGCCGACTCGGCCGAGACGACCGCGACGCCGATCAGCGCGCGACGGTGCAGGTCGACGTGCCCAGCCTCGGCGGCGGCAACCTCGAACCGCCGGCGCAGCTCGGCGACGATCGGCCGCACGACCGACCGCTTGTCCTTGAGCGAGTGCACGTCCCCCAGGAGGAGATCAAGAGCCAACGTCCCCGTGAACACGAGTCCCGCCTTTCGCTCCTGGCTCAGCCTTTCCGGCGGTTCGAGGGCTGCCCGCGCTCCTAAGCCCTCGGCTTCTCGCGCATCTCGTAGGTCTCGATGACGTCGTCCGGCTTGATGTCGTTGTAGGACCCCAGGCCGATACCGCACTCGTAGCCCTCGAGCACCTCCCGGACGTCGTCCTTGAACCGCCGGAGCGAGTCGACCGTGAGCGACTCGTGCACGACGACGCCGTCGCGGACGAGCCGGGCCTTGCTGTTGCGAGTGATCGTGCCGGTGCGCACGAGGCAGCCCGCGACGTTGCCGATCTTCGGCACCTTGAAGACCTCGCGGACCTCGGCCGAGCCGAGCGCGACCTCCTCGAACTCCGGCTTGAGCATGCCCTTGAGCGCCTGCTCGATGTCCTCGAGCGCCTGGTAGATGACGCTGTACTGGCGGATGTCGACGTGCTCGCGGTCGGCGAGCTCGCGGGCCTTGCCCTCCGGCCGGACGTTGAACCCGAGGATGATCGCGTCGGACGCCGCGGCGAGCGTGACGTCGTTCTCGGTGACCGCGCCCACGCCGCGGTGCAGGATCCGCAGGCTGACCTCCTCGCCGACGTCGAGCTTGAGCAGCGCGTCCTCGACCGCCTCGACGGACCCGGACACGTCACCCTTGAGGATGAGGTTGAGCTGGTCGACCTTCCCGGCCTCGATGCGCTCGAAGAGGTCTTCCAGCGACGGTCGGCCGCGCTGCGCGACGAGCTGGGCGTTGCGCTCGCGCGCCTGCCGCTTCTCGGCGATCTGCCGCGCGGTGCGGTCCTCGGAGACGACCATGAAGTTGTCGCCGGCGCCGGGGACGGACTCGAACCCGAGGACCAGCACCGGTCGCGCCGGGCCTGCCTCGGTGAGGTTGTTGCCGTGCTCGTCGTGCATCGCCCGGACACGTCCGAAGGCGTCACCGGCGACCACGGAGTCGCCGACGCGCAGCGTGCCTCGCTGCACGAGCACGGTGGCGACCGGGCCGCGGCCCTTGTCGAGGTGCGCCTCGATGGCGACACCCTGGGCCGGCACGTCGGCCTGCGCGCGAAGGTCGAGCGCCGCGTCGGCGGTGAGCAGCACGGCGTCGAGGAGGTCCTCGATGTTGAGCTTCGCCTTCGCCGACACGTCGACGAACAGCGTCGTGCCGCCGTACTCCTCGGCGACCAGCCCGTACTCGGTCAGCTGCTGCCGCACCTTGTCCGGGTTGGCGCCCTCCTTGTCGATCTTGTTGACCGCGACGACGATCGGGACGTCGGCGGCCTGCGCGTGGTTGAGCGCCTCGATCGTCTGCGGCTTCACGCCGTCGTCCGCAGCGACCACGAGCACGGCGATGTCGGTCACCTTCGCGCCACGGGCACGCATGGCGGTGAACGCCTCGTGGCCCGGGGTGTCGATGAACGTGATGAGCCGGCCGGTGTGCGCGGCGTGCACCTGGTAGGCGCCGATGTGCTGGGTGATCCCGCCGGCCTCGTCCGCGGCGACGTCGGTACGCCGGATCGCGTCGAGCAGGGCGGTCTTGCCGTGGTCGACGTGGCCCATGACGGTCACGATCGGGGGCCGGGTGACCAGCTCGGCGTCGTCCTCCCACTCCCCGCCGAACTCGAGGTCGAAGCTCTCGAGCAGCTCACGGTCCTCGTCCTCGGGGCTCACGATCTCGACGTTGTAGTCGAGCTGCACGCCGAGCAGCTCGAGGGTCTCGTCACTGCACGACTGCGTCGCCGTGACCATCTCGCCGAGGCCGAACAGCAGCTGGACGAGCGAGCCCGGGTTGATGTTGATCTTGTCGGCGAAGTCGGCGAGCGACGACCCGCGGGGCAGGCGGATGGTCTCGCCCTTCCCGCGCGGGATGATCCCGCCCATCGTCGGGGCCTCGAGGTTGTCGAACTCCTGACGGCGCTGCTTCTTCGACTTCCGGCCGCGCACGGGACGACCGCCGCCGGGGCGGCCGAAGGCGCCTGCCGTGCCGCCGCCGCGTCCGCGTCCGCCCGGGCCTCCGGGACGGCCGGTGAAACCGCCGCCG
>DATLNF010000068.1:0-2095 GCA_035536955.1 Mycobacteriales bacterium | reverse complement strand
GATGGTCCGCCACCACCTCCTCCTGCCCGACGTCGCGACCCGCCGCGACCTCGACGACCTCGCGACGATCGAGTCGGTCGCCGACGCCGTCGGCAGCCGGGACCTGCTCGACCTGCTCGCCGCGCTGGCCGAGGCCGACGGTCTCGCGACCGGCGCCGCGGCGTGGAGTGAGTGGAAAGCCGGGCTGATCGCCGAGCTGGTCCGGCGGGTCGCCGCCACCCTCGACGGCTCGCGGACCGACCCGGCTCCCGGCCTTGTCGAGCGGTACGCCGACGGGTTCGCCGCCGGCGGCACCTCGGTCACCGTCGCCGAGTCCCTCGACCTGGTGGTCGTCATGACGCGCGACGTACCCGGACTGCTGTGGCGGGTCGCGGGCGCTCTCGCGCTGCATCGGCTCGACGTCCGCTCAGCGACGGTCGCGTCAGCCGGTGGCATCGCCGTGCAGGAGATCGCCGTGTCTCCGGCGCCCGGGAGCACCCCGCAGGTGGCGAGGGTCGCCGACGACGTACGACGGGCGCTCGAGGGGCGTCTCGCGATCGAGTCGCGGCTGGCCGAGCGAGCCCGCGCCTATGCCCGGCCCGCGGCGGTCCCGCCCGAGCCGCCGCGGCTCATCGTCGACAACGACGCGTCGCGGGACGCCACCGTCATCGAGGTGCGCGCCGCGGACGAGGTCGGCGTCCTCTACCGCATCGCCCGCGCACTGTCGGACTGCGCGCTCGACGTCAGGTCGGCCAAGGTGTCGACCCTAGGCCACGAGGTCGTCGACACGTTCTACGTCGTCGAGGCCGACGGCGCGAAGGTGACCCACGCGCTGCACCTGGCCGAGATCGAGCGCGCGGTGATCGACCAGCTCAGGACAGCAGCCCAACAGCCCTGACATTGCCCGCTTAGGTGGGTGCCGACCACGACACGTTGACTGTCAGGTGCGCACGGCACCATCGGTGACCCTTCCGCCGACGACCCGAATGCCGTTCGAGGGTGCTCTGTGTTATAGAGCGCGCACCCGCTTGCGTCCGTGGGCGCTGGGCGGGCGGGAGAGGGCGTCGGAAGCGAAAGATCTCGGGGTGCGGGTCGCGACACCGGCGCGGCGAAGCGTTGCTCCGTAGTCAGACGCTAGAGCGTGCGGTTCTGCGAGTGGTCGCCGAGCGGACTGAAGCAGACACAGTTCTCTTACCCGGAATCATCCACCCATTCAGAGCATTACTCTCCCTTCTTCAACCCCCCCAGACAGGGAGTGGGCCACCTCCCGAATGGTCAGGGGTATCGCAATGCGACGACGCGCGCGACGGGCGTGGGGTTCGGCTCTAGCGGCGTTGCTCGGGGCGGCTCTCGCGGTCCCTGTTGCCGCCGTTGCCCCCTCGCTGGCCGAGGCGGCTTCGACGGACAACGCCATTGCCTGGGGCTACAACTTCTACGGGCAGCTGGGAGACGGCAGCACGACCGACCGGCTCACGCCGGTGGCGGTGGCGCTGCCAGCGGGAACCACGGTCACCGCGGTCGCAGCCGGCGCACTCCAAAGCCTGGCGCTGACCTCGACCGGCGCGGTGCTGGCCTGGGGCCGCAACAGCAGCGGGGAACTGGGAGACGGCAGCACGACCGACCGGCTCACGCCGGTGGCGGTGGCGCTGCCAGCGGGGACCACGGTCACCGCGGTCGCGGCCGGCACCTACCACAGCCTGGCGGTGCTCGGTGCGCTGGCATCGTCAGCGCCGGCGGCTCCGACCGGAGTGACGGCGACGGCGGACGGCCCGGGGTCGGCCGCGGTCGCGTTCACCCCCGGCTCGGACGGCGGCAGCGCGATCACCAGCTTCACCGCGCTGTGCGTCAGCAGTACCGGCGGAACGTCGCGCGGCGGGACCGGCGCGGCCAGCCCGATCAGCGTGACCGGGCTGAGCGCGGGGCACACCTACGCGTGCCGGGTCAGCGCCACCAACGCCGTCGGCACCAGTCCCGACTCGGCACCATCGGCATCATTCATCGCGCAGGGCGCGCCGGCGGCTCCGACCGGCGTGACGGCGACGGCGGACGGCCCGGGGTCGGCCGCGGTCGCGTTCACCCCCGGCTCGGACGGCGGCAGCGCGATCACCAGCTTCAC
>DATLNF010000067.1:0-44829 GCA_035536955.1 Mycobacteriales bacterium | reverse complement strand
GGCGTCGCGCAGCGCCGACTGCCAGGCGCACTTCGCCGAGCACTACCGCGACGACCCGAACAGCCGCTTCTGGCGTGTCCGCGACTTCGTCGTGCGCGCCAAGGGCAGCACGGTCCCCGTGTTCATGACCACGGGGTACGTAGACGCCAACACGAACATCGGCGGGGGCGCCGTGGACTACTTCGCGACGCTGCGCGGGCCGAAGCGGCTGTGGATCGGCTGGTGGGACCACGTCCGCGGCAACGACCTCGCCGGGGACGAGCTGGCGATGGGCCGGGCGCGGTTCTTCGACGAGGTCATGCGGTTCTACGACGAGCACCTCAAGGGCATCCGGCCGGCCCGCCGCGACCCGGTCGTCGTCGCGCAGACCAGCACCGGGACCTGGACCGCGGAGCCCACGTGGCCGGCGCGCGACGCTCGCGGGCTCACCGCGCCGCTGCTGGCCGGCACGTACGCCGACGACGGGCGCAACCGCGGCAGCAACGACACAGCCGCCGGGCCCGGTGGCGCCGGCCCCGTCGTCGATTCGCCCACGACGGGAGCAGGCGCGTGGACGTTCAGCCCGCCGCTGCGGCGTACCGCCCGCCTCGCCGGCATCCCGTCGGCGCGGGTCGTCCTGACGACCTCGGCACCCCGCACGAACGTCGTCGTCAACGTGTACGACGTCGCGCCGGACGGCCGCGCCACGATGGTCACCCGCGGCGCGGCGCTGAGTGACGGCGGCGCCAAGCTGGTGGCGCTCTGGCCGACCGACTGGACGTTCCGGCCCGGGCACCGGGTCGGCGTGCTCGTCTCCGGCGCGAACTCCGAGGCTTATGTCCACGTGCCAACCCGTCAGCAGGTCAGCGTCGAGTCGGGGGCGGTGACGCTGCCGTGGCTGTCCACGACGCGCCGTCCCGTGACCGCCGGGATCGGCAACCCGCGGCTCGAGACGTTCCTGGAGAGCGCGCCCTTCGAGGTCGACCCGTCGATCGTCGAGGAGCGCACCGAGGCCCGCTTCCCGCTCCCCTCCTGAGGTCGCTGCCTAGGCTGGTCGCGTCATGGACGCGCCGGAGGACCTCGACGAGCGGCTGCGCGGCCTGACCCTCCGGGACGAGGACCGGCTACGTCGCCGGCTTCGCGCCGACGGGACGACCGAGCACCTGCTGCGCACCCTGGCCGCGGCCGAGGAGCGGGTCGCGCGGCGCGCCGCCGCCGTACCCCAGATCACCTACCCGGAGTCGCTCCCGGTGAGCGCGCGGCGGGACGACATCCTCGCCGCGCTCAGGGACGCCCAGGTGGTCGTCGTCGCGGGCGAGACCGGCAGCGGCAAGACGACGCAGCTGCCGAAGATGTGCCTCGAGGTCGGCCGCGGGATCCGCGGCACGATCGGGCACACCCAGCCACGCCGGATCGCCGCCCGCGCGGTGGCGGAGCGCATCGCCGAAGAGCTCGGCGTCGAGCTCGGCGGCGCGATCGGCTACCAGGTTCGGTTCACCGATCGGTCCAGCGAGCGGACGCTGGTCAAGGTCATGACCGACGGAGTGCTGCTGGCCGAGATCCAGCGCGACCGCCTGCTGCGCCAGTACGACACCCTGATCATCGACGAGGCCCACGAGCGCAGCCTCAACATCGACTTCCTGCTGGGGTTCGTCACGCAGCTGCTGCCGAAGCGCCCGGACCTCAAGGTCGTCATCACCTCCGCGACCATCGACACCGAGCGCTTCGCGGCGCACTTCGGCGGAGCGCCCGTCGTCGAGGTGTCGGGTCGCGCCTACCCGGTCGAGGTTCGCTACCGGCCACCGGGCGAGGACGTGGACCAGGTCCAGGCGATCTGCGACGCCGTGGCCGAGCTGCAGGCCGAAGGCCCTGGCGACGTCCTCGTCTTCCTCTCCGGCGAGCGGGAGATCCGCGACACCGCGGACGCGCTGGCGCGGATGGACCTGACGAGCACCGAGATCGTCCCCCTCTACGCGCGGCTGTCCGCCGCCGAGCAGCACCGGGTCTTCCGGCCGCACGCAGGACGCCGCGTCGTCCTCGCGACCAACGTCGCCGAGACGTCTCTGACGGTCCCGGGCATCCGGTACGTCGTCGACCCCGGGACCGCGCGGATCTCGCGGTACAGCGCGCGGACGAAGGTGCAGCGGCTGCCGATCGAGCGGGTCAGCCGGGCCAGCGCCGACCAGCGCAAGGGCCGGTGCGGTCGCGTCGCCGAGGGCGTGTGCATCCGCCTGTACGACGAGGAGGACTACCTCTCCCGGCCCGACTACACCGACCCGGAGATCCTGCGCACCAACCTGGCCAGCGTCATCCTGCAGATGACGGCCGCCGGTCTCGGCGACGTGGCGTCGTTCCCCTTCGTCGACCCCCCGGACCGTCGCGGCATCCGCGACGGGATCGACCTGCTCGACGAGCTCGGCGCGCTCGCCCCTGCCGACGACCGCACGTCGCGGCGGCTCACGCCGGTCGGCCGGCAGCTCGCCGCCCTCCCGGTCGACCCGAGGCTCGGCCGTATGGTCGTCGCCGCCGCGGAGGAGAGCTGCGTCGGCGACGTGCTCGTCGTCGCGGCGGCGCTGTCGATCCAGGATCCCCGCGAGCGGCCGAGTGACAAGGCGCAGGCCGCCGAGGAGATGCACGCGCGGTTCCGCGACCCGCACTCGGACTTCTCGTCGTACCTCAACCTGTGGCGCTACCTGCAGGAGCGGCAGGCCGAGCTGTCGTCGAGCGCGTTCCGCCGGCTGTGCCGTGCGGAGTTCCTGCACTACCTGCGGGTCCGCGAGTGGCAGGACCTGCACGCGCAGCTGCGATCGGCGCTGCGCGCCGCGGGGATCGCCGCGCCGGGCCGGACGTCAACCGCGGACGACGAGCGCGCGGTGCACCGCGCGCTGCTCGCCGGCCTGCTGTCGCACATCGGCGTCCGGCAGGGTGACAGCCGCGACTTCCTCGGCGCGCGCGGGGCGAAGCTCGCGATCGCGCCCGGCTCGGCGCTGTCGAAGCGGCCGCCGCGCTGGGTCATGGCAGCCGAGCTGGTCGAGACCAACCGGCTGTGGGCCCGCACCGCGGCCCGGATCGAGCCGGAGTGGGTCGAGCCGCTCGCCGGGCACCTGCTCCGCCGCGAGGTCAGCGAGCCGCACTGGGACGCCGCACGCGGCGCGGTGATGGCGTACGAGCGGGTGACGCTGTACGGCGTGCCGATCGTGGCGCGCCGGCGCATCGGGTACGCCGGCGTCGACGCCCCCGTGTCCCGCGAGATGTTCATCCGGCACGCGCTGGTCGAGGGCGAATGGGAGACGCACCACCCGTTCGTCGCGGACAACCGGCGGCTGCTCGACGAGGGCGGCCCCGCCGAGCACCGGCTGCGCCGTCGGGAGGTCCTCACCGAGGACGCGCTCTTCGACTTCTACGACCGGCTGCTCCCGGCGAGCGCGGTGTCGGCTCGGCACTTCGACGCGTGGTGGAAGACGACCCGCCGTCGCACGCCGGACCTGCTCGTCCTGCGAACCCAAAGCGGTGAGGACGTCGACCCGCGTGACTTCCCCGACGTGTGGAGTGTCGGCACCGAGCGCCTCCCGGTCACCTACCGCTTCGCGCCCGGCGAGGACGACGACGGCGTGACGGTGCACGTCCCGATCGCGCTGCTCAACCGGGTGCCGGCGCACTCTTTCGGCTGGCAGGTGCCCGGCTACCGCGCCGAGCTCGTCACGGCGCTCATCCGGTCACTGCCCAAGTCGACGCGGGTGCGCTTCGTACCGGCGCCGGACTGGGCCCGCCGCGCGCTCGAGGAGATGACGCCGTACGACGGCCACCTGCTCGACGCGCTCGAGCACGCGCTCCACCGGCTATCCGGCGCGCCGGTGCCGCCTGAGGGGTGGCGGCTGGACACGCTGCCGCCGCACCTGCTGGTGCGCTTCGCCGCCCTGGACGCCGCCGGCGCCGTGGTGGCGGCATCGCGCGACCTGGACGAGCTGCGGGAGCGGCTCGCGCCGCGGGTACGCCGCGCGGTGGCGGACGTCGCCGCGGACCTCGAGCGCACCGGGCTGACGCGCTGGGACATCGGCACGCTGCCGCGCACCGTCGACCGGGGCGCGGTCCGCGGATATCCCGCCCTGGTCGACGAGCGCGGGTCCGTGGCGGTTCGCGTGCTCCCGTCGGCGGACGACCAGCTGCGCGAGCACCCGCGCGGCACGCGAAGACTCGTGCTCACCGTCGTCGGCTCCCCGCTGAAGGCGGTCGTCGGGACCCTGCCGCGCGACGTCAAGCTCGGGCTCGCGGCGTGGCCGTTCGCCCCGGTCCCGCAGCTGCTCGCCGACACGGTCGACGCGGTCGTCGACGCCCTCGTGCGCCGGGCCGGCGGGCCGGCCTGGGACGAGCCGGGCTTCCGCCGACTGGTCGACGCGGTGCGCCCCGCGCTGCCGACGGCGACGCGTGACGCGGTGACGTCGGTCGGCCGGGTGCTCGCCGGGTGGCGCGAGGTCGACGACCGGCTCGAGGGCCTGACCCACCCGGGCGCGGTGGCGGCGGCGGCCGACATGCGCGAGCAGCTCGGCGAGCTCGTCTTCCCCGGGTTCGTCGCGGCGACCGGAGTGGACCGGCTGCCGCACGTCGAGCGCTACCTCGCCGCGATGCGGAAGCGCATCGAGTCGCTGCCGCGCGAGGCCGCGCGGGACGCCGTCCGCGCAAACCAGGTGCAGCGGATGCGCGCGGAGTGGGAGCGTGCGGGACGACCGGACGACGTCCGCTGGATGCTGGAGGAGCTGCGGGTGAGCCTGTTCGCGCAGTCGCTCGGCACGGCGCACCCGGTCAGCGAGAAGCGGATCCTCCAGGCGATCCACGTGACCGCGCGATGACGCTGGTCGACTCACCGCTCGTCACGGACGAGGACATCCGCCGCGGGTCACCAGCCCGGCGCGCCGCCGTGGTAATCGCGCTGCGCCACTACGTCGCGGCGCTGGCGCGGCACCGTCGTACGGCGATCCCGGCTCTGCTGCTCCCCGGCATCGGCAACATCTTCGTGTTCTTCCTGCCGCCGCTCATCGTGGGCCGGGTGGTCACGCGGTTCGCCGGCGACCCCGACGTGACGGCGGCGGAGCTGACGCCGTACGTCATCCAGTTCGGCGGTGTGCTGCTGCTCGGCGAGCTGCTCTGGCGGGTCGGCATGCACTGCCTCAACCGGGCCGGCGGCTACGGGATCGAGGACCTGTACGTCGACGGCATGAACGAGCTGCTGGCGAAGGACGCGGCGTTCTTCCACGACAACTTCGCCGGATCGCTCACCAAACGCGTGATCAGCTTCGCCAGCCGGTTCAACGAGTTCATCGACACGCTCGCGTTCTCGGTGTTCGCCAACCTGGTGCCGCTGTCGTTCGCGTCCGTCGTGCTGTGGCGCTACTCCCCCGTCCTCGTCGCGGCCCTGCTCGGGCTCATCACGCTGACGCTGCTCCTGCTGCTGCCGTTCATCCGGCGCCGCCAGGTCCTCGTCGACGCCCGGGAGGCCGCATGGGCCCGGATCTCCGGCCACGTCGCGGACACCATCGCGAACATGGAGGCGGTCCGGACCTTCGCGGCCGAGCCGCGGGAGGCCTCCGAGCACCAGGAGCGGGTCGCCGAGCAGCGCCGGCTCGCGGTGCACTCGTGGGACTACGCGAACACCCGGATCGAGGCCCTCGCCTCACCGATGTCGGTGCTGACCAACACCGTGGGCCTGGTCCTCGCGCTGCGGCTCGGCGGCGGGCGCGTCAGCGCCGAGGCGCTCGTCGTGACCTTCGCCTACTTCACCCAGGCGACCCGGGTGCTCTTCGAGTTCAACCAGACCTACCGGCGACTGGAGAGCGCGCTCACCGAGGCCGCGCAGTTCACCGAGCTGCTCGCCGTCGAGCCGACCGTGCTCGACCCGCCGGACGCGGAGCCGCTGGCGCCCGTGGGCTCGTCGGTGGTGTTCGACCGGGTGTCGTTCTCCTACCGCGACAGCGAGCCGCTGTTCACCGACCTCGACCTGGTCGTCGAGGGCGGGACGCGGGTCGGGCTGGTCGGCCGCTCGGGCGGCGGCAAGACGACGCTGACCCGGCTGCTGCTGCGCCTGATGGACGTGGACGGAGGGCGCATCCTCGTCGGCGGCCAGGACATCGCCCGGCTGCGCCAGGCGGACCTGCGGACGATGATCAGCTACGTCCCGCAGGACCCGGCGATGTTCCATCGCACGATGCGCGACAACATCGCGTTCGGCCGGCCCGACGCCAGTGACGACGACGTGCTCGCCGCGGCCGAGGCGGCGTACGTCACCGACTTCCTGCCGTCGCTGCCGCGGGGGCTCGACACGCTGGTCGGCGAGCGCGGCGTGAAGCTCTCCGGCGGTCAGCGGCAGCGCGTGGCCATCGCCCGCGCGATCCTGCGCGACGCGCCGATCCTGCTGCTCGACGAGGCGACCAGCGCGCTCGACTCCGAGAGCGAGGCGCACATCCAGGAGGCGCTGTGGCGGCTGATGGCCGGGCGTACCGCGCTCGTCGTCGCGCACCGGCTCAGCACGGTGGCCCGGATGGACCGCCTCGTCGTCCTCGACCACGGCCGCGTCGTCGAGTCGGGCACGCACCAGCAGCTGCTGGACGCGGCCGGTCTCTACGCCGACCTGTGGCGCCGCCAGTCCGGCGGCTTCCTCGGCTGAGCGCCGGTGCTTACTGCGGCGGTCGGGTGAGCGCGGGGCAGCCGTGCTGGTACGCCGTCCGCGTCGGGAAGCGCGGGTCGGGCGGCGGCAGCGGGGTGCGGGCCTCGTCGACGAAGCGGCCCTGGTCCCAGGTGCCCCAGATCCGCTGGCGGCAGAACGAGTCCACGCGGAACCACCACTCCTCGCCGGCGGGCCGGCGTGGGGCCGGGCGGTCGCCGGTGAGCACCCGCCACAGCCGCCGGTCGAACTCGACCAGCCACGGCGCGGTGCCATCGACCCGCGCGCGGTAGGTGCCGTGCCCCTCGGACAGGAAGCGGGTGTCGGCGACGGCCGGGGTCGTGACGAACGGCAGCGGCGCACCCCCGACCGGCGGTGGCACGGGGACCACTCCGCCCACCGAGCCGGGCACCGTGCGACGGCCGGCGAACCCGCCGGGCGTCGGCGTGGCGCCCTCGAACAGCCTCGTCTGGAGCTCGCGCCGCGTCAGGACGCCGTCGCGCAGCTCGCAGTCCGGTCGCGCCGTACCGCAGGGCACCGTGGGCCGGCCGCGCGCGATGACACCGTCGGACTGCACCCGAGACGGCCCGGCCAGCCGCTGCCGCGCGAGCCAGAGCGCTCGCGCATACGTGCCGGCGATCGTCGGGGTGGCGTTGGAGGTGCCGCCGAAGTTCTTCCCGTTCCGCTGGTCCGTCGCGCCGTAGGACGACGGGTACATGGTCCCGATGCCGGCGATGTCGGCCGGCTTGCCCGATCCGGTGTAGTCGGCGTCGCCGGGATCGGTCGCCCCCACGGTGATGATCCAGTCGGGCCCCTCCTGCGAGGAGAGCAGGGTGGTGTTGGGGGTGATGAAGTCGTTGGCCACGCCGTTGCCCGAGGAGAACAGGATCGCCTGGCCCCGCTCGATGGCCGCCCGCTGCGCCTCGGTGTCCGAGCCCGCGTAGATCCGGTCGCGCCCGGCGATGCCGAGGCCGTAGGAGTTGCTGATGACGTCGATCCAGGGCTGCCGGCCGGCCCACTCGATGGCCCGCTCGTAGTCCGGGCCGCTGCCCGCCTGGATGAAGACGAGCAGGCACTCGGGGCACGTCCCGTAGAGGTTGCCGGTCGAGACGGACGACGTGCCCATGCCGTGCTCCGGCGTACCCGTGCCGTGCACCGGTGGAGACAGCGCGCCGAACGCCAGTGCGCCGATCACCTTCGTGCCGGGGATCCACCGGTAGCTGACCTCGTCGGCGGTGCTCGGCTCCAGGTCGAGCCACGCGTCCTGGTCGCGCTCGTAGAGCTTCACCGGGTCCGCCTTGGCGTCGCGCGGCGCGAGGTGCAGGTTCAGCGGCGCGTAGCGGGCGAAGGCGGACGGCTTCGGGAAGCCGGCCAGCCACTCGTGCGGCGGCCGGCGCAGCGGCAGGTCATCGGCCTTCGTGACGGTCTTCGCCTGCGGCATGTGCTCCGCGGCGAAGTCCCAGTGGTACGGCGAGATGCCGGAGTCGATGACCGCAACGACGACGGCATCGTCGCCCGGCCCGGCGGCCGACGGCCGCGGCGCGGCGGTGGCCACGGCGACGACCGGCGCGGAGACCGTGACGAGGGCAAGGGCCAGCCAGAGGCGGAGTGCGCGCATAGGTCGGAGTTTCGACGAGACGGCGTCGGAGACCTGCGCGGACCTCAGCGCCCTTCGCGTCGTGGCAAGGTCAGCCGTCGAGGCGCTTGACCAGCGCGGCGTGCTCGTCGCGGAGCTCCTGCGGCAGGTGCGAGCCGAACTGCTCGAAGAACTCGGGGATCAGCCCGGCCTCCTGCTTCCAGATCTCGGTGTCGACGGAGAGCAGCAGGTCGAGGTCGGCGTCGGCGACGTCGAGGCCGTCGAGGTCGAGCGCGCCCTTGGCGGGCAGCACGCCGATCGCCGTCTCGACGCCGTCGGCGCGGCCGTCGATGCGGTCGACGACCCACTTGAGGACCCGGCTGTTCTCGCCGTACCCGGGCCAGAGGAACTTGCCGTTGGCGTCCTTGCGGAACCAGTTCACGTAGAAGATCCGGGGCAGCTTCTCGACGTCCGTGGCGCCGCCGATCTCCAGCCAGTGCGCGAAGTAGTCGCCCATGTTGTAGCCGCAGAAGGGCAGCATCGCGAACGGGTCGCGGCGCAGCTGGCCGATCGCGCCCGCGGCGGCGGCCGTCGTCTCCGAGGACACCGTCGAGGCGAGGAAGACGCCGTGCTGCCAGTCGAAGGACTCGGTGACGAGCGGGACCGCGGTCGCGCGGCGGCCGCCGAAGAGGATCGCCGAGATCGGCACGCCCTTCGGGTCCTCCCACTCCGGGGCGATCGTCGGGCACTGCCCGGCGGGAGTGGTGAACCGGGCGTTGGGGTGGGCCGCGGGCGTCTCGGACTCGGGCGTCCAGTCGTTGCCCTTCCAGTCGACGAGGTGGGCGGGCTTGTCCTTCGTGAGCCCCTCCCACCACACGTCGCCGTCATCGGTACGGCCGACGTTCGTGAAGATGCTGTTGCCCCACAGCGTCTTGATCGCGTTGGCGTTGGTGTCCTCGCCGGTGCCCGGCGCGACCCCGAAGAACCCGGCCTCGGGGTTGATGGCGTAGAGGCGGCCGTCATCGCCGAAGCGCATCCACGCGATGTCGTCGCCGACGGTCTCGACCTTCCAGCCCGGGATCGTCGGCTGCAGCATCGCCAGGTTGGTCTTGCCGCAGGCGCTCGGGAAGCCGGCCGCGACGTAGCGCGCCTCCCCGCTCGGCGGGGTCAGCTTGAGGATCAGCATGTGCTCGGCCATCCAGCCCTCGTCGCGAGCCATGACCGACGCGATGCGCAGCGCGAAGCACTTCTTGCCGAGCAGCGCGTTGCCGCCGTAGCCGGAGCCGAACGACCAGATCTCGCGCGTCTCGGGGTAGTGGACGATGTACTTCGTCTGGTTGCACGGCCAGGCGACGTCGGCCTGCCCGGTGTCGAGCGGCGCGCCCACCGAGTGGACGCACGGGACGAAGAAGCCGTCGGTCCCGAGCTGCTCGAGTGCGGCGCGGCCCATCCGGGTCATGATCCGCATCGACACGACGACGTACGCCGAGTCGGTGATCTCGACGCCGAGCTGGGAGATGCGCGAGCCCAGCGGCCCCATGCAGAACGGGACGACGTACATCGTGCGGCCGCGCATGCAGCCGGCGAACAGCCCCTTGAGCGTGCCGCGCATCTCCGCCGGGTCGGTCCAGTTGTTGGTCGGGCCGGCGTCCTCCTCGCGCTCGGAGCAGATGTACGTGCGGTCCTCGACCCGGGCCACGTCCGACGGGTCGGACGACGCGTAGAAGCTGTTCGGCCGCTTCGCCTCGTCGAGCTTGAGGAACGTGCCGGCGTCGACGAGCTGCTGGGTGAGCCGGTCCCACTCCTCCTGCGATCCGTCGCACCAGACGACCCGGTCGGGCTGGGTCAGCTCGGCGACGTCCCGCACCCAGGCGACGAGCTTGCCGTGCTCGGTAGGCGCGGCGTCGAGGCCAGGGATGGGGCTCGTCATGGGGCGGTCAGCTCCTCGGCGTGGCAGCGTGAACGGGGCAACCCGCGAGGTGGCCGGACCGGCCGGACCTCGTCGTCCGATACGTCAACGGATACCCCGAGTGTACCGGCCCCATGTCACTCCTCCGCCACACCGGCGTTCTCCGCCGATCGGCCGCGAGAGGGAATGCGGCGCAGCACGTTGTTCTGGGTGTCTGCACCCGCAACTCGATCCCTCTGGGGAGCCAACCATGCTGAAGAAGGTCGTACTCATCGCCGGCGTCGCTGCTGCTCTCGGGTTCGCGATCGCGCCGGCCTCCGCGGACCCCAGCGCGTGTGCCAGCGTCTACGTCGACGTCGACGGCACGGTCGTCGAGCAGACCGTGTGCGTGCCCCCGGCCGAGTAGCCGGGTCGATCGAACGGCTTCGGCCGGCTTCCGGGGGGCTGGGCCCCTGGGGGTCGACCGAAGGGCTGGGGCGTCTCCTGCAGCTGCAGGCGGCGCCCCGGTTCTGATTTCCCGGTGATCCTGGGCCAGGTCAGGGTGATCGTGGGCGCAGCTGGGCGGTCAGCGCGCCGGGGTCGGTGACCGGGGCCTCGCAGGCGAAGTGCCGGCAGACGTACGCCGTCGGCCGACCGTCCACCATGGGTCGGTCCGCGAGCAGCGCGACCGGCGGGTGCCCCGTGACGTCGACGCCGGCGACCGCGACGACCGCGCCGGGTGAGGTCGAGGCGAGCGCGGCACGGTGCAGCGCGTCGCGCCCGGGCGAGGGCGGGCCCACGATCGCGACCTCCGCCGGACCCGCGAGCAGGGCCTCACCGGTCGCCGCCGCCCAGCCGACGAAGCGCGCATGCCGCGCCATCAGCGGCACGACGACGCCCAGAGCGCCCTCCGCGGCCGTGCGGTGCCGGTCCGAGCCGGTGAGCGCGGCGTAGGACAGCAGTGCGCCCGCCGCCGCGGAGGACCCGGACGGCGTGGCGTTGTCGGTCGGGTCCCGCGGGCGCCGGACGAGCGCCTCGGCGTCGTCGGCGGTGTCGAAGAACCCTCCGGTGCCGTCCGCGAAGTTGTCCAGCACGAGGTCGAGCATGGCGCCCGCGCCGTCCGCTCGACGCGGGTCGCCGGTGACCGCGTGCAGCGCGATCAGCCCTTCGGCCACGTCGGCGTAGTCCTCCAGCACCCCCACGTTGGCCCCGGCGCGACCCCCGCGCGAGGTACGCCGCAGCCGTCCGCTCCCGACGTCGTAGTGGAGGTCGCGCAGCAGGTCGGCCGCCGTCTCCGCCGCGGTGATCAGGTCGGGACGGTCCAGCAGCAGGCCGGTCTCGGCGAGCGCGGCGACGGCCAGCCCGTTCCACGCGGCGACGACCTTGTCGTCGCGCTCGGGGTGGACGCGCTCCTCCCGCGCCTGCCACAGCCGGGCGCGCACCGACTCCAGCCGATCCAGGTCGTCGGTCTCGCCGAGTCGCTGCAGCACCGACGTCCCGTGCTCGAAGGACCCGCTCTCCCCCACCGCGTAGAAGTCGGCGGCCCAGCGGCCGTCGTCCGGCCCGAGGACCTCCACGAGCTGCGCGGGCGTCCACGCGTAGAACTTGCCCTCGACGCCCTCGCTGTCGGCGTCGAGGGCCGAGGCGAACCCTCCCTCGGGCGTCCGCAGGTCGCGGACCATGAAGTCAGCCGTCTCCACCGCGACCCGCCGGGCGAGCGGGCTGCCGGTCGCGCGCCACAGATGCAGGTAGACCCGGCAGAGCAACGCGTTGTCGTAGAGCATCTTCTCGAAGTGCGGGACGACCCAGTGCGCGTCGACCGAGTAGCGGGCGAACCCGCCGGCCAGCTGGTCGTACATCCCGCCGCGGGCCATCCGCTCGCACGTCGCCTCGACCATCGCCAGCGACGACGGGTCGCCGGTACGCGCGTAGTGGCGGAGCAGGAACTCGAGCACCATCGACGGCGGGAACTTCGGCGCGCCGCCGAACCCGCCGTCACGGGCGTCGTACGACGCGCGCAGGGAGGCCGCCGCGGAGTCGAGCGCAGCGGCGTCGATCGGAGCCGACTTGGCAGCCGGGCCGCGCTCGGCGAGTCGGCGGACGATGTCGACGCCGCTCTCCTCGAGGGCCGCGCGGTCGGTCTCCCAGGCGTGCGCGACCGACACCAGCAGCCGGCGGAAGCTGGGCATCCCGTGGCGGTCGTCCGGCGGGAAGTACGTGCCGGTGAAGAACGGGTGCCCGTCCGGCGTCATGAAGACCGTCATCGGCCAGCCGCCGTGGCCGGTCATCGCCTGCGTCGCCTCCATGTAGACCGCGTCGACGTCCGGGCGCTCCTCGCGGTCGACCTTGATGCACACGAAGTGCTCGTTCATCACCTGCGCGGTCTCGTCGTCCTCGAACGACTCGTGCGCCATCACGTGGCACCAGTGGCAGGCGGCGTACCCGACGGAGAGCAGCACGGGGGCGCCACGGCGCCGGGCCTCCTCGAACGCCTCGGGCGTCCACGGCCACCAGTCGACCGGGTTGTCCTTGTGCTGGAGCAGGTACGGCGACGTCTGATCCGCAAGTCGGTTGGCCACGGTGTCATCCTGCCCATGTGGACGGAGGTATTCGCATCTCACCCCGCGTCGTCATCCCCGAGGGGGAGCTGTCGTGGCGGTTCTCGCGCTCCGGTGGCGCCGGCGGGCAGCACGTCAACACCTCCGACACCAGGGTCGAGCTGTCGTACGACGTCGCCCGGTCCGCCGCCCTCGGCCCGACGCTGAAGGCGCGCGCACTCGCTCGCCTGGCGAGCCGGCTCGTCGACGGGGTGCTCACGGTCGCCGCGAGCGAGCGGCGGTCGCAGCTGCAGAACCGGGAGGCCGCGCGGGAGCGGCTCGCGGCGGTGCTCGCGGAAGCCATCGCGGCACCGCCCAAGACGCGGCGGGCGACCAGGCCGTCGCGGGGTGCGGTCGAGGAGCGCATCGCGGCGAAGAAGCGCCGCGGCGAGACCAAGCGCCTCCGCCGTACCGACACCGACTGAACTTTGTCCGCGAGCGGGACAGGCTCGCGCATGCGACCGCCCCAAGTTGAGGTCAGGGTCAGCGGAGGCCGGCGAAGAGGTCGTCCTCGGGGACGGCGGACTCCACCCGTGACTGGGCGAGCTCGTAGTCCTCGGTGGGCCAGTGCGTCGCCTGGATCTCCAGCGGCACCATGAACCACCGGCCCTGCGGGTCCACCTGCGTGGCGTGGGCGATGAGCGCCTGGTCGCGGAGCGGGAAGTACTCGGCGCACTCGACGCGGGTCGTGACCCGGCGGGCGTCCTCGGGCTTGTCCTGCCAGGACTCGAGCCACTCGGTGTACGGCGACTCCAGCCCCTCGTCGAGCAGGACGCCGTGGACCGTGAGCACCTTCTCCTTGTGCCAGCCGTGGACGTAGTAGAGCTTCAACGGCGTCCACGGCTCCCCGGCGTCCGGGAACTGCTCGGGGTCCCCGGCCGCCTCGAACGCGGCGACCGACACGCGGTGGCACATGATGTGGTCGGGGTGCGGATATCCGCCGTTCTCGTCGTACGTGATCATCACGTGCGGCCGCTCGCGCCGGACGACGGACACGAGCGCGCGGGTGACGACCTCGATCGGCTGGGTCGCGAAGCAGCCGTCCGGCAGCGGCGGCAACGGCTCGCCCTCAGGCGCCTCCGGGAGTCCCGAGTCGATGAAGCCGAGGTCCACCTGGCGGACGCCGAGGATGTTGATCGCGGTGACCAGCTCCTGTCGGCGGACGCCGGTCAGGTCGTTGCGCACCTCGGGGCGGTCCATCGCCGGGTTGAGGATGTCGCCCAGCTCACCGCCGGTGCAGGTGACGACGACGACGTCGACGCCCTCCCGCGCGTACTTCGCCATCGTCGCCGCACCCTTGCTGGACTCGTCGTCCGGGTGCGCGTGCACGGCCATGAGCCGCAGGCGGTCGCCGTCGGCGGTCGTGTTGTGCATGGCGCGATACTAGGTCCCGTGCGATCCGCGAAGTACGCCGTCATCGGCATCGGCGTCGTACTGCTCGCCGTCATGTCGTACGTCGTCTTCGCGTACGACCCGCCCCGCGCGGACATCACCTGGCGGACCCTGCGGGTCGAGGTGGGCGACCCCAAGCAGGTGCGCGTGACGTTCGAGGTCGACAAGGCGCCGCTCGCCGCCGCCGAGTGCCAGGTGACCGCGTTCGCGGCCGACCACACCAGCGCCGGGCGGCTGACCGGCATCGCGGTCGGACCGCGGTCGGACAACGCACGGAAGACGGAGGTCACCGTGGCGGTGCCGACCCCGCTGGAGCCCGCGACCACAGCGAGCGTCGCGACCTGCCAGATCACCCGCACCCGGTGAGCGGCCGCTGAGCCGGTGCTAGCGTCAGAGGCCCCACGACGAGACGGCTCGACGGAGATGACGGCGTGAGCGACACCACCAAGCCGGTCACCTGGCTCACCCAGGACGCTTACGACCGCCTCCAGGCCGAGCTCGCCGAGCTCAGCGGGCCGACCCGCGAGAACGTCGTCGCACGCATCGCGGCAGCCCGCGAAGAGGGTGACCTCAAGGAGAACGGCGGCTACCACGCGGCGAAGGACGAGCAGGGCAAGCTCGAGGCGCGCATCCGGGTGCTGACGCAGCTGCTGCAGGACGCCCAGGTGGGCGAGGCCCCGGTCGCCGCGGACCGGGCGGTCGCCGGCACCCTCGTCGAGGTCCAGTTCGAGGGCGACGACGAGACCGAGACCTTCCTGCTCGGGTCGCGCGAGGACCACGTCGACGGATACCAGATCTACTCGCCGTCCTCGCCGCTCGGGGCAGCCGTGCTGGGCCACTCGCCCGGCGAGACGGTGCAGTACACCGCGCCGCGCGGCGCGACGATGAAGGTCAGCATCGTGTCCGTCCAGCCCTACCACGCCTGAGCGGGCGCCGAGCGAGAGGCCCACGATGGACGACGCGTTCCCGGTCGAGGGGATCGACTACATCGCGTTCGCGGTCGGCAACGCGCGACAGGCAGCGCACTTCTACTCGACCGCGTTCGGGATGCGCGTCACGGCGTACCGCGGGCCGGAGACCGGCCACCCGGTGCAGGCGGAGTGGGTGCTGGAGAGCGGCGGCGCGCGGTTCGTGCTGGCGACCGACCTGCGTCCGGACGGACCGCTCAGCGGCCACGTCGCCGCCCACGGGGACGGCGTCGTCGACATCGCGCTGCGGGTGCCCGACGCGGCCCGCGCCTACGAGATCGCGGTGGCGCGCGGCGCGACCGGCCTGACCGAGCCGCACATCGTCTCCGACGACCACGGCAAGATCGTGTACGCCGCCATCGCGACCTACGGCCAGACCCGGCACACGCTCGTCGAGCGGACGGCGTACGACGGGGTCTTCTCCCCCGGCTTCGTCGAGCGCGCACCGCTCGTCGAGCCGCCCGAGAAGCGGTACTTCCAGGCGGTCGACCACGTCGTGGGCAACGTCGAGCTCGGCAAGATGAATGACTGGGTCGAGTTCTACAACCGGGTGATGGGCTTCACGAACATGGCCGAGTTCGTGGGCGACGACATCGCGACGGAGTACTCCGCGCTGATGTCGAAGGTCGTCGCCGACGGCACCCGCCGGGTGAAGTTCCCGCTCAACGAGCCCGCCGCTGGCAAGCGCAAGAGCCAGATCGACGAGTACCTCGAGTTCTACGGCGGTCCCGGCGTGCAGCACATCGCGCTGGCGACCAACGACATCGTCCGCTCGGTCGAGCAGATGAAGGCCGCGGGCGTGCTCTTCCTCGACACCCCGGACTCCTACTACGACGACACCCTGCGCGAGCGCGTCGGCGACGTGCGGGTGCCGATGGACACGCTGCGCCAGCACAAGATCCTCGTCGACCGTGACGACGAGGGCTACCTGCTGCAGATCTTCACCAAGCCCGTCCAGGACCGGCCGACCGTGTTCTTCGAGCTGATCGAGCGGCACGGCTCCCAGGGCTTCGGCAAGGGCAACTTCAAGGCCCTGTTCGAGGCCATCGAGCGCGAGCAGGCGCGCCGCGGCAACCTCTAGAGGGACTCCCGCCGCCGCGCGAACAGCCGCGCGGTCCAGGCCAACCCGGCTGCCGTCAGCGCGACCAGTCCGATCCCTATCGGCAGGCCCGTCGCCGGTAGGGGCTTCGGGGTCACCGGCTTGGGGGCGGGGGCCGGCTCCGGCTGGGGTGCGGGGGCGGCGCCGCCCAGGTTGGGGGCGTCCCAGTCCAGGGTGTTCTGGAGCAGCGTGTAGCCGGTGTAGGTGACGGCGTAGTTCTGCAGGCCGTACGGGTGCAGGAACTCCTCGGTCGGCTGCGGCAGCAGCGCCCCGAGGAAGCGCACCATGCCGTCGCCGTACTTCGCCTGGCCGTACGTCGTCCGCGTCGCGTCGCCGCTGCCGGTGGGGTTGCCGACGAAGATCGTCTCGCCGCCCGCGCGGGTCAGGTGCCCGACGACCTCGCCGCCGGCCGCCTCCCACGCCGCGGTGTCCACCGACCAGGTCGGGCAGTTCTCACCCGCCGGTGGGAACGCGAAGCCGATCGGCACCGAGTCGTAGGTCTGCCGGGCGACGCCGCGCAGCCCGCGGGCGAGGTCGTGGTCGCGGTCGGCGAACTCGACCGAGCCGACGTAGCGCAGGTCACGACGTACGACGTCCTCGTCCTGCGGCAGCAGGCCGATCTCCTGCATGGCCGGTGCCGCCCCGTCCGTGATGACGAGGTTGCCGCCGCGCTGGACCCAGGCCTTGATCGCGGCGTAGTAGGCCTCGGCGCTGGCGGGTTCGGGCATCGCGTCGTCGGCGAGCACGAGGGAGTCGAAGCGGTCGAGCGTCCGGCCGCCGGTGGCGAGGATGTCCTTCACACGGACCGGCGTCAGCTTGCGCGAGGCGTACTTGTTGAGGTCGCTGAAGAACTTCATCCGGGTGACGGAGTACGGCTTCTGCAGCGCGCCGGCGTCCTCCGGTCCGGCGCCGTTCTTGTCGTCGTCCCGGACGACCTCCGGGTCGAAGACGTAGCCGACCGAGCCGCCGACCGGGAAGGAGTAGCGCTGCTGGACGAGCGCCTGCTTGAGCATCGTGTCGTTGATCGCCCGGATGAGGTCGACCCACAGCTGCGCGAGCGGCCGCGGCCAGGCCGCCAGGTTCACCTCGTTGCCCATCGTCAGCTCGGTCGCGTATCCGGTGCCGTTCACACCGTCGGCGGTGTTGTAGAAGTCGATCATCGAGCCCGAGGCGGAGTAGCCGAGCATGTCGTAGAGCGTGCCCCAGTGGTACGCGCCGAGGTCCTGGCCGGTGGCGTTGTTCAGCGTCTCGAGCGACGACAGCACGTTGTTCTCGGCGAACGCGTCGCTGATCGCGTCGGCGTATCGGGCCAGCGTCTCTGACTTCTGGAAGTCGAACTGCCCCACGATCTGCAGCCCGGCCGCGCCGTAGGTGTCCGGACCCTGCCCGTGGTTGTCGGTGCCGAGGTACCAGCCCTTCTCGTGGAACAGCTTGGCCATCGCGGCCTTGCTCTCGGGCTCCTCGAGGGTGCCGTTGGGCTCGTAGATGTAGCCCTTGACCGGGAACTGCCGGTTGAGGTCGCGGCCGTTGTCGTTGCCGCGCGACGCCAGCGCGCCGGCGCCCTGCTCGTCGGAGGCGATGTCGCCGTTCACCCACCCGTCAGGGTTGATGAACACGTTGTGCACGACGAACTTCGACAGGCCCTCCTTGACCCAGTCCTCGTCGCCGTCGAACCGCGGGTCGACCCAGTCCTCGATCACCCGCATGCCGCCCTCGCGGCCGCCGGGCTCGTTGCCGTGGATCGAGTTGACGATGAGCAGCTTCTGCTTCGGCGTCGTCACCTTCTCGTCGGTGATCAGCACGTCGTAGATCTCGTGACCGCCGAGGCTCTTGCCCATCGAGGTGACCTGGATGAGGTCCGGGAACTTCGACTCGAGGTAGCGGATCGCGCACTCGAACTCGTCGTAGGCGACGAACGTGTTGCTGACCAACGGCTCGGGGAACACCCGGCCGTCGGGCGACACGTCGCCGTCGTCGCACATCACCGGACCGGCGTGCGACGTCGACGAGGTCGCCAGCGGGAGCAGCGCGGTCGCGGCGAGCGCGAGGGCGAGGAATGCGGTACGACGTTGCGCCATGGGATCCCCCGGGTCGTCCTACTCGTAGGTCTGCGATGGTGCGGTGACCGGCCGCATGCTGGTCACGACGAGCTCGGCGGCGCGCCCGATGAGCGCCTCGCCTTGCAGGTCGGTGGTGGGCTCCACCCAGGTGCCCTCGACCTCGAACCACTGGTCGGCCGACGGACGCGGACCGCGCAGCCCCTTGAGCGCGACCTTGATCGGGCGCCCGTCGGCCGCGCAGCAGCTGAGGATGAAGCGGGTGAGGAACACCTCGTTCGTGCCGTGCGGCGTCGCGAACCCCGTGAGCCGCACCGTCTTCCCCTCGAGCGACTTCTCGTCGTCGAAGAAGGTGCGGAGGTTGAACTCGCGCAGGGTCAGCGGCACGGCGCCGCGGACTTCCGCCGGCAGGTCCGGGAACTTCGCCTTGGGCGCCTCCAGCCGCGTCGAGTTGCGTTGCGCGGCGTAGGACCCGAGCGGCGCCGGCGCGACGAGGAAGATCGCCAGCACCGGCAGCGTCAGGAGCCAGGCGACCGAGGGGCCTCGGTGCTCGTGCCCGTCGACCTGGTCGTGCCCGGCCTCGTGGGCGTCGACGTCGTCCCGTGCGTCGACCGTGGCGCGCCGTCTCGTGTCGCGCACCAGCCCGATGCCGCCGAGCAGCACCAGCAGGACCCCGGCGACGACGAGCCACGGACCGAGCGCCGGCTTGACGTAGCGCAGGTGCGCGTCGGTCAGGCCGAGCCGCAGCGCGGCGACGCCGACGAGCACGGTCAGTGCGTTCTGGGTCTCCTTGGTCACAGCAGCCAGCTCCCCACGGCGACGCTGGTGAGAACCGCGACGACGAAGGTCGCGGGAGCGAAGCGCAGGGCGAACGAGCGGCCGAACGTGCCCGCCTGCAGCGCGATCAGCTTGACGTCGACCATCGGCCCGACGGTCATGAACGCGAGCCGCGACGTCAGCGAGAAGTTGGTCAGGCTGGCCGCCACGAACGCGTCCGCCTCCGAGCAGATGGCCAGCATGACCGCGAGCAGCGAGAGCGTCAGCACCGCGACGACGCCGCTGCCGGCGAGGGAGTCGAGGACGGACTCCGGGATCACGACGTTCAGCGTCGCCGCGGTGATGCCGCCGACGACGAGGAACCCGCCCGCGTGCAGGAAGTCGTGCTGCGCGGAGGTGCGGAAGACCTCCCACCGGCCGGCGCCTTCACGGGCGGCGGTCGCGCGGCGGGTGATCCACGGCTCGCGGCCGAAGGCGACCCAGAGCCAGCCGACCACCACCGCAGTGACCAGCGACGCGATGAAGCGCGCCGCGACGACCTCCGGCCGGCCGGGGAACGCGACCGCGGTCGCGACCATCACCACCGGGTTGATCGCCGGCGCCGACAGCAGGAAGGCGAACGCCGCGGCCGGCGGGACCCCGCGGGACACCAGCCGCCCGGCGATCGGCACCGAGCCGCACTCGCATCCGGGCAGCACGACCCCGGCGAGGCCGGCCGCCGGCACGGACAGCCCGACGCGGCGCGGCAGGACGCGGGCGAACCACTCAGGGCTGACGAACGCCGCGATGAGCCCGCTGATCACGACGCCGAGGACCAGGAACGGCAGCGCCTGGATCGTGATGGAGACGAAGATCGTCGCCCACGTCTGGACCGCCGGGTCGTCGAAGAGCCCGGAGAGGTAGGGCCGGAGCACCCCGGCGGCGACGAGCGCGAGCGCGAGCAGCTCGAGCGCGGGCAGCTCACGACGCGCGCGAGGCGCCGCGGAAGTGCTCCGCGGCGCCTCGACGGTCGCGCCGGTCATGCCCTCACCCGTCATGCAGGCATTCTGCTTCGCCGGACGTCACGCCGCTCGCTGCGCCGCGCGGCGGCGCCGCAGCTGCGCGGCCAGCGCCAGGAACGCGCCACCGGCCAGCGCGAGCTCCCAGCCCGCACCGGTCGCCGGCAGCGGCCGGGCCGGCGTCGTCGGCCGCGGCTTCTCGGGCGCCGGCCGGACCGGCGTGAAGCCGCGCGGCGCGGCGGTGCCCAGCCCGGCGGCGTCGTACCGGACCGCGTTCTCCATGATGAACAGACCGCTGTAGGTGAGGCCGTAGCTGCGCAGCCCGTACCGGTGGTCGTTCTCCTCGGTCGGCATCGGCAGTGCGCCGCCGATCAGCCGGATCAGGCCCTTGCCGAGGCTGAGCTCGCCGAGCGAGGCGACGGTCGTGACCTCGCCGGTGCCCTTCTCGATGTGGCCGAGGACAGTGCCACCGGCGTCGGTCAGCGCCGCGGCGTCGACGACCGTCATCGGCGACGCGTCGGCGCCGATCCCGTAGCCGAGGATCGCGGCCTCGACCAGCTGCTTCGCGTTGCCGCGGAGCCCCGCCGTCAGCGCGTGCTCGAAGTTGATGCTCGTCGCGTTCGGCTGGTACACGGTCTCGTCGGCGATCGCGTCGGCGGGAACCACGCCGAGCGTGCCCGCGACGGGGACGCCGCGGTCGGTCAGCACGAGGTTGCCCCCGCGCTCGACCCAGCTCTTGATGTTCGCGTAGTACTTCGCGGCGTTGACCGGGCGATTCTTCGCGTCGCGCGGCAGGGCGATGTCGGCGAGGACGAGCGTGTCAACCTGGTCGAGGTGCTTCGCGTCGTTGGCGATGTCCGCCGGGAGCAGGGCCACGAACGGCTTGGGCATGAGCCGGTTGGTCTCTGTGAAGAAGTCCATGTTGCTGACGTCGTACGGCGCCTGCTTGATCTTGCTGCCGTCCGAGCCCTCGGGGCTGAAGCCGGCCCCGGGCCCGTCCTTGTCCTTGTCGGTCACCCGGTCCGGGTTGAGGACGTAGCCGGCCTGCCCACCGGTCTCGAGCTTGACGTTCTTGTCGTTGAACTCCTGCGACTGCGTCAGGGCGTAGGCCATCGCCGTCTTGATGATCGCGCGGGACGCGTTGATGTGGTTCTCCTGGAGGTACACGTTCCAGGCCTTGTCCGGCACGGTGTGGTTCAGCATGATCTCGTAGTCCATGCCGGTCACGCCGAGGTCGGTGGCGAGGTAGTCGCCGATGAACCCGGTGTCGGTGTAGCCCAGGGTGTCCCAGACGGTCGCCCAGTGCGCCGGCATCGTCGGGATCGTGTTGCCGGGCACCGGGAGCGTCTCCTCGATGCCCTCGCTCTCGTTGCCGCCGGTCGCTTCCTCGATCTCGTTCTGGATGCCGGCGTACAGCGTCTCGTCGATCACCGACTTGGTGCGCTCGGCGATCGCCATCAGCTGGCGGTGCTTCACGGAGTCGAACTGACCGGCCGGGTACATGATGTCGACGTAGGCGCGCGACGTGAGCTCGCCGTGGACGTCGGCGCCGTACGCCATCAGCCCGTTGATGCCCTCGGCGGCGACGCGGTGCATGTCCTTGACGCCGAACTTCGCCTCGGGCTCGGTGAGCGGGTTGCGGCTGATGTTGATGCTGCCCTTGGTCGGCATCTGCCGGTTGAGGTCGGTGTTGGCGCCGTTGGCGCGCTCGTAGGGCAGCGGGGCGCCGCCGACCAGGTCGCCGACCGCCCACCCGTCGGGGTTGAACGACGTGAAGTAGACGGCCTCCTTGGCGAGCACGTCGGCGACCTCGTACTCGTGGAACTCCGGCTGGGTCCCGGTGCCCGAGGTGTAGTTGTCGACGCCGTCGACGATCGTGCCGCCGCCCTCGGCGTCCATCGCCAGGTCCTCGATCGCGCGCATGCCGCCCTCGAGGCCGCCGCGCTCGTTGCCGTGGACCGAGAGGGAGAAGTACAGCGTCTCCTTGCCCTTGTCGGGCTTCTCGTGGTCGGTGAGCTTGACGACGAGGATCTCGCGGCCGTCACCGGTGTCGCCGTCCTCGCCCGGGCGGAGGCCGTCGTCGCCGACGCTCTTCGCGAGCTCGCCGTACTTGCTGGACAGCGTGTAGACGGAGACCCAGCGCGGGTACTTCTGCGCCATGAACTCCGCCCCATGCAAGAACTCGCTGAACCCGGTCGCGTTGGGCCGGTACTGGATGTAGGCCTGGGAGTTGGCCGCCTCCGGGAAGATCCGCAGCCCGCAGGTGGCGAGCGGCGGTCCGCCCTTGTAGCCGTCGGTGCAGACCGGCGTGGCGAGGGCGGGCGTGGCGCCGAGGCCGACCACGGCGGTGGCGAGAGCGAGGATGACAGCCGTACGACGCACTTGAAGCCTCCTGAAAAAGGGCAGTACGTCCGATTTCGCCGTACGGGACGGGTCTCCTGCCCTCCGTGGCAGGCGGGTCAGCCGAACAGCAGCGGGTAGCCGGCCGCCCGGAGGCGTCCCAGCACCTCGTCGCAGTGGTCGGGGCCGCGGGTCTCCAGCTGGAGGGCGACCTCGACCTCGTCCAGGTGCAGCTTCGGCCCGGTGCGCAGGTGCTCGACGTCGAGCACGTTCGAGCCGGTGTCGGCCAGCAGCGCGAGCAGCCGGGCGAGCTCACCGGGATGGTCGGGGATGCGGAGCCGGAACGACAGGTAGCGGCCGGCCGCGATCATCCCGTGGCGGATCACCCGCATCAGCAGCACCGGGTCCATGTTGCCGCCGCTCAGCACGGCCACCACCGGCGGCTCGAAGGCCCCGGGGTCGTCGCTGATCGCCGCCACGGCGGCCACGCCGGCCGGCTCGACAACCAGCTTCGCCCGCTCGAGGCAGAGCAGCAGCGCGCGCGACAGGGACTCCTCCGAGACGGTGACGACGTCGTCGACCAGCTGCGCGACGTGGCGCAGGGTGATCTCGCCGGGCGTCGCCACGGCGATCCCGTCGGCGATCGTCGACATCGTCTCCAGGGCCACCGGATGCCCCACCGCGAGCGAGTGCGGGAACGCCGCCGCCGCCTCGGCCTGGACGGCGACGACGCGGACACCCGACAGCCGTGCCTTCACGGCCGCCGCGACACCCGAGACGAGCCCGCCACCCCCCATGCAGACGACGACGGTCCGCGCCTGCGGCACCGCGTCGGCGATCTCCAGCCCGACCGTGCCCTGCCCCGCGATCACGTCCCGGTGGTCGAAGGGGTGGATGAGCACGGCGCCGTGGTCCTCGGCGTACGCCCTCGCCGCGACCAGCGCGTCGTCGACGGTGAGGCCGGTGAGCTCGATGTCGGCGCCGTACGCCTTCGTCGCCTCGATCTTGGGAAGGGGCGCGCCGGCCGGCATGAAGATCTTGGACTTGGCGCCGGTGAGGCTCGCCGCGAGCGCGACGCCCTGGGCGTGATTGCCGGCGCTGGCCGCCACGACACCGCGGGCGCGCTCCTCGTCGGTGAGGCGGACGATCCGCACGTAGGCCCCGCGGATCTTGAACGACCCGGTGCGCTGGAGGTTCTCGCACTTGAGCAGGACGTCGCCGCCGACCTTGCGGGACAGCGGACGGGACCCCTCGACGGGGGTCACGACCGCCACGTCGCGCAGCAGCTCGCGCGCCGCCTCGATCTCGTCGAGCCGTACCAGCCCGTCCACGCGCGCATCCTCGCACCTCGGGTACGGTCGCCACCCGCAGCCACGCGAGAGGGGCTTGGCCATGCGCGACGTGCACCCGCTGCCCGGAGCAGACCACGTCGTCGACGGCGTCCGGGTCCACGTGGTCCGTCACGGCACCGGCAGCGGGCTCCCGGTCGTCCTGCTGCACGGCCTGCCGACGTCGTCGTACCTCTGGCGCGACGTGCAGCGCGACCTCGAGCACACGCACCGGACGTACGCGCCCGACGTGATCGGGCTCGGCCGGTCCGAGCGCCCGGCGGACGGCCGGTACGACCTCGCCAGCCAGGCCGAGCTGATGCTCGCGCTGCTCGACGAGCTGAGCCTCGAACGCGTCGCACTGGTCGGGCACGACCTCGGCGGCGCGCTGGCCGTGCATCTGACCGCCCTCGCACCGGCGCGGGTCGCCGCCCTCGTGCTGGTCGACGCCGCGCTGCATGCCGACACCTGGCCGGTCGCCGCGGTGAGCGGGCTCGTCGCGCGCGGGCTCGGCGAGCTGCAGACGACGCTGCTGCGCGCCGTACCGGGTGCCGGGCGGTCCTACCTCGCGCGCCAGCTCGGCCGCGGTCTGGCCGGCGGCCCGATGGACGACACCGTGCTCGGTCACTACGCGCGGCCGCTGCTCACCGCAGACGGCGCGCGCGGTCTGCTGTCGTTCGTCCGCGCATTCGACCCGCCGGCCGCGGAGGCCGCGCTGCGGCTCGTGGCCGCCGAGCCCCCGCCGACCCTGGTGCTGTGGGGCGACGAGGACGTGTGGCACGGTCCGGCGTACGGCCGCCGCCTGGCCGCCGACATCCCGGGCGCCGTGCTCGTCCCCGTTCCCGACGCCGGGCACCTGCTTCCCGAGGAGCGCCCGGAGCGCGTGTCCGAGGAGCTCGCCGGCTTCCTCGCCGAGGCCGTCGCCCGCACCGGCTGACCCCTTTCCCCCGCTCCAATCGCGTGATCTTGCTGTCCGCATCCACAGGACGCGGGGCACGACTGTGGACCCGCGCAGCAAGATCACGCGGTAGCTGGGGGCGGGGCGGCCGTCAGTCGGCGGACCAGTAGCGGTCGCCGGCGAGGACGAGGGCGCCGGCGCCGACGAGTCCCGCGTCCTGGCCGAGCCCGGCCAGGGTGACGCGCGCCCGGCGGGCGAAGCTCAGCCCGGCGTGGCGCCGGTACGCCGCGTCGAGCGGGTCGAACAGCAGCGGCCCGGCCTGCGCCAGCCCGCCGCCCACGGTCACCACGTCGACGTCGCACAGCTGCACGGCCGAGGCGATGGCCACGCCGAGCGCATCGCCGGCCCGCGCGAAGGCCTGCCGCGCGATCGGATCGCCCGCCCGGGCGTCGGCTGCCAGCTCACGGGCGCTGCCGTCCGCACCGCGCCACCCGCGCTCGGCGGCCCACGCGGCGATCGCCGGACCACGCGCAACCGCCTCGAGGCAGCCCCGGCCGCCGCACGCGCACGCCGGCCCGCCCGGCTCGACGACGACGTGGCCGATGTGCCCCGCGTTGCCGGTGGCGCCGTCGACCACGCGGCCGCCGAGCACGAGGCCCCCGCCGACCCCGGTCGAGACGACCATGCCGAGCACGTCCGACGACCCGCGGCCGGCGCCGAGCCAGTGCTCGCCGACGGCGACGCAGACGGCGTCGTTGTGGACGCGCACGGGTCGCCCGGGGTACGCCGCCGCGAGCCGGTCACGCAGCGGGAAGTCCTGCCAGGCCGGGATGTTCAACGGGCTGACCACGCCGGCCGGCCACTCCATCGGCCCCCCGCAGCCGACGCCGACCCCGGAGATGCCGACCCCGCTGCGAACCTCGTCGAGCAGCCCGGCAACCTCCGCCCAGAGCTCGTCGGCGGCCACCGCGGCCGGCGTCGCACGCTCGGTTCGCCGATGCACGCGGCCCTGCGGGCCGATCAGCGCGGCGGCGACCTTTGTGCCGCCGACGTCGAGCGCGAGAGCCGGAGACGTCAAACGACGACCGGGCCGAACGTGACGATGCTCGCGGTGTAGCCGTGCAGGTGGTTCTGCCCGCCGACCGGCCCGATCTCGCCGTTCGCGAAGAAGCCCGCGACCGGGACCTTGGCGAAGTGCCGACGAAGCGTGTCGACGTCGTGCTCCGCGGACGGGAAGAGCATCGCGCCCCGCCCGGTGCACGAGAACAGCAGCGCGCCCTCGACGTGCTTCATGTCGGCCTGGGCGCCCGCGGCCTCCAGCAACGCGTTGAGCTCGTCGGACGCCGCATCCGCATCTCGAACCTGGAAGCGGACCATCCGCCCCACCTCCACCACATCGCCGACCAGCACGGCGTCGCGCGTGCGGTCGCCCCCGAGGACTCCCCGAATGAGGAAGTCCCCGCGCTGGTGGTCGTCGGCGTACTCGTTCATGACGATGCCCAGGTGCAGCCCCTGGCTGGCCAGCGCCTGCTCCTCGGCGGGCAGCTCGGCGATGATCTGCTCCAGCTTCGACAGGGCCGGCGCTCCGGCGAGACCGAGGATCGCGTTGCCGTCGGCCGCGGTGACGACCATCGACGGCCCGATCGGGCGGCAGCCCTGGCTCACGATCGTGCCGATGTGCACCGGGCCGGAGAGCATGACGCCGACCGCTCCCCGGTCGACCGTACGGTCGTCGAGGAGCAGTCGCGTCGACCCCGCGCCGCGCGGCCCGGCCGCGACCCCGCCGGCCATCGGCAGGCCCGGCATGCTCCGGTTGGCCCGCTCGACGAAGCCGTCGGCGGGGAAGGAGAACGGGTCCGAGAGCAGCAGGCAGACTCGGTCGTCGTCGTGCCGTTCCGGCATGCCGACCACCGCGAGGCTGTCGTCGGTGCGCAGGACCTCGAGGTGGAACGTGCGGATGCCGACGTCCGGCATGACGGCCGCCCACACGCTGACCGCGGCCCCGTTCTCGATCGCCAGCCCGGCGCCGATCACGCCGGCGACCGAGCAGCCGATGACGTGCTCTGCGCCGGACAGCTCGACGATCCGGGCGGCGGCGACCTCGACCGCGGTCGGGTCCGAGGCGTTGATGAACGCGCAGACCAGGTCCGGGCGCTGCGCCCCGAGCGGCTCCAGTGCCGCGCGGGTCGCCTGCTCAGCCGCGGTGATCAGATCCGGATCCGCGGAGAGACCGTCGCCGAAGAGTGCCATGCGGGCAGAGTAACGTCGGGGCATGCCAGGCCCGACTCCGGACGCCACCACGCTAGGTGCCCTGCGCGACGCCGGCGTCACGACGTCGACGGTGAAGGCGGAGATCCGGCGCAACCTGCTCGGCCGGCTCAGCGCCGGGCAGTCGGCGTTCCCCGGCATCGTCGGGTTCGACGAGACCGTGCTGCCGCAGCTCGAGCGCGGCCTGCTCGCCGGACACGACATCGTCCTGCTCGGCGAGCGCGGCCAGGGCAAGACCAGGCTGATCCGCACCTTGGTCGGCCTGCTCGACGAGTGGGTGCCGGTCGTCGCCGGCTGCGAGATCAACGACGACCCCTTCCACCCGGTGTGCGCCCGGTGCATCCCACTGGCCGCCGACGCGGGCGACGCGCTGCCGGTCGGCTGGCTGCACCGGTCGCGGCGATACGGCGAGAAGCTCGCCACGCCGGACACGAGTGTCGGCGACCTGATCGGCGACGTGGACCCGATCAAGGTCGCCGAGGGGCGGACGCTGGGCGACCCCGAGACGATCCACTTCGGCCTGGTGCCGCGCACCCACCGCGGCATCTTCAGCGTGAACGAGCTGCCCGACCTCGCCGAGCGGATCCAGGTCGCCCTGCTCAACGTGCTCGAGGAGCGCGACATCCAGGTCCGCGGCTACGCGCTGCGGCTGCCGTTGGACCTGCTCCTCGTGGCGAGCGCGAACCCGGAGGACTACACGAACCGCGGTCACATCATCACGCCGCTGAAGGACCGGTTCGGCACCGAGGTGCGCACCCACTACCCGCTCCGGCTCGACGACGAGCTCGCGATGATCCGCCAGGAGGCGCAGCTGCCGGCGAACGCCGTCGTGCCGGACCACCTCGTCGAGTGCATCGCGCGCTTCACCAGGCACGTCCGCGAGGCTCCGCAGGTCGACAGCCGGTCGGGCGTCTCCGCGCGGTTCGCGATCGCCGCGACGGAGACCGTCGTCGCGTCGGCGGTGCGCCGTACGGCGATCACCGGCGAGACACCCGCCGTGGCGCGGGTGGTCGACCTGCCGGCGATGGTGCCGAGCTCGCGAGGCAAGGTGGAGTTCGACCAGATCGAGGAGGGTCGGGAGACCGAGATCCTCACCCACCTGCTGCGACGCGCGGTGGCGGACACGTTCCGGGCGCGCCTCGCGGGTGCCGACCTCAGCGGCCTGGTCTCGAAGTTCGACGAGGGCGGCACCGTCGAGACCGGCGAGCTCGTCGGGGCCGGCGAGCTGCTGCGGCGCATCGGCCCGGTACCCGGCCTCGCCCAGGTGCTGCGGCGGGTCGGCGTGCCGGACGGGGACGAGACTCCGGGGCAGGCCGCCGCCGCGCTCGAGCTCGCCCTCGAAGGCCTGCACCTCGCGAAGAAGCTGGCCAAGGACGAGCTGCCCGGCCGTGTCGTCTACGGCGGCTGATCACGTGCCGGCGGATCGCACGATCGCTCCGGACCCGTCGCCACCGCCGGCGCAACGGCGTACGCCGGACCGACTCGTCGGGTATGCGGCCCGCGGCGCGTCCCAGCTCGGCGTCGTCATCGCCGGCATCGCCGGCGTCATGGTCGGGACGCAGTTGCTTCTCTACGAGGTGCTCGGCGATCGCGGCGACGTCGCGGAGACCGCGCTGCGGGGGGTCGTCGTGTCGTTAATCCCGATCGGCCTGGTTGTGTTCCTCGTCCGTGAGGAGAGGCGCCGAAGGTGAGCGTCCGCTACGGCCGCTGGGCGGGAGGACCCGATCCGCTCGAGTCGCCGTACGACATCACCGCGGCCGTCACCGACATCGGCGACGCGGTGCTGGACGGGGCGAGCCCGCGCGAGGCGCTCCAGTCCTTGCTGCGCAGGGGGCAGCGCGGGCGGCGCGGCCTCGACGCGCTGCTGCGCGAAGCCCGCGCCCGACGGCGGGACGCCCGCGGGCGGGGGCAGCTCGACGGGACGTTGCAGCAGGTCCGCGAGCTGCTCGACCAGGCGTTGGAGCAGGAGCGCACCGCGCTGTTCCCGGACCCCTCGGACCGTGCCCGGATGGCCGAGGCGGAGCTGGCCGGGCTCCCGGAGGACACTGCGCGCGCGGTCCGCCGGCTCGCCGACTACCAGTGGACCTCACCAGCGGCCCGCGCGACGTACGACCAGATCCGCGACCTGCTGCGCCGCGAGGTCCTCGACAGCCAGTTCCGCGGGATGAAGCAGTCGCTGGCGGATGCCGACCCCGCCGAGCTGGCGCGCGTCGCGGAGATGCTGCGCGCGCTGAACGAGATGCTCGACGCGGACGCGCAGGGCCACGACACCACCGCGGCGTTCCAGGAGTTCATGGCGGCGTACGGCGACCTGTTCCCCGACCGTCCGGGCAGTCTCGCCGAGCTCGTCGACGCCCTCGCCCGACGGGCCGCCGCCGCCCAGCGGATGCTCGCCTCTCTGACACCGGAGCAGCGGGACGAGCTCGCCGCCCTGCTGTCCGATGCGCTCGACGACTCAGGTCTGCAGCGGGAGATGGACCGGCTGCGCCGCGCGCTGCAAGCCCGGCGCCCCGATCTCGACTGGCGCAACGGGGAATCCGTCGACGGCGACCAGCCCCTCGGCGTCGGCGACGCCACCACCGCGCTGGAGGAGCTGGCCGACATCGCCGACGTCGAGTCCGCGCTGCACCAGGACTACGCCGGCGCGACGCTGGACGACGTCGACCTCGCGGCCGTCGAGCGCGCGCTCGGCCGCGCCGCCGTCGACGACGTCCGCGCGCTGCAGCAGCTCGAGCGGGCGCTGTCCGACCAGGGCTACCTCCGACGGTCCGGCGGGGACCTGGAGCTCACGCCGAGAGCGGTGCGCCGGATCGGCGCGGCCGCGCTGGCCCGCGTGTTCTCCCGACTCGACGCGACCGGGCGCGGCGACCACGACGTCGCCGACGCGGGGGCGGCGGGCGAGCTCACCGGCGCGTCGCGGGGATGGCGGTACGGCGACGAGCAGCCGATCGACGTGGTGCGAACGGTGCGCAACGCCGTTCTGCGGAGGAAGCCGGGCAGCGGCCGGGTCGGCCTCGACGTCGCCGACTTCGAGGTGATGGAGACCGAACGACGGACGGCGGCCGCGGTCTGCCTGCTCGTCGACCTGTCCTACTCGATGGCGCTGCGCGGCACGTGGGGTGTCGCGAAGTCCACCGCGCTGGCGCTGCATGCGCTGGTCACCACGCGCTTCCCGCAGGACTCCATCCACGTCATCGGCTTCAGCGACTACGCCCGCGACCTCCGGCCGGCCGAGCTCGCCGGGCTGTCGTGGGACATGGTGCAGGGAACGAACCTGCAGCACGCACTGATGATCGCCGGACGCCACCTCGCCCGGCGGCCCGACGCCGAGCCCGTCGTCCTGGTCGTGACCGACGGGGAGCCGACTGCCCACCTCCTCGCCAATGGCACGCCGACCTTCCACTGGCCGCCGCTGCCGGAGACGGTCGAGCTCACGGTCGCCGAGGTGCTGAAGCTCACCCGCCGCGGCGCGACGATCAACGTCTTCATGCTCGACGACGAGCCGCGCCTCGTCGACTTCGTCCGCACCATCGCCCGCCTCAACGGCGGGCGCGTGTTCTCTCCGGCCGCGGACCGGCTCGGTGAGTACGTCGTCAGCGACTACTTGCGCGCGCGCCGCGGCCGACGCGCCTGACTTCGGGACAGAACGGACCGAATGCTTCTCGGATCCCGCACGCGCACGTCATACTTGGCGATCTCCGACTCCCCGGCTGAGCAGACAGGACTACTTCATGGATGCCCACGACCTCCAGGCCCGGCTGCGCAGCGGCTACGGGAAGTTCGGCGGCCGACTCGCGGTGATCTGCATGGCGATCGGGTTCATCGCGATCGCCTTCGGCTACAACGGGGCGTCGTCGGATCCGCGCGTCGCGGCCCAGTTCCCGTACCTGATCTCCGGCGGCCTCGTCGGCATCGGCTTCATCATCGTCGGCGCCGCGCTGATCGTGATCCAGGCGTACCGCGAGGAGCGGATGCGCCTCGAGGCGAAGCTCGACGAGCTGATCTCGGTGGTGGCGAAGGGCGGCCTCGGCGGGCGCAGTACGCCGGCACCACAGGACCTCGCCGGCCTCGTCGCCGCCGGCTCGGCGTCCTACCACACCCCGGGCTGCCGCTTGGTCGACGGCCGCGAGGAGGTCGACTACCTCACACCCGAGGAGGCTCGCGCCCGGTTCCTCCAGCCGTGCCGGGTCTGCCAGCCGGAGCCCAGCAACGTCTCCGTCCGCTAAGCCGGCCCGTGACCGCACCCCTGCCCCTGTCGGCGGTCGGGCTCACCAAGGACTACCGCGGCCACCGCGCGCTTCGCGGGCTCGACCTGACCGTCGGGCCCGGCGAGGTGGTCGGCCTGCTCGGCCCGAACGGCGCCGGCAAGTCGACGACCATGAAGATCTGCGCCGGAGTGGCCCGTCCCACGTCCGGCCGGGTCGCCCTGGCCGGCATCGACCTCGCTGACGACCCGGTCACCGCCCGCCGGCTGCTGGGATACGTGCCGGACGTCGGCGGGCTGTTCCCGCGGCTCACCGGTTGGGAGCACCTCGAGCTCGGCGCTCGCCTGCACGGCCTGCCGTCGGCCTGGGTCGAGCGCGGCCGTGAGCTGATCCACGTGCTCGGCCTCGCGGACGCGGCCGGTCGCCGCACATCGACGTACTCGCACGGGATGGCCCGCAAGCTCTCGCTGGCCGTCGCGGCGCTCTCCCGGCCGCGGCTGCTGCTCCTCGACGAGCCCTTCGACGGCGTCGACCCGGCCGGCGCGGTCGCCGTACGCCGCATCGTCGCGGAGGCGATCTCGGACGGCGGCGGCGTCCTGTGCTCGACGCATCTCCTCGACGCCGCCGAGCGGATCAGCGACCGGCTGATCGTCATCCGCAACGGGGCCGCGATCGCGCACGGCGACGCGGACTCCCTGCGCCGCCAGGCGGGCCAGCCTGGCCCCCTGGAGGACGCCTACCTCGCGCTCATGGCCGAGGCCGGTACGCCGCTCGGCGCGGCCGGGTGAGCACCCGCGCTCCGCAGGGCGTCCGCGCCCTGCTGTGGCTGAAGTCGCGCGAGTGGCTCGGCGAGACGCGCGACCCGGCCCGGCTGGTGCTCCTCGGGGCAGGCCTCGCGGGGTGGTTCGCGCTGATCGTCGCGGGCTGCGTCCAGGGCGACCGCTCGGGAGAGATCCCCGCGGACATCGGCCTCGGGGTCGCCGCCGGTGCCGCCTGGCCGCTCTGGGCAGTGGTGCCGCTGCTCGGGGGAGGCGGCGGCGAGCTCGTCGCCGCGCACCGCCTCGCGCCGTACCCGGTCAGCCCGCGGTCGATCTTCGCCGGCACCTGGATCACCGCGCTGCTCGACGTGCCCTACCTCGTCGTGCTTCCGCTCGTCCTCGGCTTCGCCGTCGCCTACACCGGGCCGGCCGGGCTGCTCGCCGCGGTCGTGTTCGTCGCGGGTGCGTCGGCCACCGGGCAGCTCGTCGCGTGGCTGTCGTTCCTCGCGCTCGCCGGCCGGCGCCGGACCGGAGTCTCCGCGCTGCTGCTCACCGGCTGCGTCGTCGGCCTGCTCGCGCTGCTGCCCGCGCTGCTGCCGGCCGTCGACGACGTGGGCGACCTGCTGCCGGGCGGCTGGCTCGTCCGCGCCGGCGACGCCTTGCTCTTCGACCGGACGAGCGAGTACTGGGCCTGGGTGGCCGGACTGGCCGTCCCGGTGCCCATCGCGGCAGCCTTCGGGCCCCGCCTGGCCCGCACCGCGCTCGATCGCGAGGCACGCAGCGCGGGCGTGGGATCGCGACCGTGGGGCGTCACGACCTGGCCGAACCGGGGCTCCGCGCACCGCGCGCTGGTCATCGCGAACCTGCGCTCCGTGGGCCGCGCGGTCGGTGCCCAGGTGGCGATCGCGGGCGTGCTGGCCGTGCCGACGCTGACCCGTTTCCCCGGAGTGGACTTCGTCGAGGTGCCGGTGCTGGCGATGGGTGGCATCGCCGGCCTCGCCGCGTCGACGGTGCTGGGCGTCAACGCCTTCGCGTTCGACGGCGGCGGCGCAGCGGTGCTGCTGAGCTGGCCCGTTCGCGCGCGCGACGTCCTGCTCGCGAAGGCCGCCGCAGTCTTCGCCGCGTTGCTGGTGACCCAGGTCGCGGTCACCGCGCTCGGCGCCGTCGTGCTGCGCACCCCCCGCGGTGAGCTGGCCGCGGCGCTGGTCCTCTGCCTCGCGCGCACGGCCGGCCTGACCGGGCTGTCGGTGCTCTGGTCGGTCAGCTGGCCGACACCGAGCGACTACGACTCGCTGCGGGCGCGCATCTCGACGCCCGGCGCGATCGTCTCGTTCTGCCTCGCCGCCTCAGTCGTCTCGCTCGGCGTCAGCCAGACCGCACGGGTGGTCGGCGGCCCGGTCGGCGTCGCGACGGCCGTGGCGGTGTTCACCGGGATCGGCTGGGCGACGTTCGAGCTGGCGGCCGGGCGCTTCGCCACGCCGGCGGGCGTCGAGCGGGTCGCGGCCGGCGTCCTGGGCTGAGCCGCTCCCCACGCCGCGACTTCACCCACCTGTTCCACATCGAAAGCCCGAATCCGGGCGAGAACGTGTGGACTGGGTGGGTGAAGTCGGGATCGGGCGCGGGGCGGGGTCGGCTCGAACGGGTCGCGGCCGGCGTGCTCGGCTAGCGGGCTAGGACTCCTCGCCGAGGTAGGTCTTGCGCAGCTCACCGGTGCGCTCGAGCTCCTCGCCGGTTCCGTCGAAGGTCAGCGTCCCCTTCTCCATGATCAGCGCGCGGTCGGCGTAGGGCAGGACGCCGACGTTCTGCTCGACGATGACCACGGTCGTGCCGGAGTCGTTGATCTCGCTGACGACCTGGAAGACGGTCTGCGCGAGCTTCGGCGACAGGCCGAGCGACGCCTCGTCGATGAGCATGAGCCGGGGCCGGCTCATCAGCGCCCGGCCGATCGCGAGCATCTGCTGCTCGCCGCCCGAGAGCGTGCCGGCCATCTGCTCCTTGCGCTCGTCGAGACGCGGGAAGTAGCCGAAGACCTCCTGGGTCGTGCGGTCGACCTCGCCGCTGTCCTTGCGCGTCCAGGCGCCCAGCTTCAGGTTGGCGAGGACCGACAGCGCGGGCCAGACCCGGCGGCCTTCCGGGACGAGGGCGACGCCGTGCTTGACGATCTTCGGCGGGTCGAGGTTGGCGATGTTGCGCCCGTCGAAGCGCACCTCGCCGCTCCACGCCGGCAGCAGTCCGGCGATCGCGTTGACGGTCGTCGTCTTGCCGGCGCCGTTGAGGCCGAACATGACGGCGGTCTGGCCCTCGTCGACGGCGAAGCTGATGCCCTGCAGCACGGGGAGGATGCCGTACCCGGTGCGCAGCCCGTCGATCTCGAGCAGGCTCACGCGCTCTCCTCGTCGTCGGTCGGCTGGGCCGTCGCGGGTTCGTCGACGGGTGCCAGCACCTCGGTGTCCGCGTCGGCGGCGGCCTTGCGCCGGCCCGTCGAGCGACGTCGCGCCGGCTTCGCGGGCTCCGCCGGCTCCGTCGGGGTCTCCGCCGCGCGCTTCGTCGCGGGCTTGACCGTGGCCTTCTTCGCCGGCGCCTTCTTGGTGGTGGCCGACGTCTTCTTCTTCGCCGGCTTGCGTGCCGCCCGCCGCGCCGTCGCGGTGCCGCCGTGCGCACCGGCGAGCGCCTCGTCCAGAGCAGCGTCCTCGGCCGTCTCCTGGGTGCGGGCGAGCGCCTCGGGCGCCTCGCCGCCGAGGTACGCCGCCACGACCTCCGGGTGGGTCTGGATGACGCTCGGCTCCCCTTCGGCGAGCAGCCGCCCGAAGTTCAGGACGTAGACGTGGTCGCACACCCGGAGCACCAGCGGGACGTGGTGCTCGATCAGCAGCATCGTGAGCCCGAACTCCTTGCGCAGCGCCAGGAGCCGCTCGCCCAGCTCGTCGGACTCGTCGGGACCCATCCCGGAGGAGGGCTCGTCGAGCAGCAGGACGTCGGGGTCGGTCGCGAGCGCGCAGCCCAGCTCGAGCAGCTTGAGCGTGCCGTAGGAGAGCCCGCCCACCTTGGTGTCCCGGATGTCGCCGAGGTCGAGCATCTCGAGGATCTCGTCCGCCTTGGCCTCGAGCTCGCGCTCCTCGCGCCAGGTCATGGAGGCCCCGGCGAGGCCGCTGAGCACGTCGTACGACACCTTCGCGTGCTGGGCGGTCTTGAGGTTCTCGAGCGCGGTCGCGCTCTTCACCATGCCGACGTTCTGGAACGTGCGGCCGAAGCCCATCGCGGCCTTGCGGTGCGGGGGCACGCGGGTGACGTCCTGCCCGCGGTAGCGCACCGTGCCGGTGTTGGGCTTGTAGAAGCCGGTGATGCAGTTGAACGCCGTGGTCTTGCCGGCGCCGTTGGGCCCGATCAGCCCGACGATCTCCCACTCGTTGACGTCGAGGTTGACGCCTTCGAGCGCCTGCAGGCCGCCGAAGCGGATGGACAGGTCGCGAACCTCAAGCACGGGCACTTGAACCCTCCACCACTCCCGGGCCGGAGTCCTTGTCCCCGTGCAGCGTGAACCGGTGGCCGGCGAGCCAGCGGGTGACCGGGCGCAGCTGTTGCGCGATCCCGCCGGGGTTGAGCACGACGGTCTGGATCAGCAGGAACGCGCCGATCATCCGCGGCATGAACTCGACGCGCTGCTCCCCGATCCAGCTGACGCCGGCGAGGAAGTCGTGGATCCGCGGGATCTTGAACAGGTTGTCGAGGCCGAACGGGGAGAACAGGACCGCGCCGAGGATCACGCCGACCCGCGAGTTCAGCCCGCCTACGACGACCATCAGCACGAAGGTGAGCGCGAGGAAGAAGTCGAAGTCGGCGCCGGTCACGTTCTCGTACCGGTAGCCGAACAGCGCGCCCGCGAGCCCGGCGATCGCGCCCGCGAGCACGAACGCGAACAGCTTGAACGCGACGACGTTGATCCCGAATGCCGCGGCGACCCGCTCGTTCTCGCGCAGGGCCAGCAGCGCGCGCCCCGCCTTCGTCCTCGTCAGGCGCCAGTCCACGTAGACGACGACCGCCAGCAGCGCGAGGCAGAAGTAGTAGAACCGCACGTTCTCGACGCCGCGGAACGGCTCCACCAGGAAGTCGGGACGGAACGCCGGCTGCCCCGCGCCGGCGTTCGTGAACTCCTCGACCTCGAACAGTGACACCTCGAGGGTCAGCCCGAACACCAGCGTGATGAGCGCGAGGTAGAGGCCGGTGATCCGCAGCGCGACCAGTCCGAGCACCAGGGCGAAGAGCGACGTGACCGCCATCGCGATCAGCAGCGACAGCACGAAGGGCACCTCGTGCACCGTGAGGGAGTACGCCGCGGCGAACGCGCCGGCGCCGAAGAACCCCTGGTGGCCGAGGCTGAGCTGGCCGGTGTAGCCGATGATGATGTTCAGGCTGAGACCGACCATCGCGTAGATCACCGCGTCGGCGGCCTTCCCCGCACGGTCGGCGTTGGCCGTGAGGAGGACGAGGACCACGTAGGCGATGCCGAAGTAGACGAGACCGCGCAGCGCGAGACCCGGGACGCTCGGCCGGAACGCGCGATCCTCGTGCGGCTCCGCGGCAACCGCGTCGGTGGTGTTCTGCAGCGCGGTCACGTCAGGCCTCCTTGCCGAGCAGACCGGCCGGCTTGATCAGCAGGATCACCAGCAGCAGCGCGAACACGACCACGCGGTTCGCTCCCGGGAACAGGTCGATCTTGTTGCCGAACTGCTCGGCGATGCCGATGAGGACGCCGCCGAGGAACGCCCCGGGCAGGCTGGTGATGCCGCCGAACACCGCCGCGGTGAAGCCAGGGATCAGCGCGCTCGTCGTCATGAAGCCCGGCCCGAACAGCGTCGTGGGGGCGAGCAGGATCCCGGCGATCGCGCCGAGGAACCCGGCCATCCCCCACGTGAGCGCGGAGATCCGGTTGACGCTGATCCCGACGAGGCTGGTCGCGGTGGGCTCCTGCGACACGGCGAGGATGGCGACCCCGGTCTGGGTCCGGCTGAAGAACAGCGCGGAGGCCAGCGCGAGCGTCGCCAGCACGCCGACGATGACGACCTGCTGCCAGGTGATGGACAGCCCGCCCGAGCGGATCGCCTCGCCCGCCACGATCGGCCGCGCGTTGCGCCCGTTGGTCCCGTTGAAGAACAGCTCGAAGGAGATGGCGAGCAGGGCGACGCCGGCTGTCGCCACGACCATGGTGACCTTGGGCTGCCGGAAGAGCGGGCGGATGACCAGCCGCTCGGTGACCAGCGCCATCAGCGTGCCGGCGACGAGGCCGACGACGATCGCCACCGGGAAGGGCATCTTCGGGAAGATGCCGGCCCCGGTGCTCGACACCAGCACCAGGAAGGCGGCGACGGTGCCGAACTCGCCCTGAGCGAAGTTGAAGATGCGATTGCCCTTGTACAGCAGCACCAGGCCGAGGCCCAGCAGCCCGTACACCGCGCCTTGGATCGCGCCGGAGACGAGCGGGGTGGTGAAGTCCTGGGTGAGGTCAGCCGCCAGCAGCATGGGGCGGATCATGCCCTATCAGGGGCCGATCAGCCGATAGGTGCGTTCCCGACGGTGATGTACTGGTTGGGGCTGCCGCCGCAGTTGGACTTCAGCTGCCACATCTTGGTGCCGCCGAAGTGGTTGCTCGGCGTGTACTTGACCCCTGGGTAGAGGCCCCCGGGCAGGCTCGCGGTGGCCAGGCTGGCGACCAGGTTCTCCCGGGTCAGATTGCCCTTGGTGGTCAGCAGCGCCTGCTCGAGCAGCTCGCTGAGCCCCCACAGCGTCAGCTCGATGTCGTCCTTGGCACGCCCGTTGTCGGAGTCGAGGAACGCCTTCGGCGCCTTGTCCAGGCCCGGGTACGGCGACAGGAATCGTCCGTCGTACCGGTTCTGGGTCGCGCCGCAGGCCGCCGTGTGCACCTGGTTGATGCCGAAGCTGATGCCGACGCCCGTCCAGGTCGGCGTGTACGTCGCGCCGGTCTGCGCCAGCACCTTCAGGAAGAAGGTCGGCTGTCCCAGGATGAAGACGACCGGCGCGTTGTACTCCCGCAGCTGCTGCGCGAGGGAGACGGCATCGGAGTCCGAGCCCGCCTTCGGCACCCCGAAGTACTTGTAAGCGACGCCCTTGCCCTTGAGCTGCGTCTCGATGGCCTGCTTGGCGTCGGTGAAGTTGGGCGTCTCCGACAGCACGACGGCCCACTTCTTCTCGCCCGTCGCGTTGGCCTTGTTCAGGAACTGCTGGTTCGTCGCGGACTGGATGACGAGCGGTGCCTGGTCCTTGTAGCTCGTGCTGATCGCGTAGTAGGTCGGCACGCCGCGCAGGCCGTTCTCGGTCACGCCGGCCGAGAGGTACGGCGTGCTCGAGCGCTGCAGGGACCGGTCGCGGCCGCAGGCCTGGATCTGGTCGGTGCCGGCGCCGCCGACGACGATGAAGTCGCGTCGCGCCATCTCCTGGCAGACCCGGACCGCGCCCGACGGCTTGTAGGTGTCGTCGAGAACCTCGACGGTGACCTTGCGGCCGAAGACCTTCTTCGTCAGCCAGTAGTTGCGCGCGCCGCGCTGGAACGACTCCGACGGGAGCGGTGAGGCGCCGCTGAGCGGCGCGTGGATGCCGATGCGGATCTCGTCGTCGGTGACGCCGATCTTCGTGCCCTTGGTGCTCGTCGTACCGCCGCCCGAGGTCCCGCCGCCGGTCGACGTGCCACCGCCCGTCGACGTGCCGCCGCCGGTCGACGTGCCGCCGCCCGTCGTCGTGGTGCCGCCGCCCGTCGTCGTGGTGCCGCCGCCGGTCGTCGTGGTACCGCCGCCCGTGGTGGTGGTGGTGCCGCCGCCCGTCGTCGTACCGGGATCGACCGGCTGCCCGGTGTCGGGGTCCACCGGCGCCTGCTCACCGCCGGCCTCGACGTCGACGCCGGCACCGGGCACGCCGGCACTGATCTGGTCGAGCGTCTGGAGCTGGTCCTTCTTGAGACCGCAGCCCGCGGAGAAGACGCTGAGCAGGAGGAGACCGGCGCAGGCGCGCCGCAGGGAACGCTTGGTCATGGACTCGGCTCCAAGGAGGCTGGGTGCGGTCCCGGACGAGCCCGGGTGATCTCCCAGCCTAGATCGACCGCGGCCGGATGGCGACCGAGGTACGCGGGCGCAGCGTGCTGCGACCGGCGACCCGGCGGCCGGCGGGAGCGCGGACCGCCGTGCGATCGCCGCGGACCGGCACGACCGGGTCGCCCAGGACGAGGGAGACGACGCCGAGCAGGCCGACGCCGGCGAGCAGCGCGAGCCAGAAGGACGGGGCGACGGTGAGGTCACGCTCGATCGCGGGTCGCGCCGCGACGGTGTTGACCGACACGACCGGCGGTGCCGCCGGTGCCTGGACCGGCGCCGGTGCGGGGGCGACGGGCGCCTCGATCGTCGGCTCGAAGACGACGGTCGAGCCGCCGGAGCCGGAGTCGAAGCCCTGGTCGGGCGTCGGGATGAGCTCCGGCTCGGCCTCGGTGTCGACCTCGACCTCCGCCGGCGTGATGACGGCGGTTGTCACGACCTTGGCCGGGCCCATGAAGACGAGGTTGAACGGGTCGTCCTCGTCGAGCTCGGGCCGGACGCCGACGCCGCGGTTGTCGATCAGCCCGTCGATCCAGTCCTGCGCGAAGACGGTGAGGTCGAAGGTGTAGGACTGGGCGACCTCGTCGAACGTGCCCGTGGAGGCGTCCCGGCAGTCCAGCGCCGGCTTGTTGGCGTAGCCCACGCCGTCGGCCTCACCGAAGCCGATGAGCGGGCGGCAGGCGATGATGTTCGGCCGGCCGGCGCGGGTGGGCTGCCCGGGCACCGCGACGGTGGGCGCGGACACGTTGCGACCCGCCGGGTCGAGGAAGAGCGTCGTCGTGAACGACTCGACGATCGAGCCCTCCGGGTACGCCGAGAGGTCCCACTGCAGGAACGTCTCCTTGTTGGAGCGCTTCTGGGTCTCGTCGTCGGACGGGTCCGCGGGGTCGTTCGGCTGGACCTCGGCGGCCCGGCCGGCGCCGTCGGTGATCGCCACGGCCAGGTCGCCCTCGGGCACGCCGGAGAGCGCGCGGGGCGTCGAGGCCTGGGACGTGTCGTCCTGCTGGTCGTCCCAGAACCACGCACCGACCTCGACCGGGAGCTTGACCTCGGCCGCCTGCGCGACCGGCATCCCGACGGGGAAGACGGCGCCGAGCGCGATCGCGGTGCTCAGGATGCGATGCGTGGTGCGCACGGTGGCCTCCGGGGACGAGCGGGCAGAGCGGCAGGCACCCCCTGCTTTCAGCCGTCGAGTTCGACGGTGCGCCGCGGGGTCCTGCCGACCCACCCACGAGGGGCGATATCGGACACGTCCGGTGTCCATTGTGGATCATCATCGGCCGCTTGCCCACCATGGTGTTGAGCCGAGCGGCCGAGCGGGCGCCGCACAGGCTGCCGGATGGCACGATCCGCCGATGCGCCGACTCGTGCCGCGCCCGCCGAATCGCGAGGTCGCCGTGCTCGCGGCGGTGGGGTTCAGCGTGGCCGTGGGCTTCGGGGTCGTCGCGCCGGCGATCCCGCTGCTCGCCCGCGGGTTCGGCGTCGGCGACCTCGCCGCCTCGGCGGTGATCAGCGCGTTCGCGCTCATGCGCCTCGTCTCGGCGCTGGGCGGCGGCACGCTCGTGGATCGGTACGGCGAGCGCCGCGTGCTCGCGACCGGCATCGGCATCGTCGCGGTGTCGTCGGCGGCGGCCGGCGCGGCGCCGTCGTACGGCTGGCTGCTCGGTCTTCGCGCGGTCGGCGGCATCGGGTCGGCGATGTTCAGCATCAGCGCGCTCAGCCTGCTGCTGCGATCGGTGCCGCCCGACCGGCGCGGCGCGGCGACCGGCCTGTTCAGCGGGTCCTTCCTCGTCGGCGGGGTCATCGGCCCCGCGGTCGGCGGCCTGGTGACCGACGCGTCGCCGCGGACGCCGTTCTTCCTCTACGCCGGGACGCTGGCGGTCGCCGGCACGATCGGCCTGCTCGCCCTGCCTCGCGCCCCTCGACGCGGGACCGCCGTGGTCGACGTCCCCGAGCCCGAGGAGGCGCGAACCACCCTGCGCGAGGCGCTGCGGATGCCGGCGTACCGCGCCGCGCTCGCGGCCTACGGCGCGCAGACGTGGAGCTCGCTCGGCCTGCGCTCCTCCGTCATCCCGCTGTTCGTCACGGCGTCCGCCGCGGCCGGCGGGCTCGACCGGCCGGCTCGCTACGTCGGCCTCGGGCTCGGCCTGTCCGCAGCGCTCAACGTCGTCACCCTCTACCCGGCCGGCCGGTACGCCGACCGGCGCGGACGCCGCCCGGTGCTCCTCGCCGGTCTCGCGCTGATCACCGGCGCGATGGGACTGCTCGCCGCGGCCGACTCGGTCGCCGGCTACCTGCTCGCGCTGGCTGTCCTCGGCCCCGGCTCCGGCATGCTCGCCGTTGCGCCGGGTGCCGTCGTCGGCGACGTCGTGACCGGCCGCGCCGGCCGCGCGGTCGCGGCGTACCAGATGGCGGGCGACGTCGGGTCGATCACCGGCCCGCTGGTCGCCGGTGCGCTGGCGCAGACGGTGTCCTACCGCGCCGCATTCCTGGTCACGGCGGTGGTGACCTTCAGCGCACTCCTCGTCCAGGTCGCGGCGCCGGAGTCACGTCCGGATCAGTAGACGGTCCACCCGCCGTCGACCGGGAGGGTGACCCCGGTGATGAACGAGCCCGCATCGGACGCGAGCAGCAGCAGTGCCGCGCACAGCTCCTCGGGCTCGCCCATCCGCCCGGCGGGGGTGCGGAAGAGGATGCCGTCGCGGACGGCCTCGTTGCTCACCAGCGGGTCGCTCATCTCGCTCGGGAAGAAGCCCGGCGCGAGGGCGTTGACGCGAATCCCCTTGCGACCGGTCCACTGCGCCGCGAGGTCGCGGGTTAGGCCGATGAGCCCGGCCTTGCTGGAGGAGTACGCCGCCTGCGGCAGCCCGCTCGCCCCGAGGCCGAGCACCGACGAGATGTTGATGATCGAGCCGCCGTGCCCGCCGGTGGACATCGCGGCGGCGGCGGCCTGCGCCATCCAGTAGGCGCCGTTGAGGTTGACGTCGATGACCTGCCGGAACTGCTCCGGCGTCTCGCGGGATGCAGGCACGGCGGTGCCGACGCCGGCGTTGTTGACGAGCACGTCGACCCGGCCGAGCTGGTCGACGGTGGTCGCGACCAGCGCACGACACGCCTCGGGCTCGCTGACGTCGGTGCCGACCGCGATCGCGCGCCGGCCGTAGGACTCGACGATCCGCGCGGTGTCCGCCAGCCGCTCGACGCGACGCGCCCCGAGCGCGACGTCTGCCCCGGCCTGGGCCAGGGCCTCCGCGAACGCGACCCCGAGTCCGCTGGACGCGCCGGTGACGATCGCCACCTTGCCGTCGAGTCGGAAGCGAGACAGGACGTCGATCATGTGACCACCCGATCCTTCAGTCGTCGTGCGGCCATCGTGCTAGCCCGCGAGGATCGCGCGCCAGCCGTCGGGCGCGGTGCCCACGTCCACCGAGGTCGCACCGACGAACCTCGCGAGATCCCGTGCGTTCCGACCGAGAGCCACGGCGAGCGCCCTCGTCGGGCGCGTGCCCGGCTCGAGGTGCACCGCCTTCAGCACCAGCGCGCCGACCTGGCGGTCGACGACGGCGTCGACCCGGCCCGCAAGCGAGTCGCCGTGCAGGAGCGGCAGCACGAAGTAGCCGTACTCGCGCTTCTCCTTCGGGGTGTAGATCTCCAGGCGGAACCGGAACCCCCAGAGCTCCTCGGTGCGCCGCCGGTCGGCGACCAGGTTGTCGAACGGCGAGAGCAGCGTGGTCCGCGGCTGCCACTCCCCGCGCTCGATGACGTCGAGCTCCGCCAGCGCGTCGGGGTGCGCGTAGCGCTCGAGCGGCAGGCCCTCGACACGCACCGGCACCAGCTCGCCGGTCCGGACGAGGTCGTCGAGCACGGCCGGCAGACCCGGGTAGCGGCCGCGGGTGAAGTAGCGCGTGATGTCCCGTGCCGAGCACACGCCCAGCGCCCGCACCGAACGCAGCGCGGCGCGGCGGACGGCCTCCTCCTCGGCTATCTCCGCCCGCCCGACTCCCCCTGGCGCGCACCGCTCCATCAGGTCCCACAGCCGCTGCCCGCCGGCGCGGCGGGAGATGCCCACCTCGCCACGAACCCACATCAGCTCGAGCAGCCGGCCGACGGTCCGGCCGCCGTTCCACGCGCCCCAGGCCCACCCGTCCCTCGTACCGTCGTCGAGATCGCCCGCGCGCAGCGGGCCTCGCTCCGCCAGCGTGGCGAGGACGTGCCGCCGGAAGCCGTCGTACTCCGCGAGCCAGGCCCGGTGCCGGGCGGCTGACACGCCGTCCCCGACCGGCCACGTCCGCATCTGCACCCGGTGGACGGGCCAGTCCTCGACGAGCACCAGCGAGGCCTCGTGCGCCCAGTACTCGAACAGCGACCGGTCCGTCTCCTGCAGCCGCGCCAGGAGCGTGGCGTCGTACCGCCCGGCGCGGCTCCAGACGACCAGCTTCTCGGTGCGCTCCACCGCCCGCGTCGGGTCGACCTGCAGGCAGGTGAGCCGGCGCACGAGGTCGACGATGCCGGCGGCGTCGGCGCGCGGGCGTGGGCCGGCGAGGAGCTGGGCCCGGATCGCTGCGCGGCGCGCGGTCCGCAGCGAGACGGTGCGCGCGGCGGGTGGGCTCAGCCGAGCGCCCTTGCCAGGTCGGCGAGCAGGTCGGACACGTCCTCGATCCCGACCGAGAGCCGGACCAGAGCGGGATCGACCTCGAGCGGCGAGCCAGCGACGGAGGCATGCGTCATCCGGCCGGGGTGCTCGATCAGCGACTCGACGCCGCCGAGCGACTCACCGAGGGTGAACACGCGCGTGCGCGCCACCATCTCCAGCGCCGCGCCCTCCCCCGCCCGCATCGTGAACGACACCATCCCGCCGAAGTCGCGCATCTGCTTCGCCGCGATCTCGTGCCCCGGGTGCTCCGGCAGACCCGGGTACAGCACCCGGTCCACGGCCTCGTGGCCCTGCAGCAGCTCGACCACGCGCTGGGCGTTGGCGCAGTGCTGGCGCATCCGCACGCCGAGCGTCTTCAGACCGCGGAGCACCAGCCAGGCGTCGAACGGGCCGGCGACCGCGCCCATCGCGTTTTGGTGGTACGCCAGCTCCTCGGCGAGTCCCGGGTCGGCGACCACGAGCGCACCACCCACGACGTCGGAGTGCCCGCCCATGTACTTCGTGGTCGAGTGCACGACGACGTCGGCACCGAGGGTCAGGGGCTGCTGGAGGTACGCCGACGCGAACGTGTTGTCGACCACGAGCCGCGCGCCGCGCTCGTGCGCCAGCGACGCGAGGGCCGCGATGTCCGCGATTCCCAGCAGCGGGTTGGTCGGCGTCTCCAGCCAGACCAGCTTCGTCTCGGGTCGCATCGCCGCGCGGACCGAGTCCACGTTCGAGACCGACGCCGTCGAGAAGGACAGCCCCCAGCGCTCGGCGACCCGGGCGAACAGCCGGTAGGTCCCGCCGTACGCGTCGTCGGGGATGACGACGTGGTCACCGGGCGAGCAGGCCGTGCGCAGCAGGCAGTCCTCCGCGGCCAGCCCACTCGCGAACGCGAGCCCGCGGGTGCCGTGCTCGAGCGCGGCGAGGCAGGTCTCGAGCGCCGTCCGGGTGGGGTTGCCGGAGCGCGAGTACTCGTAGCCGCCGCGCAGTCCGCCGACGCCGTCCTGCTTGTACGTCGACGTCGCGTAGATCGGCGTGACGACGGCGCCGGTGAGCGGGTCGGGCTCCTGTCCGGCGTGGATCGCCAGCGTCTCGAAGCCGAACTCGGCGGGATCCCAGTCGGTCATCGCGCACCTCCGGCGAGGAACCCGAGCAGGTCCGACCGGGTGAGGATCCCGATCGGCTTCCCGTCGTCGAGGACGAGCAGCGCCGTCGCGCCCTCGAGCTCGGCCATCGCGGTCGACACCGGCTCCCCGGACCCGACCGTGGGCAGCGCCTTCGACATGTGCCGTTCCAGCGGCTCGTCGAGG
>DATLNF010000066.1:0-19783 GCA_035536955.1 Mycobacteriales bacterium | reverse complement strand
TACTTCGGCCGCTCCGGCGACATCTACGTGAGCAGCCGGTAGCGCCTTTCGTTCCGGGTGAACGCACGCCGTTCAGGCAGAGCCGCGTCCGGCAGCGGTCCCGCTCAGGCGACAAGGACGCTGCGCGTCGAGCCGAACTCGGCGAGGAGCGGCATGCGCACCGCCTCGAGCAGGTCGGCCTCAGTGCGCCGCTGCTCGTGCTCGACCAACTCGGCCATGGCGGCGGCGAGAGCCTCGCTGGCCGCGAAGACCGTCCCGAGCGCTGTCTCGATCTCGTACATGGCGGCCCCCGGCGACAGTGTCCAGTGCGACACCGGGGTCATCGATCGCGCCGCCACCCGGCCGGACCGACACTCGGCCGAACTTCGTCCATGCGATCGCAGGTCGCACGTCAGCACCCGGTCATCCCGACAATGGCCCGATCGGCGCAATGGGCGGAACGTCAGCGATGTGCCGCGATGACCGCGATCAGCCCGACCGCGGCCGGCACGGCCTGTACCGCCAGGATCCGGCGGGACACGGTCGCCGCGCCGTAGCAGCCGGCCACCACGACGCAGGCGAGGAAGAACACCGCCGCGTGGTACGCGGTCGGCTCGTCGGCGAGCAGCGACCAGATCAGGCCGGCCGCAAGGAACCCGTTGTAGAGCCCTTGGTTGGCGGCGAGCGTGGACGTCGCCTCGGCGTGCTCGGCGGTCATGCCGAAGGTGCGCAGGCCTTTCGGCGTGCGCCACAGGAACATCTCGAGAACGAGGAAGTAGACGTGCAACGCGGCGACGAGGCCGATGACGACGTCGGCGACGGTCTGCATGGGAGCCCCCTCGACACAGGCGAGGTCGCCATGATGACCGGGCCGGCCGCCTGAGGCGGGGAGGTCGAAGCGTTCGGCGCGCGCGTGCGCCGTGAGCTGCTACCGCCGGCGGCTGTAGTAGCCCCCGCCACCGAGGAGGAGGACGAGAACCAGGATGATCAGCAGGAGTGTCATGCCTCTGGCATACCCCGCCGAGCGGCGCGCACGCCGATTCCGGACGCTCGACTGAGATGCCGCCGGCCGCGCTGCCGCCGGTCCCTCCTCAGCTCACCGCGACGCGCTCGTCCACCTCGGCGTGCGGGAGCGACGGCTCGACCCTCAGCAGTCGCGCGGCCCACGTCGGCAGGTACCAGTTCCACGCACCCATCAGCGAGACGAGCGAGGGCACCAGCAGCGACCTGACGACGGTGGCGTCGAGCAGGATGCCGAAGCCCAGCGCCGTGGCGAACAGCTTGTTGTCCGTGCCGGGCGCGCTCGCGAGCGAGGCGAAGGCGAGGAAGAGGATCAGGGCGGCACTGGTCACCAGCCGGCCGGTGCGGCCGACGCCCTCGATGATCGCGGTGTCTGTCGACCGGGCGGCGTCGTACTCCTCGCGGACCCTGGCGAGGATGAAGACCTCGTAGTCCATGGACAGCCCGTAGAGGAACGCGAACACCATCAGCGGGATCCAGAAGGTGACCGCTCCGGTGGGCGCGATGCCGAACACCGCCTCGGAGCCGTGTCCGAGCTGCCAGAACCACACGACCGCGCCGAAGGTCGCCGCGATGGAGAGCAGGTTGAAGGCGACGGCCTTGAGCGGGAGCAGCAGGGACCGGAAGGCCCGGACGAGCAGGACGTAGGTGAGCAGGATGATGAGCGCGAAGACGAGCGGGAAGTTGCCGTAGACGGCTTCGCCGAAGTCGAGCTGGCCGGGGCCGATGCCGGCGACCCCGCGGACGCCGGGGGTCGTGTCGGCGGTCTCGCGCACGCGGCGCACGACGTCGAGCGAGTCGGAGTCCACCGTCTGGACCTCGGGAAGCACGGTGATGACCGACGTGCCGTTCCTGGTGGACGCGGGACCGCCGTCGACCACCACATCGGCCACTCCCGGGACGCCGCTCAGGGCTTCGGCCGCTGCGGCCTCGCTGCCCTCCTCGACGATGACCTCCATCGGCGTGACGATGCCGTCGGGCAGCCCGCCGGCCTTCAGCCGCTGGTAGGCGTCGAACGCCGGACCCGCCTTCGTCAGCGAGTCGGTGTTGGCGAGTCCGATCTTGATCTGGAACACCGGCGCGACGAGCAGGGCGAGGATCGCCAGCGCCACACCGGCGACGAGCCAGCGGCGGCGTACGACGGCGGCCGCCCACCGCGTCCAGCCGTGGCTGGCGGTGCCCTCCTTGCGGATCCGCGGCCAGTCCACCCGCGGCCCGATGCCGCCGAGGATGGCCGGCAGCAGCGTCGTCGACGCGATCACGCTGATCAGCGGGATGAGCATGCCCCCGATCCCCATGCTGCGCAGGAACGGCACGGGCAGCACGACGAGCGCGACCAGGCCGATCGCGACGGTCACCCCGCTGAACACGACCGCGTGACCCGCGGTCTCCATCGCGGCCACGACCGCCGCCTCGTTCTCCCGGCCGTGGGCCCGCTCCTCGCGCCAGCGAGTCACGATCAGCAGCGAGTAGTCGATCGCGACACCGAGCCCGATCAGCGCGGCGAGGAACTGGACGAGGAACGAGACCTCCATGAACGTCGTGAAGAGCAGCACGACGAGGAACGTGGTCAGGATCGACACCGCGGCGATCACCAGCGGCAGCAGCGCCAGGAACGACGCGAAGACGAAGAGCAGCACCGCGAACGCGCCGAGACCGGCGAGCAGCGCCTCCGACAGGACGCTCGGGGCGGCCTCGCCGGTCTCGACGTCGGTGTACGCGAGCGCGCTGTAGCCGGTCACCGCCGACTCGGCGCCGCTCGGGGCGTTCTTGGCGAGGGATGCTTCGATCGCCTCGGTCGGGTCGATGCTGAAGTCCTCGGGGAACCGGATGAACACGAACGCGTACGCCGTCCGGCGGTCTTCGGTGAGCAGCACAGGTTCCTCGGTCGTGCTGCTCACGACGCGGGTGTCCGGCAGCTCGCGCTGCATTGCCCGAAAGGCAGATGTCACCGCCGCCGGCTGCGCGGGCGCCGGGAAGGTCAGGGTGGCGATGACCGGCTCGATCACGCCGCCGTTGCCGTAGGTGGCGAGGATCTCGTTCGCCGCCTCGTCACCCGGCTGGCCGGGCAGCGAGAAGTCGAGGGTCAGCCGCTCCGTGGTCTTCCCCGCCAGCGCGGCGCCGGCGACGAAGAGCACGAGCCAGACGACGACCACCAGCTTGCGGTGGCGCAGGACGACGTGCGCAAGGCGATTCATGGGCCCCCCCAGGCGAGATGACGAGCACACCGTAGTGGTGGACGTCGCGGCCGCGAGCGACTAATCGGGGGTTGACAACATCGAACGGGATGGGAATAGTCCGAACGGTGTTAGGTACTGAGAACAGCGATTGGCGCGCGGACCGCCGCGCCGCCGCCGCCGAGGCGATCGTGCAGGCCGCCTGGGAGCTCGCGCGGGAGAGCGGCCTCGCCGGGCTGTCCCTGCGTGACCTGGCCCGGAAGCTGGGCATGGCCGCTCCGTCGCTCTACTCCTACTTCGACAGCAAGCACGCGATCTACGACGCGATGTACGCCGACGGGTGGCGCGCCTTCATCGCCTTCGAGCCGTTGACCCCGGTCACCGACGTCCGTGAGGCGATCCGGCGCGGCATGGACCGCTGGGTGCGGTTCAGCCTGGCCGACCCGGTCCGGTTCCAGCTGTTGAGCCTGCGCACCATCCCGGGCTTCGAGCCGTCGGCCGCGTCGTACGCCGTCGCCCAGCAGGCGTACGACGAGTCGTTCCACGACGTGCTGCTGGCGCCGCCGGTCACCCAGGAGCACCGCGACCTGATCACCGCGGTCGCCAGCGGCCTGCTCAATCAGCAGCTCGCCAACGAGCCCGACGGCACTCGCTGGATCCGCCTCCTGGAGGACGCGGTCGACCTCATCGCCCGCTGGATCACCGACGCCGAGGCCCAGGCGGCAACCGCCGCGAAGCCCCGTCGCACCCGCCCGAGGAAGGACAGGACATGACCGCACCGGCCACCCAGCTGCACCACGTGGCGCTCACAGTCACCGACGTCGACGCGAGCGTCCCCTGGTACGAGCAGGTCTTCGGACTGCAGTTCGTGATGGACGTGCCGCACGAAGGCGGAGTCGGCAAGCTGCTGACCAACGAGACCCGCTCGCTCGGCCTCGTGCTGCACCGGCACGACGCGAACGACGGGATGCCGTTCCAGGAGACGAGGGCCGGCCTCGACCACGTCGGGTTCGTGGTGCCGTCCCGCGACGACCTCGTCGCCTGGCAGGCGCACCTCGAGGCGAACGGCGTCGCGCGGGCGGACACGGCCGACAAGCCGCTCACCCAGTCGGCCATCTCCGACGAGCCCTACGGCTCGGTGCTCGTCTTCCGCGACCCCGACAACATCCAGCTCGAGATCTTCTCGCCCGCACCGGCCGCCTGATCGGAGACCCGCCATGCATATCTCCAAGCCTGTTCCCGACGTGACCCTGCTGGGCGATGCCGCGGAGATCCCGGGCCTCGGCTACCTGCCGATCAACGCGTACGTCCTGCACGCGGCGGAGCCAGTGCTCATCGACACCGGGCTGCCGACGTCTCGGACCGAGTTCCTCGACAGCCTGTGGTCAGTCGTCGACCCCGCCGACCTGCGCTGGATCTACCTGACCCACCCGGACCGGGACCACACCGGCAGCCTCGCCGAGGTGCTCGCAGCGGCCCCGCAGGCGCGTCTGGTGACGACGTTCCTCGGCTTCGGCATCGCCGGGATCGACTTCCCGATCCCGCCCGACCGGGTCTTCCTGCTGAACCCGGGGCAGAGCCTCGACGTCGGCGACCGCACGCTGGCGGCGTTCCGGCCGCCGGTGTTCGACAGCCCGGCGACGACCGGCGTGTACGACGCGCGCTCCGGTGTCTGCTTCAGCTCGGACTGCTTCGGATCACCGCTCGGGTCCGTGTCCGACACCGAGGTCGCGGACATCGCCGAGCTGCCGGTCGACGCGGTGACGGAAGGGCAGCGGCTCTGGGTGACCGTCGACAGCCCGTGGGTCGCGCAGGTCGACCACACACAGTTCGGCGCGGCGCTCGCGCCGCTGCGCGCGATGAACCCGGAGGTCGTGCTCAGCACCCACCTGCCGCCGGCCCGCAACGCGATGCCGCGCCTGCTCGACACGCTGGCGACCACCCCGGACGCGCCCGCCTTCGTCGGCCCTGATCAGGCGATGCTCGAGGCGATGCTGGAGTCGATGCACGCCCCGTCACCTGGCTGAGGCAGGAACCGACAGGTTCCGCTCGACGACCGTCATGACCTCGGCGAGCTCGTCCGCGGGGCTCACCTCGAACAGCACAGTGTCCTCGACGAAGAACGGCGCGTGCCCGGGTGGCATGTAGTAGGCCTCTCCGGCCACGACCGGCTCGACGCCCTCCGGCCCGCGGATCTCGAGGCGGCCGCTGACGACGAAGCCCCAGTGCGGGCACGGACACCGGTCACCCGGTAGCCCGCGCAGCAGGGCGGCCGCGTCCAGCCCGGCCGGGAAGGACGAGAACTCCACGGTGAAGTCGCCCCAGCGCGATCCGCCGTCACTGAGCTGCTGCCGCGATGCGTGTGCCATGTCCGCCTCCTCTTCGCTGGCTCACGCCCACTGCGTCGAGCCCGGACGGAGACTCGCGGGAGGTGCCTGGCGCGCGGTTGGCGAGAAGTTGGCGTCAGGAGCGCAGGATCTCCAGGTAGACGCTCTCCGTGAGCGGCGACGGGTCGACTCCGAGCATCTCGCCGAGCGTCGCACGGCACCGCTCGTACACCCGCAGCGCCTCAGCCCGGCTCCCTGCCGCGAAGAGGCAGCGCATGAGCTGCTGGTAGGTCGACTCGCGCAGAGGGTCGACGGCCAGTGCGTCGTTGCCGGCCCGCAGCGCCTCGGCGACATCACCGCTCGCGGTGTTCACCGCGATCGCGCAGTCGAGCGCCCGCAGCCGAAGCAGCGCCAGCTCCGCCCGGCGCGCCTCGACCCACGGCCCGTTCTCGCCGGGGAGGAAGGGCCGGCGGGTCACGTGGTAGCCGACGTACGTCCACCCCCACGCCTCGACCGCGGCGCCGTCGGCGTCCTGCGCGAGCAGTGCCTCTGCGCGATGGATCGCGTCGCGGGCCGCGGTGACATCCACCCACACATCAGCAGGCAGCCGAAGCTGGTAGCAGCCGAAGCTGTGCTCCAACTGGACGCCGTCGCCCGCCAGCTGCCTCAGAGTGGCCCGGAGCTTGCTCACCAGCGCGTTCAGCCCGTTGCTCCACGCCGGCGGCGGCGCGTCGGCCCACAGCACGTCGGCGATCTCGTCCCTGGACACCGAGGAGGTGCCGCTGAGGACGAGGTACGCCAGCAGCAGCCGACCCTGCCGCCCGGGCAGCGCCGCCTCGTCGACCACCGCCTCGGGCGTCTCGACGGCGACCCGCCCGGTCAGGTAGATGCGCATCGGCACGCGGCCAATGATGCGCCAATGCCCCGCCAACTCCACTCGGCTACCTTGCCGCCCCACCCTGAGAGGAGCCAGACATGGCCAAGGTCATCAACTGCGACTGCGGGTTCACGGTGCGCGGCGACTCCGACGACGACCTTGTCGCCGGCGCCCAGGAGCATGCCAAGAGCGTGCACGGCATGGACATCACGCGCGAGCAGGCCCTCGCGATGGCGACGCTGGTTTAACTGCGGCCGGACGCGATCCGGCGCGAAAGATGACTACCCGCTGGGGCTCATGTCGACGAAGCGGCTGTAGTGACCCTGGAAGGCCACGGTCACAGTCGCGGTCGGGCCGTTGCGGTGCTTGGCCACGATGAAGTCCGCCTCCCCCGCACGGGGTGACTCCTTCTCGAATGCGTCCTCGCGGTAGAGCAGGATCACCATGTCCGCATCCTGCTCGAGCGATCCGGATTCGCGAAGGTCGGACAGCTGCGGCTTCTTGTCGGCGCGCTGCTCGGGTGACCGGTTCAACTGCGAGATCGCGACGACCGGTACGTCGAGCTCCTTGGCAAGCAGCTTCATCGAGCGGGAGATCTCGCTGACCTCCTGCTGGCGGTTCTCGACGCGCTTCGGCGAGCTCATCAGCTGCATGTAGTCGACGACGATGAGACGCAGCTCGTTGCGCTGCTTCAGGCGCCGCGCCTTGGCCCGGATCTCCATCATCGTGAGGTTGGGCGAGTCGTCGATGTAGAGGGGCGCGTTGGCGACCTCGCCCATCCGCCGGGCGAGTCGGGTCCAGTCGTCGTCGGTCATCTTGCCGGTGCGGAGGTTCTGCAGGCTGACCCGCGCCTCGGCCGAGAGCAGACGCATCGTGATCTCATGCTTGCTCATCTCCAGCGAGAAGATGACCGAAGCGAGCCCGTGCTTGATCGACGCGGCACGTGCGAGATCCAGCCCGAGCGTCGACTTCCCGATCGCGGGACGCGCGGCGAGGATTACCAGCTGGCCGCCGTGCAGGCCGTTGGTCAGGGTGTCGAGGTCGGCGAAGCCGGTCGGCACCCCGTGCATCGAGCCGTCGCGAGCGCCGATCGCCTCGATCTCCTCGAGCGTCGGCTGCAGCAGCTCGGACAGCGCGACGTAGTCCTCGCTGGTCCGCCGCTCGGTGACCTCGAAGATCGTCTGCTGCGCGCGGTCGACCAGGTCGTCGACGTCGCCGCCTTTGCCGGCGTACCCGAGCTGCACGATGCGCGTGCCCGCCTCGACGAGCCGACGCAGTACGGCGGCGTCGCGCACGATCCGCGCGTAGAAGCCGGCACTGGCCGCGGTCGGCACCGACGCGACGAGGCTGTGCAGGTAGGGACCGCCGCCGATGCGGGCGAGCTCGCCCTGCCGGGTCAGCTCGGCCATCACCGTCACCGCGTCGGCCGGGTCGCCCCGGCCGTAGAGGTCGACGATCGCCTCGAACACCGTCTGGTGCGCCGGCCGGTAGAAGTCGCCGGCACGCAGGATCTCGATGACGTCGGCGATCGCGTCCTTGCTGAGCAGCATGCCGCCGAGCACGCTCATCTCGGCCTCGAGGGCCTGCGGCGGCGTCCGCTCGAACTCCTCCGGCGGTCGCGCGACGCTCAGCTCGGCGGTCACCGGTCGATCCCGGTCGGCGCAGTCGTCATGGTCTCAGTTGTAGACAGCGGAGCCGACAGTCTTGGCACGGCAGCAGGACCCCTGGGGACAGACGAGCGGCGCGGAGCGGGCACTGTACGAGCGGGCCGTCCGCGCCGAGAAGACCCCCCTGTGCACGTGGATGGGGACGGCGTGTGGGACGCGCCGGGCAGATGGTGCACCGGCTGTGGACGCCGACCGGCTGCCTGTGGACGGGTAGTGCCGGCCGTGCGGGAAGCGCGCTCGGCGCGCGCGCACAGCCTGTGGACCGCAGAAATTTCGGTCGACGCGGGCCGGACTACGCGGCCGGAGCGCTGGCCACCACGCCCGGGCGGTTGTGCCACCGGACCAGCCGGTGCGAGCTCACCCACTGCGTCATGTAGGCCATCGCCGACTGCATGCCGATCCACTCCTCCTGCAGCCAGAACCGGTCCTCGCCGCGCGCGAACGTGTGCCCGTCCGGGAACCGCGCCTGCATCGCCCGGACGACGCCCAGATGGCGCCGGGCCCACACCCGGGCCGGCACCGGCGAGAGCCGGTCGAGGTCGAGCGCGGCGACCTGGACGTCGAGGGCGGCGAAGCACATCTGGCGCCGGTACCCCCACACCGTCCCCTGCGGGTAGTAGATCTCCGCGGACCGGCGCACGTACGCCGTCCCGCCGGGCGCGCGGTACGGCGGGCCGTGCAGTCCGACCGTCGACAGCGCGGCGTACACCACATCGACGTTGTAGCGAGCGGCGTCCGGCACGGCGAGCCCGACGAGCGGGTAGACGGTGACGGCGAAGAGGTTCTCGTTGATCGTCGTCGAGTAGTCCGGGAACACCCGGCCGTGGTTGACCACGAGCCCGGAGGGCTCGGCGTTCGACCCGGCCAGCCAGTCGGTGACCCGGCGGCCGTTGACGACCCGCCGGTCGCGCACGTCCTGCGGGCGCGCGAACGCGTTGACCATCCGACGGTGGGCCGCATCGGCCCACAGAGCGCGGTGCGCATGTGCGGGCAGCAGCGACACCCCGACCTGCAGGACCATGCCGTCCCAGGCGAGCTCCTCGGCCCCGGTGTTCCCCGGAGTGCGCAAGCGCCCGGACCGGTCCCGCAGGTGGTGCATCGGCCGCGCGACGACGGCGTCGGCCTCCGACTCGAGCATGCGAGCGACCAGCAGCCGGTCGACGTCGGACAGCGCTGGTCCGAGCAGCCACGCGGCATGAGCGCCGAGCGCCGCCCACAGCGCCGACTGCCAGGTGTGCCCCCACCCGCGCGGATCGGCCGCACGGTGCGTCCGCGCGAGCGTGGTCAGCACCTGACGCGCCCGCGCCGCCGCCTCCTGCGGCGTGACCCCGGTGGCGGTCGGGTCGAACGCGCCGGTGGTCAGCGCGACCGCGAGCGTGTACGCCGCCATCGCGGCCCGCTCGCACTTGACCGGCGTCATCAGGTCGGCGTCGGCGACGAGCCGGGGCAGGTCACTGCCCTGGCTGGCCCACCACGCCGTGGCGATCCACCGAGCGGCGTTGCTGAGCACGCCGCGCATCGCCCGCGCGTCGGGTCCGGTCGGCGCGGGCTTCGTCAGCACTCCGTCCACCGGTGCCGCGAACCGCAGTCCCGGCGGGATCGCCGACTCCAGCGGCCCGGCGCCCGCCGGAGCGGCGACAGCGAGGAGGACGACGGCGCAGATCGCGGTGCGCAGCCGCGGTCGGGATGGCATGCCGGCAAGGACGGCCGGACGACCGGGAGAGTTCGGCCGGCCGGGCCGAACCTTTCGCCCGCTGCGGAGTCCTTGGTGGTGTCACGCCGCGACGGCGTCGACCCGGACCGAGGGGGTGGGGCGTGGTTGCCGAGACCTACGCGCTCGCTCCGCCGGTGGACCTGGCCGCGGTGAGCGACCGCCAGCGGTTCCAGGACCTCTACCTCGCCGAGTTCCAGCACCTGTCCGGCTACTGCACCATGCTGGTGAGCGACGACCAGCTCGGCTGGGAGATCGCGCAGGAGTCGTTCACCCGGCTGTTCGCCCGCTGGGTCAAGGTGCGCGACCCGCAGGCGTACGTCTTCCTCATCGCGACCAACCTGGTCCGCGACCACTGGCGGCGCCGGGACCGCGAGCGCGCCGCGATGCGCAGCGTCCGCATCGTCACCGAGTCCACCACGCCGGCCAGCGACGGCTGGCTCCGGGACGTCGTCGAGCGACTCCCCCGCCAGCTGCGGGACGTCGTCCTCATGCATTACTACGCCGATCTGCCGATCGAGCAGGTCTCGCGGGCCCTGCACCGCCCGGAGGGCACGGTCAAGCGGCAGCTGCATGACGCGCGGAGGCTGCTCTTCACCGCGCTGGAGGAGCCACGATGACGAGCTTCGGCCCCACGCCGCGACCCGCCGCCCAGGCGCTCGCCCGGGGGGCGCGCCCACGCCTCGCCGACTTCGAGGCGGCGCTGGCCGAGGCTCGCCGGCGGCGGCGGCGGCGCGGGCTGCAGTCGGTCGGCGCGGGCGCCGCGGTCGCGGCCGTCGTCGGGCTCACCGGGGTGCACGGCGCGCTCACGACCGCCGGCGGACGCGATCCGGTGCAGCTCGTCGACGTGCCCGCGCCGACCGAGGACACCGACCGCGTCCACCGCGGCACGGACGTGTTCGACGCTCTCGTCGCAGCGCCCGTCGCGGCCGAGGCTGCCGAGCCTGGCGACGCGACCCGGGCCGGCTCCCGCCGGCGCACCGTCGGCGACCCGACCGCCGGTGAGGAGCGCGCGCGCCGGGAGCCGGCCCGGGTCACGCGCACCGGCGGGCCGGCGCTGCTGCCGTCGTACTGCACGGCCGCGGCGTCGTGGTGCCAGACCGCGGGGGTGCGACCGGCGGGCAAGAACCAGTACACGCTCTCGGCAGTCATGTGCCTGAAAGCCGGCGTGCCCCTCGGCTCGCTGGACTACCGCACCGCTCAGGAAGTCGACTTCGAGCTGCTGGCCGGCTCGCGGGTGATCTGGCGGTGGTCGGACACGCAGTCGTTCGCCACCGCCGCACACCGGCTTTCGGCGCTCGCCGGTGACTGCTACACCTGGCAGACCCTCTGGGACCAGCACGACGCCCGAGGCGACCGGGTCGGCAAGGCGCGGCTGATGCTGCGCGTCCGCAACACCGCAGCCCAGGCGGCGCACCCGGCGGCCGCGACCGCGGTCTTCATCACCTCGCCCTGACCTGACCTGACCCGCTGACCCACTGACGCGCCGGGCGCCCGCCCGGCGGTGATCCGGCGTGCCCTCAGGCCGGCCGTCCCCGACGACGCCCGCCGGCCCGCCGAGACCGGAGTGCCCGACGTGTCGATCACCCCTGCCCAGAAGTGCGCCGTGCTCGCGCTCGTCGGCGGCTGGGGCGCGCTCCAGAACCTCTATCGGCTCGACGCCGCGAACTGGGCGGGTGACGAGCTCACCTACCGCTCGACCGGGTGGGAGTACGTCCACGGCGACTTCTCCCACAACTTCGACCACCCGTTCACCGGCAAGCTCGTCCTCGGCCTCGGCCAGCTGCTGCTGGGCCGCGACCAGGCACAGGTGCGGATCGTCCCCGCGGTGGCGAGCCTGCTCACCGGCGTCCTGCTCTACGCGCTCATCCGCCGCGAGGCCGGGTTCGCGGCCGGCGTGACTGCGCTCGGCGCGTGGCTCGTCCTGCCGCACTCCGCCCCAGGGCTGCCGGTGCGCATCGACCGCTTCGGCATGCTCGAGCCGATCCTCACGCTCTTCGTCCTCGCCACGGTGTACGCCGGCTGGCGCTGGCATCGCTCGGGGGCCACCAGGTGGGCGGTCGCGACCGGCGCCGCGGCCGGGCTGGCGGTCACCACCAAGGCGACGGGAGCGCTCGTCGTACCGGTCGTCTTCCTCGTCGTCGTGGCGACGCGTCGGGGCGCGCGTCTCGTCGCGCAGCTCTCGCTCGCGGCGGCCGTCGGCCTGCTCGTCTCCATCTCGTCGTACGCCGTCGCCGGCGGGCGGGGCGCGCACGCCGTCGAGTACATGGTGGCCAAGCAGACGGCACACCACGTCGGCGGCCACCTGGTCGAGATCGCCGGTCGGCCCTACGTCCACCCGCCGTGGTGGGCGCACCTGTGGTTCCAGACCGAGAGCTACGGCCGGCCGGTGACCGCGGTGATCGCCGTCCTGGCCCTGATCGGGTTGACGGCCCGACCGCGGGCGCTCGCGCTGCTCCTGCTCGGCGCGGTCATCGCCCCGCTCGCCGCCCTGAGCGGGCTCCTCGGCTTCGCCCTGCCGTTCTACTACCTGGTCTGGCAGCCCGCGCTCATGGGCCTCGTCGCCCTCGGCGTGGGCGTCCTCTGCCGCGCCAACCTCGCCGCGCGGGCGCTGGTCCCGCTGGCGCTCGCACCGATGCTGGTGCTCGCCGCAGCGACCACGACGGAGCTGCTGCGCTTGCAGCCCTCCGGCTACGACCTGCTCGCGGAGACTCCCCTCCTGGGCGCGGTCGGGAGCCGGGGCGACGTCGTCCTCGTCCTGGGCGACGCCGACCGGGTCGCCACGTTCTTCGACCCGGGGCAGCCTGTGCTCACCTGGATTCCTCGCGGTGCGCGGGTCGCGGCGATCGTCGTCGACTGCGCCTTCGCGCGCCGGCATCCTCGATCTCCCGTGCTGGTCCACGTCGCCCAGCGCCGGACCCGGCTCGCGGCGGCTCACGTCGACGACCTGCTCGTCTACGTCCCGCGCTCCGCCACCGCCGTCACGGCGCCCGCATCCCACGCGCACTGCGCACGGTCGCGCGACGGAACGGTGCGCGCCGAACCTCGCCGCTGACCGGTGCGAACCCGACGAGCCCCCGCGGCGTCCTTGAGCCCGACAGCTCGGTCGACCCGGAGGTATCGCAGATGAGCCCGACCGCCCGGCTGCCACGGCTGCTCCGCCTTGCGCTCATCGGGCTGCTCGTCGCGGGGTTCGCCGTACCGGCGGAGGCGGCGCCCAGGTGCTACCTGCTCAAGGACGCTGAGGGTGACGCTGGCGTCAGCGGCGGCGACGGCGGTCTCGGGTCGGTCCCGGGCACCTACGACGGCTCGCTGGACGTGGTCTCCGCGGACATAGCGACGAACCGGACGCAGCTGACCGCGGTGATCCGCGTGGCGAAGCTCACGATGCCGGAGAACCCGCTCCCGTACGGCGGGATGTTCTCGTTCCACTGGACCACCGGGGAGGCGGCGTTCTTCGTCGAGGCGACCCGCACGTACGCAGGCGACCGGTTCCACGCGAACGTGTACACGTCGCCGTACTCCGGCGACACCAGCCAGAGCTTCCTCTACGACCCGCTCGGCCCGGTGTCGGGCGTGTTCGACGAAGCGCGCAACGAGGTCCGCATCACCGCGCCGCTCGCGTTGTTCGCGCCGCACGACCGGATCGGCCCGGGGACGACGCTGACGAAGCTGCTCGTCATCACCTGGTTCTCCCAGGCTCTCGACGAGTACCCGACCTCGTCGCAGGCCGACGAGGTCGGCGGCGGCGGTCGCGCCAGCTACCGCGCCGGCGATCGCACCTGCGTCGCCGTCGGCCGATGAGCTCGGACCCACCCCCACCGGAGGCACCGCAATGAGCCAAACCACTCGCGCGCCGCGCCTGCTCCGCCTCGCGCTTGTCGGCGTCCTGGTCGGCGGGTTCGCCGCACCCGCGGACGCCGCGCGGAACTGCGAGCTGCTCAGGGACGAGAAGGGCGACTCCGGCGTGCTCGGCGGCGAGGGCCTAGGCGGCCCGCTGCCGGGCACGTACGAGCCGATGCTGGACATCCTCTCCGCCGACCTCGCCGCGGACGCCAAACAGCTGACCGTGGTCATCCGCGTCGCGGAGCTCGGACCGACGCCGGCCGTGCCACTGGTGGACGGCGGCAGCTGGAGCTTCCACTTCGCCACTCCCGAGAGCGCGTTCTTCCTGGCTGCCGACCGCACGCACGCCGGCGAGTCGTTCATGCTGCACCACTACCTGTCGGAGTACTCCGGCGACACCAGCCAGTCGTTCATCTACGAGCCCGTGGGCGAGGTGACGGGCGTGATCGACGTGGCTTCGTCGGAGATCCGGATGACCGTGCCGCTCGCGATGTTCAAGCCGCACGACGCGGTCACGATGGGGACCACGCTGCACAAGCTGCTCGTCATCAGCTGGTACAAGCACGAGCCGATGGAGCAGTGGAGCAGCGGTGGCGAGGCCGACGAGACCGGCGGCGGGGGCAAGGCGACGTACCGCGTCGGCACCCGCAACTGCGTCAAAGTCGGCCGCTGACCTCGACCCGCAGTGGGGACCGGAGCCGAGTACGACGAAGGCCCGGCCGCCGCGAGGAGACCGGGCCAGCTCGCCAGTGCGGTCAGTGCTTCTTCTCGGCCACGACCTCGAGGGTGACGGTCGCGTCGACCTCCGGATGGACCTTCACGGAGACCGTGTGCGAGCCGAGCGTCTTGATCGGCGCGGAGAGCACGACCCGGCGCTTGTCGACCTTGGGCCCGCCCGCCTTCGCCACGGCGTCGACGACGTCGGACGTGGTGACCGACCCGAACAGCCGGCCGCCGTCGCCGGCGCGGGCCGGCAGCGTGACGGTGAGCGCCTGCAGTGACGCCGCGAGCTCGCGGGCCTGGCCCACGTCGCGCACCTCGCGCACCTCGCGAGCGCGCTTGATGGTCGCGACCTGCTTCTCGGCACCTCGCGTGGCGAGGATGGCCAGGCCCTGGGGAACGAGGTAGTTGCGGCCGTAGCCGTCGGCGACCTCGACGATGTCGCCGGGCGAGCCGAGGTTGCCGACCTCCTGGGTCAGGATGATCTTCATCGTGGCCCCTATCGAGCGGTGCTGGTGTAGGGCAGCAGCGCCATCTCGCGGCTGCTCTTCACGGCGGTCGCGACGTCGCGCTGGTGCTGGCTGCAGTTCCCGGACACCCGGCGCGCGCGGATCTTGCCGCGGTCGGAGACGAACTTGCGCAGCAGGTTCGTGTCCTTGTAGTCGACGTAGCGGATCTTGTCCTTGCAGAACACGCAGACCTTCTTCTTCGGCTTGCGTGCTGGAGGCTTGGCCATCTCGATTAGCTCCGTGTCGGTGAAGTGATGGGGAAGAGGTGCCTAGAAGGGGGGCTCGTCGCTCGCCACGGCAGCCGGTGCGGAAGCCCACGGGTCCTCGACCGGCGCGCTGGACTGCCCGCCGAAGCCGCCGCCGCCGGAGGGCGCACCGCCCCCGAAACCGCCGCCGCCGCCGTTGCGCTGGATCTTGTTGACCTTCGCGGTCGCGTACTTCAGCGAGGGACCGACCTCGTCGACCTCCACCTCGTACACGGTGCGCTTCTCGCCTTCCTTGGTCTCGTACGACCGCTGCTTGAGCCGGCCCTGCACGATGACCCGCGCGCCGCGGGTGAGGGACTCGGCGACGTTCTCCGCGGCCTGCCGCCAGATCGAGCAGCGCAGGAACAGCGCGTCGCCGTCCTTCCACTCGTTGGTCGTCTTGTCGAGGAACCGCGGAGTGGAGGCGACGGTGAAGTTGGCGACGGCCGCGCCGTTGGGCGTGAACCGCAGCTCGGGGTCGTCGGTCAGGTTGCCGATGATCGTGATCGTCGTGTCGTTGGCCATGTCGTCCTCGTAGCCCTTCCGTGTCGGTCCGCGGGACTCGCGGCCGGCGTACGTCGACCACGGCGGGCGCCGTGGCGGTGCGGGGAAGGGTGGGGGTCGGGCGGGGGGCTAGTGCAGCTCGGGCCGCAGGATCTTGGTGCGCATGACGGCCTCGGAGAGGTTCATCTGCCGGTCGAGCTCCTTGACGAGCGCGGGCTCGGCCTGCATGTCGACGACGGCGTAGATGCCCTCGCTGCGCTTGTTGATCTCGAAGGACAGGCGGCGCCGGCCCCAGATGTCGACCTTGTCGACCGACCCGCCACCGTCACGCACGACGCTGAGGAACTGGTCGAGGGCCGGGGCGACGGTGCGCTCCTCGAGATCGGGATCGAGGATGACCATCATCTCGTAATGACGCATGGACAGACCTACCTCCTTCGGACTCAGGCGGTCACGGTCGATCCGTGACAGGAGGCTGTTCGCGTCAACGAACGCCCGAGGCTAACACGGTGCGACCCCCACGGCCGAACCCGTCCCAGGACGCTAGCGGCTGGCTGCGACACCCCGGTCCCGGTGCGCACAGGTCTGTGGACGAAGGAGTCGTCAGTCCTCGACGGGCAGCGCGAGCAGCGCTCGCACCTGGGCGGACACGACGCCCACCAGCGCGACCAGCGCGATGAAGGTCGGCAGCCCCCGGCCTCGGTCAGAGGCCGGCCGCGGGCCGAGCCCGCCGCTGCCCAGGTCGACGGTCGGCTGGTCGGAGGGCTCGTCGGCGACCGTCGGCAGCGGAGCCGCCGTGGCCGGAGTCGGTGCCGGCTGCACCGACGGGACGCCGATCGGCGGTGCGGTCGTCGTGCGAACCGGCGTCGGCGAGGGTGAGCGGGACGGCGGCGCCGAGCGGCTCGGCGTGGGGCGCGGCGTCGGGCTGCGCGTCGGGCTGCGCGTCGGGGCCACGGTCGGCGGGCGCGTGGGCGACGGCGACGGTCGGGCACTTGGCGTCCGGGACGCCGGCGGGCGCACCGGTGCCGCCACCGTGACCGTTCCGCGCATTCCCGCGGACGGTGATCCGTGCGTCTTGCAGTAGTAGGCGTAGGTGCCGGCCGCCTTGAAGGTGAACGACGTCGACCGGCCGGGCACCGGGATCGCGTCGTCCTTCTCCCAGTTGGGGCTCGAGCTGGTGACCGTGTGATTGACACCGCCCGTCGTCGTCCAGGTGACCGAGTCGCCGACGTTGATCGCCACCCGCGACGGCTCGAACGTGTTGCCGCTCGTCGCCGACACCGAGGCGTTGGCGGCGTGCGCGGACGTCGTGCTGCCGAGCAGCGGGACGGTCGCGCCCGCGCCGATCAGGACGGCGACGAGCGCCGTACGCCGGGGCGTCGGTCTGGGAGTCACGCCTCATTGTCGCATCGGCCTGCCGCCGGCGCGCCTTGTCGATCGGGGCCGCGGCGCGTATGACCTGCCCATGGGGGATGTCCACGCGCTGCTCGTCGACGGCGAGCTCTGCCCGGCCGCATCAGGCGCGACGTTCGAGTCGATCGACCCGTCGACCGGCGAGGTCGCCGGGGTGTACGCCGATGCCGGGCCGGACGACGCCGAGCGCGCGATCGCCGCGGCGCGGCGCGCGTTCGACCGGAGCGACTGGGCCAGCCAGGGCCGCGAGTCGCGGATCCGCGTGGTGCGCTCGTTCGTCGAGGGCATCACCGCACGGCTCCCCGAATTCGTCGAGACGGAGATCCGCGACGCCGGGCACACGGCCCGGCTGGCGAACCTCTTCACGGTGCCGCTGGCGGTCGAGCACGCCCGGCAGCAGGTCGAGCTCTACGCGCAGATGCGCGAGATCGAGCCTCTCCCGGCGATCACCACCCCCGCGCCGAGCTGGAACTACGTCCGCCGGGAGCCGGTCGGCGTCGTCAGCGCGATCAGCCCGTTCAACTTCCCGCTGCTCATCGCGATGTGGAAGGTCGCCCCGGCCCTGGCGACCGGCTGCACGGTGGTGCTGAAGCCGTCGCCCTACACACCCGGGACCGCGGCGCTCCTCGGCGAGGTGGCGGCCGACTCGGGACTGCCGCCGGGGGTGCTCAACGTCCTGACCTCCTCGGCGATCGGCGTCGGGGAGGTGATGAGCTCCAGCCCGCTGGTCGACAAGGTCGCGTTCACCGGGTCGACCGACGTGGGTCGGCGCATCATGCGCAGCGGCGCGGACACGGTGAAGCACCTGACCCTCGAGCTCGGCGGGAAGGGCGCGACGATCCTGCTCGACGACGCGGACCTCGACGTCGCCGTCCGCGGCGCGGCGTGGGGGTTCCTGCTCCACCAGGGTCAGGCGTGCGAGTCCGGGACCCGACTGCTGGTGCCGCGCGCGACGTACGACGAGGTCGTCGACCGCCTCGTCGCCGTCGTCAGCGCGCTGCGGGTGGGGTCGGCCCACGACTTCGACAGCGACCTCGGGCCGCTGGTCAACGCCGCGCAGGTCGATCGGGTCGACCGGTACGTCAAGGTCGGTCTCGACCAAGGAGCCCGGCTGGTAACCGGCGGCAGCCGGCTGACGGACGGCACTCTGGCGTCCGGCCACTTCTACGCGCCGACGGTCTTCGCCGACGTGACCAACGACATGACCGTCGCGCAGGAGGAGATCTTCGGCCCCGTCCTGTGCGTCATCCCCTACGACACGGAGGGCGCGGCGGTCGCGATCGCCAACGACTCGCCGTACGGACTCGCCGCGTCGGTCTGGTCCCGCGACGTCCCCCGCGCGCTGTCCGTGGCGCACCGACTGCGCGTCGGCACGGTCTGGGTCAACGACGTGCACCTGCTCAACGGGTACGCGCCGTTCGGCGGCGTGAAGCAGTCCGGTGTCGGACGTGAGCTCGGACCGCAGGGACCCGACGGCTACCTCGAGGCCAAGCACGTGCACGTCGACCAGTCGCCCTCGCTCGCGCAGAAGTACTGGTACGGCGTGCTCGGCCTCGACGACTGACGGGCGGCCCTACGGCCGCTGACCCTCGGTCGCAGGCGGCGTCGGTGTCGGCGTCGCCGTCACGGGCGTCGGCTGCGGCGACGAGCTCGCCGTCGGTCGCGGCGGCACCACGACGACGAGGTGCCGCCGGGTGCTCTCCACCGGGGTGCCGAAGCACTGGCGCCCGGTCGTCGCGGTGACCGTCACGGTGTACCGACCGCCGGCCTGGTAGTAGTGCGTGACCGTGAAGCGACGGTCGACCGGAGCCGGACGGTAGCCGGGAGGGGGGGTCGCGGTCGGCCGCGTGGTGCACGTGACGCTCGGGCGCCGCGAGTACACCTGCCGCGTACCGTCGCCGTAGTCGATCGTGCCGTCGATCTCGTTGCCGTCGTTGTCACGCACCCGGATCCGGAACGTGACGCCGGGCGGGTCCCCGGTCACGGGCTCACCGCTGACCTCCAGCACCAGTCCCCTCGCCGGGTAGCCGGACGGCTGCGGCGTCCTGGTCACAGCCGGCGTCGGGGTCGGGCGCGGGGTCGGCACCCGGGTCGCCGCCGGAGTCCGGGCAGCGGACCGGGTCACGGTCGGCGTCGGTGCGGCCGCCGGGGTAGGCGACGTGCTCGGCGTCGGGGAATCCTCGGGAGTGGGCGTCGGCGATGGTGTCGGCGACGGCGACGGCGATTCCTCGGGCGTCGGCGACGGCGACGCGACCGCGCGTGGAGTCGGGTCGTCGTCCCGCTCCGCGACCAGCACGCCGGCAACGGCAGCGGCCGCGAGCAGCACGGCCGCGCCGACCGCGAACGGCCAGCGCCGCGGCGGTCGCATGACCCCGGTCACGTACTCCTCGTCACCGGTGTACGACATCTGGGTCCCCATCGTCTCGGCGGGATGCGGGTCGGTGGACATTCTGCCCCGCTGAGGTCACCCGACGCAGTGCCGGCCCGGTCACTGCCCGGAGTGCGGGGACCCGGTGGGCTCCGGTGATGCTGATGCGCTCGGCTCCGCGGGCGTCGGGGCGGCCGACGGGGAACCGGTCCGGGCCGGCGTCGGCCGTGGCGTGGCAGACGAGCTGGCGCTCGGCGGCGGTCGCGGCGACGACCCGGCGATCTCGATCGCCACCCGCCGGGTCGCGACCTCGGTCCGCCCGCCGGAGCAGGGGCGGCCGGTGCGCACGGTCACCACGACGACGTAGGAGCCGGGGTGGCGATAGGTGTGCGTGAGCACCCGGGTTGCGTCGTACGGCGC
>DATLNF010000065.1:0-5385 GCA_035536955.1 Mycobacteriales bacterium | reverse complement strand
CGCCCGACCTCGCGGCGTACCGGGTCGAAGCAGGAGAGCAGCACCGCCTCGGGGGTGTCGTCGATGATCAGGTTGACGCCGGTGATCTGCTCGTAGGCCCGGATGTTGCGGCCCTCGCGGCCGATGATCCGGCCCTTCATGTCGTCGCTCGGCAGGTGCAGGACGCTGACCACCGACTCGGCGGTCTGCTCGCTGGCGACCCGCTGGATGGCCAGCGTGACGATCTTGCGGGCCCGCTCCTCGCCGGTCTCCTTGGCGTCGGCCTCGATGTCGCGGACGATCACCGCCGCCTCGCGCTTGGCCTGGTTCTCGATGCTGCGGACCAGCTCGGACTTGGCGTCGGCCGCGGTCATGCCCGCGGTGCGCTCGAGGATCAGCCGGCGCTCCTCCTCGACGTCCTCGAGCTCGGCCTTCTTGCGGGCGATGTCGGCCTCGACGGCCGCCAGCTCGCGGTCGCGTGCCTCCAGGCGGCTCTGCTCGGCGTCGAGTCGCTCCTCGCGCTCGGCAAGGCGCTGCTCGCGGCGCTCGAGGTCAGCCCGCAGGGACCGGACGTCCTCCTCGGCCTTGGCCTTGGCGTCGGCCGCGGCCGCGTTGGCGGCGAGCTCGGCGTCCCGGCGTACGGCGAGGGCGTCGCTCTGGGCGCTCGCGGCGACCGAGCTCGCCTCCGCCTGAGCCTGGCTGGTGATGGCGGCCGCCTGCGTGCGCGCCTCGCTGACGATGGTCTCGGCAGCACGGCGGGCCTCGGCGACCGCCGCGGGATCGGTCGCGGCGGGCGAAGCGGCGGGTGACGGCGTCGGCGACGGCTTCACGGCGTCGCGGTCGAGGAGCAGGCGGCGGAGCTCGGCGATCTCGGCGGAGGCATCGGTGGAGCCCGCGGGGCGCTGCGAGCGGGTGATGACGACGGTGGCGACGACGGACACCGGGATGAGCAGGATGAGGAGGAGTTCGGCGGGTCCCATGGCTAGCCCCCTTCCGACACTGTCGGCCGGGCCCGGTCAGGCCGCGGCCGTGCACGGTGAGCGGGGCGCAGCGTCTGCGGCCGCACGAGGCAGCCGCAGCCGAATGCCGGCGTACAGCAGGCAGGGCGTCATGCGCCGGAGTCAGTGGCGCCGTTTCGTCGGTTGTCTGCGTCAGTCAGCTGGTCGGGGTTCCGCTATGCCGTGCACCGCGCGAGGCGGGTTGGTCAACTCACCATCCCGGAGGCTAGGCCGGGGGGTGGCCAAGATCAAGCGCAGGGGGGTCGGGGGCACCGCGTCGCGGCATGTGGACAGATTCGCCCGGGTGAGGGTGTCGGCGTACGCGCTAGCGTCCGGCCCTCGAAATGTCGCCCCGATTCTCGACGGAGGACCCGTGGCCGTATCCCGCGACGACTTTCAGCTGATGCTGCAGATCGAGCAGACGTTCAAGCCGAGCCGCGCCGCCAAGATGTTCTGCTGGTCCGATGCCGTGCAGATCGGCGGGCACGAGTTCTTCGACCGTTACGGCTGGGCGAGCGACGAGCGGATGCACGTCAACGAGTACGCGACGTTCTTCGAGATGTGCGCGCTCGCGTGGCGGCGGGGTTTCGTCGACGACGAGCTGATCAACGAGTGGGTCGGGGCGGTCATGCCGTGGTCGAAGATCGGTCACCTCCTGCTGGCCGCGCGGGAAATCCTCGGCGACGACGAGCTGTGGGCCGGGTTCGAGGCGCTCGCGAAGGCGCAGCAGCCGCCCGGCTGACTTCCGGCTCAGCGGGCCGACGGCGCCTTACCGGTCTGCCGGTGCCACCGAGTCGTCGTCCACTGTGTCGTCCGGGTCGGCGGCTGCGGCGGCTTCCTCCCCGACGACGTCGCGCACCACCCGGAACGCGAGGCCCCCGGAGTAGCCCTTCCGCTGGAGCATGCCGACCAGCCGCCGGGTCCGGGTGGCCGCGTCGTGCCGGGAGAGGGATGGCAGCCGCCGGCGGACCAGCTCGCGCGCGGCGGCCTCCTCGTCGGCGTCGGAGACGGCCTGGACCGCGTCGTACGCCGTCGCGTCGTCCACCCCGCGGTGCCGGAGCTCCTGGCTCAGCGCCCGCCGCGCGAGGCCCCGGCCGAGGTGCCGGGAGGACACCCACATGGCGGCGAATGTCGCGTCGTCGATCAGCCCGACGTCGGTGAACCGGTCCAGGACGGCGTCCGCCACCTCGGGTGGCACGTCGCGGACGGCCAGGGCGTCGGCGAGCTGGGCCCGGGTGCGCGGTCCGGCGGTGAGCAGCCGCAGGCAGATCGCCCGGGCGACCGACTCCGGGTCGGCGTCCGGCCCGTCGTCGCGGGTCGCGTCGGGCTCGGGGTCCCGCCCGCTCGAACGCCGGCGGCGGGCCGCGGGGGAAGCCCCGCGGCCCGCCGACCAGGCGAACGTCATCCGGCTAGAAGTCGACCGGGGCCGGCAGCGGCACGCCGGGCGCGTCGAGCGGCGTGGAGGTGTCGGCGTCGAGGGTGATCCCGATGCCGAGCTTCTCCTTGATCCGCTTGTTGATCTCGTCGGCGAGGTCGGGGTTGTCGCGCAGGAACGACCGCGCGTTCTCCTTGCCCTGGCCGAGCTGGTCGCCCTCGTAGGTGTACCAGGCGCCGGACTTCTTCACGATGCCGTGGTCGACGCCGACGTCGATCAGCGAGCCCTCCCGGCTGATCCCCTGGCCGTAGATGATGTCGAACTCCGCCTGCTTGAAAGGCGGCGCGCACTTGTTCTTGACGACCTTGACGCGGGTGCGGTTGCCGACGACGTCGGTGCCGTCCTTGAGCGCTTCGATCCGGCGTACGTCGAGGCGGATGGACGCGTAGAACTTCAGCGCCTTGCCACCGGTCGTCGTCTCGGGCGACCCGAACATGACGCCTATCTTCTCGCGCAGCTGGTTGATGAAGATCGCGGTGGTCTTGGACTGGTGCAGCGCGCCGGTCACCTTGCGCAGCGCCTGGCTCATCAGCCGGGCCTGCAGGCCGACGTGGCTGTCGCCCATCTCGCCCTCGATCTCGGCGCGGGGCACGAGCGCGGCGACCGAGTCGATGACGATGACGTCGAGCGCGCCGGAGCGGATCAGCATGTCGGCGATCTCGAGCGCCTGCTCACCGGTGTCCGGCTGCGAGACGAGCAGCGCGTCGGTGTCGACGCCGAGCGCCTTCGCGTAGTCGGGGTCGAGCGCGTGCTCGGCGTCGATGAACGCCGCGATGCCGCCGGCCGCCTGCGCCTGCGCGACCGCGTGCAGTGCGACGGTGGTCTTGCCCGACGACTCCGGCCCGTAGATCTCCACGATCCGGCCGCGCGGCAGCCCGCCGATGCCGAGCGCCACGTCGAGCGCGATCGACCCGGTGGGGATCACCTGGATCGGCGCGCGCGTCTCGTCGCCGAGTCGCATGACCGACCCCTTGCCGAAGTTCTTGTCGATCTGGGCCAGCGCTGCTTCTAGCGCCTTGTCACGGTCCATGCCTGCCATCTGCTGGCCCTTCTCGTCGTCGGGTGCGACCGGCATTCACGCTAGGTGCTCGGTGCGACAACGGAGGCCCCCGCGAGGGCTTCTGTGGACACACCGCCTGCGTCGATCGCGTACGACGACTCTAGAACACGTGTTCGAACCCGGCGAGCAGCGACACGCCGCCATGTCGGACCCGCCTCGGGCAGGCGGCCGTGCCGAACATTGAGGCGATCTGCGCTGTCGCGAGCGTGGACTGCCGCAAGGTTCGACGGTGGGCGGGGATGGGTGACCGCTCAAGGCCTACGACGGCGTCCACACCGCATGGTCGTGCGCGAAGTAGACGCGCGCCGGGTCGAAGGCGAGCAGCCGCGCCACCCATGCGCGGGGTACGGGCAGCACGTCGTCCGGGGCCTCACTCGCCGCGCGGACGGCGAGCGCGTCCGCGCTGAACTCCGTGGCGGTGTCGTGGGCCTGCCCGGCGAGTACGACGACGGCCCCGCTCGGCTGGCGCACGACCACCGACTGGTGCCCGTCGGTGTGCCCGGGCGTCGGCAGCACGAGGACGCCCGGCAGGACCTCAGCGTCCCCGTCGATGCACTCGTACGTCGTACCCGGCGAGTCGACCAGCTCCGGCAGCGTGTAGTCCGGACGTCGTGCGGCCGCCAGCTCGACGTCCTGGACCACGACCGGACGGCCGGGAAGGAGCGGGTTGCCGCCGCAGTGGTCGAAGTGCAGATGGCAGTTCACGACGAGGGAGACGTCGTCCGGCTCAAGACCCTGCGCGCCGAGCGCACGTGGCAGCGGGGTACGGCGCGGTCGGTAGTGCGCGTCGACGTCGGGGTGCTCCCCCATCCCGGTGTCGAGCAGCAGCACCCCGTCCGGATGCAGCACGGCGTACCCGAGCACGCCCTCCACGCGATCGGAGCCCGTGCCGGTCTCGGCCGCCGGCCGCACGAAGTAGCCGTAGTCGATGCGGACGATGCGGCTGTCGGGTCGCGCCACCGCGCTCAGCGCTCCTTGGCGGGGATCTCGAAGAACTCGCAGAGGGCGAGCCAGACCTGCTTGGCCGGTACGCCGGCGTCGAGCGCCTCCTGCGCCGTACGTCCGCCCAGCTCGCCGATGGTGACGTCACGCACGACGGAGTCGGCGTACACCTCGCCGAAGCGCCCGTTCATCCGCTCCCAGAAGACCGTCAGTCGCACCCGGTCACCCTAAGTCGCGCGCGATCGAGTCGAACCTTGCGGCGTACTGCGCGGCCGCGAGCCTGCGGTGACGCAATGTTCGCGGGGGCCGGCGTGGCGCGGGGGCCGGGGTGGGGCGGGGCGCGGGGCGGGAACAGGCGCCGGGGCGCAGCGCGACGCCCCCGGCGGGGAAATCCCGGGGGCGTCGCAGCTAGCCGTGCGCCGTCGTACGGCGCGTGTTCCGTTACGCAGCGCGGGGGATGCGCCGCTCGATCTCGACGGCCTCGTCCTGCGCCTTGCGGGCGAGCCCGCCCACGTAGCCGGTGAGCTCGCGGACCACGTCGGCGACGCCGACGAGCACGACACCGGTGGCGACGTGGTGCATCCACTGCTCACGCAGCGGCTGGCCGAAGGCGGTGAAGACGGAGTAGTCCAGGGCCCACGCCGCGCCGACGGCGATGAGCGCGCCGACCGTGCGGGTCAGTGCCTTGGGCGCCTTGACGGGCACGAGCTCGTCGAGGATCCCCATCGCGACGCCGAGGCCGAGGCCCAGGCCAATCAGGATGACGAACGCGTACACAGCTGCCTCCTCGAGGCTTACCTGTCGGCGGAGCATCCGCCGTACACCTCGTTGGACATCGCGGCTGTGGCGCCGGTTACACGGAGGAGGAAAAAGACGCGAGACGCGCGGTGCTGGCCCAACCCCCGTAAGGCCGTGCACCGCGCGTCTCGCCGTTTCGTCGGACGGTGGCTCCCCCACGGTCACCGTCCGGT
>DATLNF010000064.1:0-2055 GCA_035536955.1 Mycobacteriales bacterium | reverse complement strand
GCCCGAGCACGATCAGATGTGGATCGCGGTCCGCGGCCACGGCACCCGGCGCAACGGCGAGCTGGTCCGCACGCCACCTCGCCGGGCGTTGCCGTCGATGCGGGTCGGCGTGCTCAGCCGGTTCCTGGACGAGCCGACCCGATCGGCAGTGCACGAGCGCCGGCTGCGCTTCGGGACCGTCGCGGAGGGGCCGCGTTGCGCCGGCGTGGCCTACCCCCAGCTGATCGCGGGCAGGTACGACGCCGTGCTGTTCTGGCGCACTCTGCCGTGGGACCACGCTCCTGGCGTGCTCCTGCTCGAGGAGGCCGGCGGCTCGGCGCTGCGCGTCGACGGGTCGGCGTACACCCCGGGCGACGAGCAGGTCGGGCTGCTCGCGGTCGGCGCCGCGGCGGGCTGGCGCGAGGTCCGCGACTCCCTGCTCGGCTGCGACCCGACGATCGGGGGGCCCGTGAGCTACGAGCGGGACATCGCAAGGCGGACCAGGTCGGGCAGCTCCGGGGGGTAGTACGGCTCCTCGAGCGCGGCCAGCTCGTCGAGGGAGATCCACGCCAGGCGAACATCGCTGCGGATCTCGTGTACGTCGAGTGCTACCGGGACCGCATCGAAGGCGCTCGTGCGCAGCAGGAAGACGTCCTGCTCCTGGAGGTAGTGGCGGCCGTCGAATGGAAACTCGGACGTGTAGCGCAGGACGGGCTCGCCGAGGTCTGCGGGCAGGACGACGAGACCGGTCTCCTCGTAAAGCTCCCGCGCTCCAGCGGCCGCAAGGGACTCACCTTCGTCTGCCCCTCCACCAGGCGTGAACCAGAAGCGAACATGCGGAGTGACGGGGTCGCAGCCCTGCATGAGCAGAGTTCGACCATTCGCGTCGACGACGACGACGCGAGCCGCCTGCCGATAGACGACTTCGGGCTGGTCCACGGTCACAGGGAACCGCACGAGCCCGCGCCGCGTCGAACCGGACGACATGGACGACGTCAGCCGGACTCCGCACGCCCTGCGCGAGGCGCGGTTCCGGGCCGCCTTCGCCGAGGTGCACGATCCGGTGCGGAGGTACGTCGCGCGCCGTACCGAGCCGGCCCAGGTCGACGACGTCGTCGCCGAGGCCCTGCTCGTGCTGTGGCGCCGGCTCGACGACGTGCCGGTCGGCGCCGAGCTGCCCTGGGTGTACGGCATCGCGCGACGGTGCCTGGCCAACAGCCGGCGGGCACAGGACCGGCACCTCGGGCTCGTCGCCCGCCTGGCAGCGCAGCCCGGATCACCAGCAGGGTCCGACGACGACGCGGACGAGGACGTGCGCGACGCGCTGCGCCGGCTCGGCTCCGACGACCGCGAGGTGCTCGCGCTGTGGGCGTGGGAGGGACTTCCACCGGGGGAGATCGCCATGGCGCTCGGCATCAGCTCCAACGCCGCGAGCATCCGGCTGCACCGCGCGAAGCGCCGGCTGAGGTCGCAGCTCGAGACCGGAAAGGACACCGCGCCTGCCGGACATGCAGCAGGTGGAGCGAGGAGGACCCCACGGTGAGAGACGACGATCTGCGAGCCCTGCTCGCGCGCGTCGACCCGTCTCCGCCGGCCGGCTCCGCAGAGCGCGCGAGAGAGGCTCGGGCGCACGAGCTGCTGGAGGCGATCATGGCCACACCCGTGGACACGACCCCGGAGAACCTGTCCCGCATGGAGACCAGACGCGGCCGTCGTTGGCTGCTCCCCGCCGTCGCGGCCAGCGCGGTGGGAGCGCTCGCCGTCGGCGTGGTCCAGATGACCGGTGGCGGCGACGAGCCGGCGAAGCCCGCGGTCGCGGCGAAGCGGCTCGAGCTCAAGGCGCCGGACGGCTCACAGATGGCGTCCTGCCTGATGTTCGACGAGAAGTTCCTCGCCGACATGTCGCCCGCGTTCGCCGGCACGGTGCGCGACGTGGACGCGGACTCCGTCGTCATCGACGTGGACCGGTGGTACAGCCCGAAGAACAGCGACGTGACCGAGGTCGAGCTCACCACCGGCACGGCTGGCAGCGTCGCGCTCGACGGCGTGGAGTTCCAGCAGGGGCAGCGGTACCTG
>DATLNF010000063.1:0-41360 GCA_035536955.1 Mycobacteriales bacterium | reverse complement strand
TTCGTGAGGAAGATGTCAGTAAGGCCGTTGACACGCGTCGCGAACCGCGCGACGACGGCGTCGAACCAGCCGCACCTACGCGGGCGGCCAGTGGTCGTGCCGTACTCGCCGCCGACCGAGCGGAGCCGCTCGCCCCACTCGTCGTCGAGCTCCGTCGGGAACGGTCCGGCGCCGACCCTCGTCGTGTACGCCTTCAGCACGCCGATCACCCCGGTGATCTGCGTCGGCGCGATGCCCGAGCCGGCGCACGCGCCGCCGGCGGTCGGGTTGCTCGACGTGACGAAGGGATAGGTGCCGTGGTCGACGTCGAGCATCGTCGCCTGGCCGCCCTCGAGCAGCACGGTCTTCCCGTCGGCCAGCGCGCGGTGCAGCAGCAGCGGGGTGTCCGCGACCATCGGGCGCAGCCGCTCCGCGTGCGCGAGCAGCTCTTCCACCACTGCGTCGACCGACATCGCCTTGCGGTTGTAGACCTTGCTCAGCAGCTGGTTCTTGGGCTTGAGGGCGCTGTCCACCTTCTGCCGCAGGATCTTCTCGTCGAAGAGGTCCTGCACGCGGACGCCGACGCGCGACATCTTGTCGGCGTAGGCCGGGCCGATGCCCCTGCCGGTCGTGCCGAGCTTGGCTGCGCCGAGGAAGCGCTCGACCACCTTGTCGATGGCCGTGTGGTACGGCGTGATGATGTGCGCGTTGGCGCTGATCACGAGGCGCGAGGTGTCGATCCCGCGGGCCTCGAGCAGGTCGATCTCGCCGAAGAGGACGCCGAGGTCGACGACGACGCCGTTGCCGATGACCGGCACGATCGTCGGCGTGAGGATGCCGGTGGGCAGCAGGTGCAGCGCGTAGGTCTCGCTGCCGATGACGACCGTGTGCCCGGCGTTGTTGCCGCCGTTGTAGCGGACGACGTAGTCGAGCCGGTCGCCGAGCAGGTCGGTCGCCTTGCCCTTGCCCTCGTCGCCCCACTGGGCGCCGACGAGTACGACGGCGGGCATGCTGGTCTCCTCACGACAGACGAAAGGCCCTCGGGCTGGACCTGGTCGACTACGACCAGGGCAAGCGCCGGAGGGCCTCTTGCGGACGAAGTCTAGCCGGTCGGGGCGCGCCGGTGACCGCAGCGGACGTCAGGGCGGGCCGGCGCGACGTCAGCGCAGCGTGGCGACCAGGGCCTCGGCCAGGTTGGGCACCAGGTCGGTGCCGACCAGGACCTCGTCGTCGTCCGGGTCGTCGCCGCGCAGTCGCAGGCACCCGGCGCGGGAGCCGTCGCGCAGCACGGCGACGGCGAGGCGGATCTCGCGCTTGCCCGGATGCGCCGCCACCCACGCGGCGGCGTCGACGTCGGCGGGCACCGCGTCGGCGAGCTCGGCGGGCAGCATCACGACCTCGTTGACCAGCGCGCACCCGAGCACCTCGTCGGGCCAGGCGAGATCGGCCAGGACCTCGTCCAGCGCGCCTTCCGGCAAGGGCTCCTGCTCGACCGGAGTGAGCGGTCCGGTCGGTGCGACGCCGAGCGTCGTCGACAGGTGCGGCTCCCGGTCCAGCAGCTCCGTCGTGTCGGCGAGCGCGAACAATCGCGGCGCCTGGTCCCAGCCGGACGCGGCGACGTGCCGCTCGATCTCCACCGCGACGTTCGTCAGCGTCAGGTCGTCGGGCATGGTGCTGCTCCCTACGCGTCGGTCGACAGCGGCATGGGCACCTCGGCGAACGCTGCGGCGTCGCACTCGCGGAGCAGGTCGGCGCACCGGGTGGCCTCGGCGGTCTCGTCGATGTCGCGAGCGGCCCGACCCAGCGCGTTGAGCGCGCGAAGGAACCCGCGGTTCGGCTCGTGCGCCCAGGGGACCGGGCCGTAGCCCTTCCACCCGTTGCGGCGCAGCGCGTCCAGCCCCCGGTGGTAGCCGGTCCGCGCGTAGGCGTACGACTCGACGACGTGCCCCGCCGCGTACGCACGGTCGGCGAGGGCCGCCCACGCCGCGCTGTGCTCCGGATGCCGCGCAGCGACCTCCGCGGGGTCGTCCCCGCCCGCGAGGGCGACGTCGGCGTCGGGTGTCGGCGGGAGCAGGGTCGGCGGCGGGCCGCCCAGCAGGTCGTGGTGAGTCGTCATCCGCGCATTGTGCCCGCGGGTCACGACTCGATGCGGCGGAGGCGATGCGCGTCGTCGAACAGCGCGCGCCCGGCGAGCCGCGCGGCGACGAGCGCCGCCACCGTGCCGGCACCCAGGAGCATGTACATCACGATGATCTGGTAGCGGATCGCGACGACGGGTGACACCCCGGCGATGATCAGCCCCGTCATCGCGCCCGGCAGCGTGATCAGGCCGACGACCTTCGTCTGGTCGATCGCGGGCGCGATGGCGGCGCGCAGTGCGAGCCGCAGGTGCGGCGCGAACGCCTCGGCCGAGGGCAGTCCCAGCGCGAGCCGCGCCTCGACCGATGCACGTGACGACGCGACCTCGTCGTGGATCCGGCTCAGCGTCAACGTGGCTCCGGTCATCGCAGCGGAGACGACCATCCCGCCCATCGGCACGACGATGCGCGGCGTCGCCTCGATGACGCGGGCGCCGACGAGCAGCCCCACCGTCCCGACAGCCGCGGCGCCCACCGCGGCCGTCGCGATCCGCGTGCCATGCGGGATGCCGCTTGCCCTGCCCCCCGCGGTGCGGCCGGCGAGCAGGACCATGGCCGCCACCCAGCCGAGCGACCCGGGGATTCCGGTGTGCTCGAAGAGGAAGCGCAGCGCGAATCCGACCGCGACCAGCTGGACCGCCGCGCGCACGACGGCCTCGGCGAGGTCGCGAGCGAGACCCAGCCGCTGGTCGACGGCGACGTACGCCGTCACGGCGACGAGGACCAGCGTGAGCGCGATCCCCCAGACCGGAGGTACGGGTACGGCGGTCCGTCCGGCCGTCTCCGCTGCCAGCGCGGTCACGAGGAGCCGCCGAGGAAGGCTCGGGCGCGCTCGTCCTTCGCGCGCCGGAGCAGCCGCGTGGCCGGGCCGTGCTCGACCACCTCTCCCCCGGCCAGGACGACGAGGTCGTCCGCGAGGCGACGCGCCTGTCGCAGGTCGTGGGTCACGAGGACCACGGTGAGCCCGCCCTCGGCGAGGTCCCGCGCCGTGCGCTCGACCACTTTGGCGGCAGCGGCGTCCAGCGCCGATGTCGCCTCGTCGAGCAGCAGCACTTCCGGCCCCGCCGCGAGCGTGCGCGCCAGGCACATCCGCTGCGCTTCGCCGCCGGAGAGCTCGTCCGCCCGGCGGTCGAGGAACCCCCCGCCGAGGCCGGCGCGCTCCAGCAGCGCAACAGCCTCGTCCCGTGTGACGGCGGGCCGCGCGACCCGGATGTTGTCGAGCACCGTCCCGGGGAAGGGCGTCGGGCGCTGCTGCAGCAGGCCGACCCGGCGGCGGAGCTCGAGAACGTCGTATGACCCGATGGGCCGCCCGTGGAACGACACGACGCCGTCGTGCGCCTCCTCCAGCCGGTTGAGCAGCCGCAGCAGCGTGCTCTTGCCGCTCCCCGAGGGACCGACGACCACGGTGATGCGATCGGCCGCGATGTCGACGGTCACGCCGGACAGCGGGTGCACGTGCTCGTCGGCCGACCCGCGCATCGTCGAGACGTCGGCGAGAGTGAACAGCGGCGGCACCGCGGCAGCGTATGTCCCGGCTCGCCCAGCGTGACGCCTCGTGCCCACCCAGGCAGGGCTCGCTGGGTTGGGACGTCACCGTCGCGCGCAAGTCGACCCGACTACCCGGTGAGCGCGTAGGGGTCGACCGCTGCTACCCCGCACACCGACCGGCGGGCGTGGCCGCCGTCGGAATCCGGCAGAGAGGGGGGCACCGAGCGGTCGGGGAACACCCTTCCGCGTTCCTCGACGTCGAGCACGACCGCAGTCTGGGACGGCAGCAGGAACCTCAGCGCCGTCGGGTGCGCGCAGTCGTGATGAACGGTCACGGTCGCACCGGAGAACGACGGTTCGGTGGGGTACTCGAACACCGAGACCGGCAGCCCGGCCGTCCCCTCGACGCCTGGGCCGGTGGTCTGTGACCCCGCGATGCTGATCGTGATGCGGCCGCCGCGGGGGACCACGAGATCGATGACGGGGAGCCGGATCAGGACGCGGAACGGCACCCCCACAGGTGCTGGAGCGCCGGTCTCCTGCGCGAACCCGCCGTGTCGGAACGGCGCGACGTGCCGCAGCGATCGCGCACCGACGATACGGCCGTCCGGAAGCGGTTCTCCGTCGCGTCCGTACGCCGTGAGCGCCACCGCCAGATGCGCATCCGAACGGTCAACCGTGACCCACGTGTCCAGGAGCGGTCCGCCGACGATCTCCAGCCGCTCCTTGAGCGGCCCGCTGTCGAAGACCACGCGCTGGTTCGGCCCCGCTACCGGCGACGCGTCGTCGAACGGGACGGCGTCGACGACGACGCTTCGACCCGTGGGCGACGCGGCGCCGAGTATGCCGCCGGCGCTGAGTGCGAGTTGTCCGGGAGGTCCGCCGGTCCGGGGCCAGGAACGCTCAACACGCCAGTGGCCGTCGCTGCCCTGGACCTGGGCCGCGGGCCAGGACTCGACGCCCGTGTCGCGGCGGCCGCGGACATACCGGTCGAACCACGCGACGATCATCGGGAAGGTGTCCGCTCGCTCCCATTCCGGGCGGAGCCCGGAGTAGTGCTCGTCCGGGAACTCGTGGTCGAACACGCCGAACACGCCGGCCTTCGGGGCCCGGATGCGGTCGAAGAACCCGGCCTGCATGATCGTCGGCACTGCGCCGTCCCGGTGCCCGTGGAACATCAGCGTCGCCGCGCGGATGCTCCCCGCGTGCGGGCGAAGGTCGCGCGCGGCGAAGTAAGTCGTGTAGTCGCTGCCGGGTGCGGTCTCGGCGGCAACGGTTTCGGCGACACACGCGCCCTTCTGCGGCACGTGTGCGGGCTCCGGAAGCGTGCGGGGATCGGTGAGCGCCTCGACGACGGGCGTCGGATCCTCCCCCGTGACCAGCGTCTCGGTAGGCGAATGGCCGGACAGCAACGAGTACCCGTACATCGACCCGGTGTTGTGGGTGGTGTTCGTCACCCAGAACCGGTGGACTCCGTCGTTGCGGACGTGGTCGTACGAACTCGTGACCGGTGCCGCCGCAACGACCGCCTTCAGGTACTTCGTGAGCGCGCGGTCGCCCCGCGCAGCGGTGTTGAGCGCTGTGGTGGCCCAATAGGACAGGCCGATCGCCCCGACCGTTCCGTCGCCCCACGGCGACCGGGTGGCGAGCCACTCGACCATGCGCGCGCCATCGTCGGCTTCGCGCGCGCTGAAGAACTCGAGGCAGCCGCCCGACTCGCCGGTGCCACGCACGTGCATCTGGGTGACCGCATACCCGCGGGGTACCAGGGCGGCCACGATCTTCTGCGAGGTGCGCGTCGTGCGGTTGTAGCCGGTGTACGGCGACATCACGAGGACGCTCGGGAGCCGGGCCGGTGGTCTCAGCCCGTGACGCGGGGCCGGCAGCCAGGTCTCGGCGAAGAGCTCGACGCCGTCCGACGCCATGACGACATGGCGCTGCCGCTGCGGATCTGTATCGGGCGGCGCTACGGCGAACACCGGCGCGCTGACGGGGCGCGGTCGGAACGTGACCGCCCGGGACGGGCCAGCCGACGCGGATGACGCCACCGCGGGGAGGGCGACCGCCAACGCCACGGCTGCAGCCGTCACGCGTCGGATGCCCATGCCGGGAAGTCTCGGCGGCCGGATGCCGCCATGTCATGAGCAATCGCTACTCAATCCGCGCGCCAGGTCACGCCGGCCGGTCACGCCGAGCTTGTCGTAGACGCGAGCCAGATGGTTGTCGACCGTGCGGACGGAGAGCCCGAGCCGCCGGGCGATCTCCTTGCTCGGCGTGCCGTCAGAAGCCAGGGTGGCGACCTCGCGCTCACGGGGGGTGAGCCCACCCGCGTCAGGCCTGCCCGGGACCGCCACGGTCGTCCCGCATCGGCGCGCGAGCACGTCGGCTTTGGTGGCCAGCACTCCTCGGTCGGGCCCGCCGTCGGCCGATGCCCAGGCCGCCGCTGCGTAGGCCTCCGCGGCCCACCACCACGCGCCGATCGCCTCAAAAGCACCAGCCGCATCACGCAGATCGACCGGATCTTGCCGGGTCGCACCCCCGGCGAAGAGCGCCCGTGCGCGGACGAGCGGACCGTCGACGGCCTCGACAAGGCCCGCAAGCGCGGTTGCCGCCGAGCGAGGGTGCCCGATACGCGCCAGGTCGTGGTGCACGGCGGCCTCGAGTGCTCGGGCGCCCTGCCCCCGCGCGAGCCGTCGCGCCGCCTGCAGCTGGGACGTCGCCGTGACGACGTCGCCCGCAGCCGCGGCGACGGCAGCGCGTGCCCGGAGGACGTCGACGTCGAACATGCGGTACCGCCGTGGTGTGACTTGGTCCATCGCTGCGATGGCCCGCACGGCCCCGTCGACGTTCCGGCGCGCGGCTTCGGCAAGCGCGAGCAGTGCCCACCCCCAACGGGCGCCGTCCGGCCAGTCGACCTTCGATGCCGCGCGCACCGTCTCCTGAGCGTGTTCCGCCGCAGTCGCGTGCCGGCCGCGCGTGAGCTCGAGCTTCGCTCTCACGTGGTGGATGCGGACGACAGCGAGCGGGTAGGCGCGGGCGGCTGACGCGACTTCATCGGTGGCGAGGAATGCCTCCGCCTCGTCCAGCCAGCCCGCTTCGACCGACGCCAGCGCCGCCGTGACGGCGTGCATGAACGGGAGCTCATGGACGTACCCCCCGCCGATCTCGTGGTGAGCCGCGACTCCTCGCTGCGCCCACTCGACCGCCTGCTGACACGCGCCTCGCACGCCGAGGGCGAACGCGCCGACGATGGCGGCTGACACCACGAGGCGCGGCTCCGGACTGTGCATGAGCGGTGCGGCGACGGCGAGCGCCTGGTCCAGGCGGCCGGCCTGCACGTCGAGGAATGCTCGCGATACGGCGACGTCCTTCGCCCATACCGTCCCGGCTAGCCGCACCTCAGCGTCGTCGAGCACTCGCCGTGCGGCGCGGTCCCGGAACAAGTAGACGGACAGCAGGTGGCTGAGGGTGCACGCGACGAGCGCGACGTCCTCGGGCGACTCGGCGCGTGCCCTGACTGCGTTCAGGATCTCGAGCGCCTCCGCATTGCTCGACGGCACGCCGCTGAGCAACTCACCCAGCGCCTGTCCGGCAGCCACCCCACCGCGCGACTCCCACGCCTTGCGCAGCAGGCGTTCGGCGAGTGCGAGGTCCATCCGGTAGGTCGCCTGACGGCCGGCGTCCACCAATACGTCGTCGGAGACGTCGGCTCCAGCACCCAGCGAGTACGTCGCGAGTCGGAGCGTGTCCTCCCGCCGCCGCGCGCCGGATGCCTCCAGCCATCCCACGAGCTCGCGGAGACGCCGTCGGCGGTTCGACACCGTCAACCGCTGCCGGACCACCTCGCCGTAGAGGGGATGGGCCAGGCGCAGTTCGACGCGGCGCACGTCCGGCGCGCGAACGGCGAGCCGCACGGTCTCCAACGTCGACGTCGCGTCAGGGCCAACCAGAAGCTCAAGCGCCTCGATGCCCAGAGGCTCGCCGAGAGCCAGCAGTTCCAGGACGTGCCGGGACACGGCGTCGAGCCGCTCGAGCTGTTGGTGGACGAGCTCGGCGACCCGCTCCGGGATCACGACGTCCTCGTCGATCTGCCAGACATCACCGTGACGGCGGAGCGCCCCGGACTCGAGCAGTCCGGCGACGAGATGCCGGACGAACAGCGCGTTGCCGTGCGACAGCGCCCACACGCGCTCGAGGACGTGCGCCGGCGGTCGCGACCCGATGAGCCGAGCCACGATGGCGTCGACCGAGTCGCGACCGAGCGGAGGAACCGAGCGCCTGGACGCGTAGCCGTCCTTCCACAAGGCGGTGATCGCATCGGATACGCGTTCGCCGGACCGCACGGTTGCGAGCACCAGCGCGTCGCCTCTCACGACGAGCTGGTGCACGAGAGCGCAAGAAGCGTCGTCGAGCAGATGCGCATCGTCGACGACGACCAGCAGCTGCCGACCGGCGGCCACCTCATGCAGGTGCGCGGTAGCCCAGGCGAGAACCTCGCCGGACGGCGCCGCGGTCGGAAGCAGGGGGGCGAAAGCGCCCAGCGGAATTTCCGAACCCGCCCGAGTCGCGATGACGTGCTCGACATGCACGGTGGACCGTCGGATCGCCGCGGCGCACACGGCCGTGAGCGCGGTCTTGCCGACGCCGGCTTCGCCGATCAGGAGCACCGACCTCCGCCGTACCGTGAGGTCCGCGACGACTGCGGCACGGATGGCGTCACGTCCGACGAGCGGGCTGGCCGTCGGTTCGGCGGCGGGAGTCACCGACCCGCCTCGGCTAGCGGTCCTCGAGGCGGAACCTGATCCGGCAGGTCGCCTGGTACTCGGCGATCGCGTTGTCGCGGACGACGGCGGTCTGGTCCAGGATCTCCATCCCCTCGATGCCGCGCAGCGTCTTCGCGGCTCCGGCGAGCGCGCGGTTGGCGGCGTCGGACCAGTCCGTGGTGCTCACGCCGACGAGCTCGGTGTCTTGATGACGGCCACGTCAGGTCCTGTTCACGAGGGGCTCGGCGGCGCCGAACCTACCGCCGACCACGAGCGGTGCCGCTCAGTCCGGCTATGGCCGGACCCAGGGGCACCGCATGAGGAGAGCGGAGATGGATCGGCGGTACCCACCGGGAAGCAGCCGTGGTCGCATAGCACGAGAGCAGCGCGATCCGGTGGATTGACAGGATTCGAACAGGTGTTCGACACTGCGCCATGGCCCTCGCCGCACCCGCGCTCCCCGAGGCGGCTCACCTCGCGGCACCTCGCACCGGGCATCGCGAGCCGTGGCCGGTGGTCCCCGCGCTGGCGGCGCTGCTCCCCGGCGGCGTGCTGCGTCCGGGCACGGTGGTGGCGGTCGAGGGGGCGACGTCGCTCGCGCTGGCGCTGCTCGCCGGCGCCGCGACGGCCGGCGCGTGGTGCGGGGTCGTCGGGGTGCCCGGCGTCGGGCTCGTCGCCACGGCGGAGCACGGCGTCGACCTGGACCGGCTCGTCCTGGTGGCCCACCCCGGGGATGCGTGGACGACGGTGGTCGCGACGCTGGTCGAGGCCGTCGACGTCGTCCTCGTGCGGCCGGCCGGGCGACGGCAGGAGGCCGACGTACGCCGGCTCGCCGCGCGGATCCGCGAGCGGGAAGCCGTCGTCGTCGCGCTGGGCGGGTGGGACGGCGCCGACGTCCGTCTGACTGTCGCGCGCTCCCGGTGGGAGGGCCTCGGCGCCGGACACGGTCACCTGCGGGCCCGGCGGGTCGAGGTGCAGGCCACCGGCCGCGGGGCCGCGGCCCGTCCGCGCTCGACCGTGCTGTGGCTGCCCGGCCCGAGCGGGCGGGCCGAGCCGGCCGACGTCGCGACCGGGGCGCCGCCGCTCGCGGCCGTACCCGCCCACCCCACCACGTCCCGCGCCCGGCCGGCGTGAGCGCCGTCCGCACCCTCGTCGTCGCCTGCGCCGACTGGCCGCTCACGGCTGCCGGCGTAGCGGCGGACGTGCCCGCCGCCGTCGTCGTCGCGCAGCGGGTCACCGCGGCGAACTCCGCTGCGCGGGCGGACGGTGTGCTGCCCGGGCTGCGCCGACGGCTCGCGCAGGGACGCTGCCCCGACCTGATGCTGGTCGACGACGACGCGCTCCGCGACGCGGTCGCCTTCGAGCCGGTGGCGATCGCGCTGGAGCAGGTCGCCCCCGGCGTCGAGATCGTCCGACCCGGGCTGTGCGCGATCGCCGCCGGCGCGCCGGCGCGCTATGCCGGCGGTGACGACGTCCTCGCCGCGCAGGCGGTCGCCGCCGTCGACACGGCGATGCCGTCCGCGCGCTGCCGGGTCGCGATCGCGGACGGCCCGTTCGCGGCGGAGCTGGCTGCGACGACCGGAACGCGTGACGACGACGCGCGCCACGTCGTCGTACCCCCTGGGCGGTCGCGGCAGTTCCTCGCGGCGTACGCCGTCGACGTGCTCGGCCTGCCGGCGCTCGCGGACCTGCTGCACCGGCTGGGGGTGCACACCCTCGGCGACCTCGCCGCGCTCCCGTCGGCGAGCGTCGGGTCGCGGTTCGGGCCCGACGCCGCGCTCGCGCACCGGCTCGCCCGCGGCCTCGACGCGCGGCCCGTCACCGCCAGGACGCCACCGCCGGAGCTCACCGCGCAGCTCGAGCTCGACCCGCCGGCCGTCCAGGTCGAGCAGGTGCTGTTCGCCGCGAAGGGACTCGCCGACCGGTTCAGCGCCGGCCTCACCGCCCACGGCCTGACCTGTCAGCGGATCAGCATCGAGGCGGAGACCGAGCACGGCGAGCGGCTGACCCGGCTGTGGCGGCACGACAGCGCGCTGACCGCCGCCGCGATCGTCGACCGGGTGCGCTGGCAGCTCGACGGCTGGCTGTCCGGTACGGCGAAGTCGGCCGACGGCCCGCCCACGGGCGGCCTTGCGCTGGTGCGGCTGGTGCCGGACCAGGTCAGCGCCGACGTCGGCCGGCAGCTAGGGCTGTGGGGAGCGGAGGAGTCGCTCGAGCGCGTGGCACGCGCGCTGGCCCGGGTCCAGGGCATCCTCGGGCCGGACGCGGTGACGACGCCGGTCGCGACGGGCGGCCGCGACCCGGGCGACCGCGTGACCGAGGTGCGGTGGGGCGATCCCCGCGTCGCCGCGAAACCGGCCGACCGGCCGTGGCCGGGCAGCCTGCCGACGCCGTCGCCGGCGACCGTCCTGCCCGACCCGAGGCCCGCGCAGGTCGTCGGGGCCGACGGCGGGCCGGTCGCGGTCGACGAACGCTGCGAGGTCACCGCGGCTCCGGCGCGCGTCTCGGTCGGCGGCCGGTGGCTCGACGTGGTCGGCTGGGCCGGTCCCTGGCCGGCGCTCGAGCGCTGGTGGGACCCGCACACGACCGATGTGCGCACCCGGTTCCAGGTCGCCACTGACGACGGCGGCGCCTGGCTCGTCACCGCCCGGGCCGACGGCTGGTGGCTCGAGGCCGTCTACGACTGAACCGGAGCCCATCTCCACGGCTCCATGCACCTGATCGCGTGGTGCGCGTCGCCGCGCGGCCGGCGCACCCCGACGACGTCGGCGATGAGGAGCAGAGGTTGACCGACATCTCCGGCCCGCGGAGCATCCCCGGAATGAACACCGACCGCGGCCGAGCCCGCCGTAGACGTGCGCTTGCCGTCTCGATCGTCGTGCTCGTCACCACGCTGGCGCCGGCCGCCCTCGCCGACCGCGCCCGCGCGAAGCGCTGGCCGGTCAACCGCTGGCTCGCGTCGCTGAGCGAGCCCCGGTACGAGGGCGTCGTGTCGAGCAAGCACTACATCGCGGCCAAGGACGGCACCGAGCTGGCACTCACCGTCCACCTCCCGGAGGGTCTGGAGCGCGGCCGGAAGATCCCGACGCTGCTGCAGCTCTCGCCGTACCGGCCGCTCGACCAGGCGGGCGGCGGCACGCCGGAGTTCGACTTCTTCGTCGTACGCGGCGCGGCGTACGTCCAGGCGGACGAGCGCGGCACCGGCGGCAGCTCCGGCTGCCTCGACTTCGGCGGGACCGCCGACCGAATCGACGCGCAGGTCTTCGCGACCTGGATCCGAAGCCAGCCCTGGAGCAACGGCCGCATCGTCACCGACGGGGTCAGCCACCCCGGCATGGGCTCCGTCGTCGCCCATGCCGCGATCCCGAAGCTCACCGGCGCCCTGGCTCACGCTCCGGTCGTGTCGTACTACCAGGACGAGTGGCTGCAGGGGGCGAAGTTCGAGGCGCAGCTGAACGGACCGGCCTACCAGGCGATCGAGCTCGCGCCGCCGCTGCCGCCGGAGTTCGCCGACCCGAACGCCGCGAAGAACCAGGCGGCGCCGTGCACCGGTCGCACCGCCGCCGACTACTCCGGCTACGACGGTCCGTTCACCGACATCTGGGCCGACCGCGACCTGTCCCGGCACGTGCCGAGGGAGCGCAAGCCGATCCTGCTGACCCACGGCTTCGTCGACCTCAACGTGCACCCGGACCACAGCCAGCTCTACTGGGACGCACTGCCGGACTCCTACCCGAAGTACGCGGTGTTCGGCTGGTGGTACCACCAGTGGCCGGACCTCACCGACCACCCGGCCGAGCGGTTCGTGGACATGCGGCACCGGTGGATGGACGCGCTGCTGTTCGGGAAGGAGAACGGCCTCTGGCTCGAGCCCCGCGTCCTGGTCGAGGACTCGACCGGGACCTGGCGGGAGAGCCACGACTGGCCGCTCGACGGCTCGAAGCGCCAGACGTTCTACGCCGGCGCGGGTGAGCAGCTCGCCGCGAAGCCCGGGAAGGCGGCCGCCGCGAGCTATCGCGACGACCCCCGCGTCGAGACCGGCGAGTGGGGCGGCGCCAAGGCGGTCTTCCGCACCGCGCCCCTGACGCAGGACCGCCTCATCACCGGCGCGCCGAAGCTGCGCCTGACCGGGTCGTCCACCGAGGCGGAGACGAAGTGGGTGGTCTACCTCGTCGACGAGGACCCGGACGGCAACTGGGAGCGCGTGACGAACGGGTACGTCGACAGCCACACCTGGGCGGGCGAGTCCAAGTGGGCGGACATGACGCCCGGCCGGCCCTACCGCTGGACCGTCAACCTGCTGCCGACGGCGTACGTCGTCGAGGCCGGCCACCGGCTGACCCTCGTCGTCGCGAGCAAGGGCGGCACGTACCTGGGCGGCCGCTGCTGGGACGACCACACCGGCGGCTCCCGCTGCTACCGGCCGACCGGCATCCTGCCGGCGCGCACGGCCGGGCGGGCCACGAACACGGTGCACCTCGGCCGCGACGGCACCCGGCTCGAGCTCGACTGGATCGACCCCCGTCGGACGAGGAAGCCGCCCCAGTAGCAGCGCGCATTGACCTGGTGTTCGAACAGATGTTCGATGGGTGAGTGGCGTACAACAACCCCCCGATCCCGTGGTCGGAGCTGGAGCGGCGGCTCTCCGGCAGACGGCTCGCCCCGCCCCAGACCGGCGACGGGGGTGACAGCCCGGCCTGGTCGCGCAAGCGGGCGCCCTACGTCCCGCCGGCGCTGCCAGAGCCAGGTACGACGACGCCGTACGCCGAGCTGCACTGCCACTCCTACTTCAGCTTCCTCGACGGCGCGTCATCGCCGGAGCACCTGGCCGAGGAGGCCGCTCGGCTCGGGCTGAGCGCGCTCGCCGTCACCGACCACGACGGGCTCTACGGCGTCGTCCGGTTCGCCGAGGCGGCCGCCGCCGTCGGCCTGGCGACCGTCTACGGCGCCGAGCTGTCGGTCGGGCTCACCGTGCCGCGCGCCGGCGTACCCGACCCGGCGGGCCACCACCTCGTGGTGATCGCGCGCGGGCTCGAGGGCTACGCGCGGCTCTCCCGCACGATCAGCAAGGCGCTGATGGACGGCGGCGAGAAGGGCCGGCCGGTGTACGACGTCAGCGCGCTCGCCGAGACCAGCGGCGGGCACTGGCAGGTGCTGACCGGCTGCCGCAAGGGCGCGGTGCCGCAGGCGCTCGCGCACGCCGGGCCGGATGCCGCGGCACGTGAGCTCGCCGACCTCGCGCAGGCGTTCGGCCGCGGCAACGTCGCGGTCGAGCTGTGGGACCACGGCGACCCGGCCGACTCGACGCGCAACGACGCGCTCGCCGCCCTCGCGGCGCGGGCCGGGCTGCCCACCGTCGCGACCAACAACGTGCACTACGCGACCCCGGACCGCCAGCCGCTCGCCGCCGCGCTCGCGGCGGTGCGCGCGCGATGCAGCCTCGACGAGCTCGAGGGCTGGCTGCCGGTCAACGGCGGGGCCCACCTGCGAAGTGGCACGGAGATGGCGCGCCGATTCGCGCGCTACCCGGGTGCGGTTGCCCGCGCAGCGGAGATCGGCACAGCGTGCGCGTTCGACCTGGCGCTCGTCGCGCCGCGGCTGCCGCCGTACCCCGTGCCCGACGGGCACACGGAGATGAGCTTCCTGCGGCACATCACCGAGCAGGGCGCGCAGCGACGCTACGGGCCGCGCCACTCACCGCGGGTGAAGGGCGCCTACGAGCAGATCGACCACGAGCTCGCGCTGATCGAGCAGCTCGGCTTCCCGGGGTACTTCCTCATCGTCTGGGACATCGTCGAGTTCTGCCGGCGGGGCGGCATCCTGTGCCAGGGCCGCGGGTCGGCGGCCAACTCGGCGGTCTGCTACGCGATCGGCATCACCAACGTCGACGCGGTCGGCTACGGACTGCTGTTCGAGCGGTTCCTCTCGCCCGAGCGCGACGGCCCGCCCGACATCGACCTCGACATCGAGAGCGACACCCGCGAGCAGGCGATCCAGTACGTCTACTCCCGCTATGGCCGGACCAACGCGGCCCAGGTCGCCAACGTCATCACCTACCGGCCCCGCGGTGCCGTGCGCGACATGGCGCGCGCGCTCGGCTACCCCACCGGGCAGCAGGACGCCTGGGCTCGGCAGATCGACGCGTGGGGACGCACCCCGCGTGGCACGGAGATCGACGTGCCGGACGACGTCGTCGCCCTGGCCGAGGAGGTCCTGTCGTTCCCGCGTCACCTCGGCATCCACTCCGGCGGGATGGTGATCTGCGACCGGCCGGTGGTCGACGTGTGCCCGGTCGAGTGGGCGCGCATGGCCAACCGGTCGGTGCTGCAGTGGGACAAGGACGACTGCGCGGCGATCGGGCTGGTGAAGTTCGACCTGCTCGGGCTCGGCATGCTCTCGGCGCTGCACTACGCGATCGACCTGGTGCGCGACCACCACGGCGTCGAGATCGACCTCGCGCTGCTGCCGCAGGAGGACGCGGTCTACGACATGCTCTGCCGCGCCGACTCGATCGGCGTCTTCCAGGTCGAGAGCCGCGCGCAGATGGCGACGCTGCCACGCCTCAAGCCGCGCTGCTTCTACGACCTCGTCGTCGAGATCGCGCTGATCCGGCCCGGCCCGATCCAGGGCGGCTCGGTGCACCCCTACATCCGCCGCCGCAACGGCACGGAGCCGGTGACGTTCCTCCACCCGCTGCTCGAGAACTCGCTGGCGAAGACGCTCGGCGTACCGCTGTTCCAGGAGCAGCTGATGCAGATGGCGATCGACGTCGCGGGCTTCACGGCCGGCGAGGCCGACCAGCTGCGCTCGGCGATGGGGTCGAAGCGGTCACGGGAGAAGATGGAGCGAATCCGCGCGCGGCTGTACGCCGGGATGGCCGAGCGCGGGATCACCGGTGAGACCGCCGACGTGATCTACGAGAAGCTCGCGGCGTTCGCCAACTTCGGCTTCCCCGAGAGCCACTCGGTGAGCTTCGCGTACCTCGTCTACGCGAGCTCGTGGATCAAGCTGCACTACCCGGCGGCGTTCTGCGCCGCGCTGCTCAACGCCCAGCCGATGGGGTTCTACTCGCCGCAGAGCCTCGTCGCCGACGCGCGCCGGCACGGCGTGACCGTCCTCGGGCCGGACCTCAACGCGAGCGCCGCGAAGGCGACCCTCGAAGGGCCGCGCGACGCGCCCGCCGTACGCCTCGGGATCTCCTCGGTGCGGCTCGTCGGCGACGACCTCGCCGAGCAGATCGCCGGCGGCCGGCCGTACGCCGGGATGGAGGACCTCGCCTCGCGCGTCACGGTGAGCGCCGCCCAGCTCGAGTCGCTCGCCACGGCCGGCGTCTTCGGCGGCGTCGGGCTCGACCGACGGGCGGCGCTGTGGTCCGCCGGCGCGGTGGCCGGGACGAGACCAGGGCACCTGAGCGGCACCGTGACCGGAGCCGATGCGCCGGACCTGCCCGCGATGTCCGCGCTGGACACCGCGACCGCCGACGTGTGGGCGCTGGGGATGTCCCCGGACTCCTCGGCGACCGAGTTCGTCCGGCCGCAGCTCGACGAGCTGGGCGTCGTCACCGCAGCCGGGCTGCGCGAGGTCCGGCACGGAACCCGCGTCCTCGTCGCCGGCGTGGTCACCCACCGGCAGCGCCCGGCGACCGCGAGCGGCACGACGTTCCTCAACCTCGAGGACGAGACCGGCCTGGTGAACGTGATCTGCTCGGTCGGCGTGTGGCAGCGCTTCCTCCGCATCGCCCGCGACGCTCCCGCGCTGGTGATCCGCGGCCGCCTCGAGAGAGTCGAAGGCGTCATCAACATCGTGGCCGAGCACTTCCGCCCGATGCCCCTCCCCTTCACCACCAGGTCCCGCGACTTCCGCTAGGAAGCCTCCACCGCTTCCCAGGCTTTCCTCGCGGCGATCAGGACTGGATCCCAGACCGGGGCGAAGGGCGGCGCGTAGGAGAGGTCGAGGTTGAGCATCGCCTCGACGGTCATCTCGTGCCACAGCGCGGTCGCGAGCACGTCGATGCGCTTCGCCGCGCCCTCCTGGCCGATGATCTGCGCACCGAGCAGCCGGCCCGACCGGCGCTCCGCGAGCAGCTTGGTCTTGATCGGTGCCGCGCCCGGGAAGTAGCCCGCCCGGGTCGTCGAGTCGACGACGACGCTGACGAGCTCGAAGCCGGCCTCCGTCGCCTCGCGCGAGCTCAGGCCGGTCCGGGCGATCTCCAGCGAGCAGACCTTCGTGACCGCGGTGCCGATCACCCCGGGGAACGTCGCGTACCCGCCGCCGATGTTGATCCCGGCGGTGCGCCCCTGCTTGTTCGCGTGGGTCCCCAGCGCGACGACGACCGGCTTGCGGGTGATCCGGTGGAAGCTGTCCACGCAGTCCCCGGCGGCCCACACTCCCTCGCCGCTCGCCCTCATGCGCTGGTCGACGGCGATGCCGCCGCCGGGGCCGATCGTGATGCCGGCGTCGCGCGCGAGACCAACGTTCGGCTTGACGCCGAGCCCGAGGACGACGAGGTCCGCCGGGACCACCTCGGCCCCGGCGACCACGGCCACCACGTGCCCGTCCGGCCCGACCTCGAACGCGGTGGCCGGCTGTCCCATGACGAGGCGGACCCCGAGACCCGCGAGCGCGCTCGCGACGAGCTCGCTCATGTCCGGGTCCAGGATGCCCAGCGGCACAGGTGCCATGTCGACGATCGTCACCTCGAGACCCCGGGTGACCATCGCCTCCGCCATCTCGAGGCCGATGTAGCCACCGCCGACGACGACGACACGCCGTACGCCGTGGTCGTCGTCGAGCCGCGAGCGCAGCGACACGCCGTCGCCGAGCGTCTGGACGCCGTGGATCCCCCGGGCGTCGGCGCCGGGGATCGGCGGGCGGATCGGCGTCGACCCCAGCCCGAGCATGAGGTGGTCGAAGCCGACCCACGACTCGGCACCCGCGTCGAGGTCCCGGACCTGAACGCTGCGCCGGTCGAGGTCGACCGCGAGCACCTCGTGCCGGGTGCGCACGTCGATGTCGAAGTCGGAGCGGAACACCTCCGGCGCCCGGCTCACCAGCCGGTCGACGTCGTGGACCACGTCGCCGACGAAGTACGGGATCCCGCACGCGGAGTACGACGTGAAGTCGCCCCGCTCGAACGCGATGATCTCGAGATCGGTCGAATCACGGCGTCGGCGGGCCTGCGACGCCGCACTCATCCCGGCGGCGTCACCGCCGACGACGACCAGGCGCTCCGGCATGCCGCGTAGGGTGGCACGCCGAACTGCTCCCGTGCGCGAGAGGCGAGACGTGACCCTGGCGATCGGCCCCGAGATCGGCTTCGACTCCGCGTCCGCAGTGGCGATCTACCTGATCGTCTGGGTGATCGTCTTCATCGAGTCCGGCCTGCTCATCGGGTTCTTCCTGCCGGGCGACACCCTGCTCTTCGCCGCCGGGGTGGCCTGCGCCGGCGGCCGTGCCAACGTCGCGATCCTCTGCGCCGGCGTCGTCGTCGCGGCCATCGTCGGCGACTCCACCGGCTACGCGATCGGGCGCCGGATGGGGCGGCCGCTGCTGGAGAGACGCGACGGCCGGGTGCTCAACCAGCGGAACCTGCGCCGGGCGACGGAGTTCTACGACAAGTACGGCAGCGCGACGATCGTCATCGCGCGCGTCGTCCCCGTCGTCCGCACCTTCGCGCCGCTCATCGCGGGATGCACCGAGATGCGCTACCGCACGTTCCTCACGTGGAACATCCTCGGCGGCATCGCCTGGGGCGTCGGGGTCCCGGTCGCCGGGTACGTCGTCGGCGAGACGATTCCCGGGCTCGAGAAGTACGCACTCGCGGCGGCCGGCTTCATGGTCCTGGTCTCGATCGTGCCGGCGGTCATCCACTACGTACAAGCCGGCCGACAGGGGGAGCCGGAGGTCGGCGAGGAGCAGGTCGAGCTGATCGAGGACGCGCTCGACGACTGAGAGGGGCTCACCGAACAGGTGTGGCCGGCGCCGCGGCGAAAGGGTGGGTACCCCGAGACAGCCGAGTACCCCGAGACAGCGGAGACGTCATGCGCCGTGCCGTGCTGGCCACTACCGTTCTCGCCGGGATCGGCGCGCTCGTCCTGCCGTCGTCCGCGGCACCGCCCAAGCCGATCACCAAGACCTACACGGTCACCGCGGCGCCGAGTGGGATCGCGTCCGCCTACTGCACCAACATGCCCACGACCCACGAGAAGCACTACGAGCCGTTCAGTGCGCCCGCGAAGGGCACGCTCAAGGTCTCGATGACGGCGTCGGCCGGCGACTGGGACATCTTCCTGCTCGACGCCGCTGGGTCGACGATCGCCGAGTCGGCCAGCCTCGGGCTCGACCCGGAGAGCTACACGTACAAGGTGAAGAAGGCGCAGAAGCTGTCGCTGCTGACGTGCAACCCTCTCGGCGGGCCGACCGCGACCGTGACCTACACCTTCACGTTCGCGGCCTAGGCGCGGTCCGCGCTATCGAGTGGGACGCGGGCCGAAGTCGGCCCGCGTCTCACGACCCTCGAGCTCGCTCTCCAGCGTCGGCGTCGGCACCGAGTCCGCGGCGGTCGCGTTCTCGCCGGCGAGGTTCCGCGTCCGCGCGCGGCGCAGGACCGGGAGCAGCAGCTCGCCGTTCTCGAGCGTGAGCGTGCCGCCCCTGTACGTCGGCTGGTAGGTCAGCATGTCGTCGGCCGACAGCTGCACCGCGACGCGGTGCCCCTTCCGCAGCTTCCAGTCCAGCGGCCACAGCTCGAACGACACCTCGTCCTCGGCACCGCTGACCGCGAACGCACCGCGCGTCATGAGCCGGGTCGACCCGTCGGGCGCGACGTCGTAGACGAGCGCGACGAGGTTGCCGCCGGCCGGCGTCTGCGTCGTGACCTCGCCGCGGAACTGCGGGAGCCCCGCGAGCCGCACGTCGTACGGCGCGGGCTGAGAGACCGACCAGGTGCCACCCGTCGGGGCGTCGGCGCGGTTGCCCTGCCGGTCCTCCCACGAGCCGGACAGCAGCCGCATCGGTCGCAGCGCGGCGTCCGCCGGTGGCCATGCGCGCTCGGTCCGCCAAACCCCGTCGGCGTCCTGCACCTCGACCGCGGGCAGTGCCCGGAGCGGTCGGCCGCGGAGCCAGTGGTCGAACCACGCCATCGCCTCGGCCATGAACCCGTCGCGCCCGACCTTGTCGGCCTCGTTTCCGCGGTCGTGCGCCCACTGACCGAACCAGGCGCGCTTCGGGCCCTTGAGGGCGCTGTACACAGGGAAGATGTTCGTCGGCTTGGTGTTCACGTCGTTGAACCCGTGCGACCACAGCGTCGGCACCGTCGACCGCCCGGCTCGCTCGATGATGTTGCGGTCCCGCCAGTAGCCGCTGCTCGGATCCGGGTTGACCGGGCCCGCCTGATTGAGCGCGTAGCAGTGCGGGTTCGTGACCGTGCCGGTGACGGCGTGAACCAGCTCCATCGGCTCGTCGTCGAGGCCAGGTGGCGTCAGGTCGGTCACCGCGTAGCCCGCGGGCGTCGCGTACCAGCCCGACTCCCAGTGCACCCCGTTCTCGAAGAAGCCGCGGTAGCCCTCGATCAGCGGCGCCTGGATCACGACCGCGGCGAGACCCTTCGGCTTGCCGGCGAGGGCCATCACCTGCGTCCACGCGTCGTAGCTCTTGCCCCACATCCCGACCTTGCCGGTCGACCAGGGCTGCTTCGCCGCCCACTCGACGGCCGCCTTGGCGTCGCTCTGCTCGCCGGGGCCGCCGAGGTCGTTGCACCCGCCGCTGCTGCCGTAGCCACGGCTGTCGACCATGACGAACGCGTAGCCCCTGCGGAAGATGTCACCCTGCTCGATCAGGTCGTTGAAGCGCGTACTCGGTCCGCCGTCCGCAGTGGCGAAGTACGGCCCGACCGAGACGATGACGGGGTGCTTGCTGGTGGCCTTGCGGTTCTTCGGCAGCAGCACATCGGCGTGCAGCTGCGTCCCATCGGGGTTCCGGATGTACGTCTCGGACCAGGTCGCGCCATCAGGGACGGGGCCCGCCCCGGCGGGGGCAGTGACGACGACCCCGGCGGCGAGCGCGAGAGCAGCGAGGAGGCGGAGAGGTCTGATCGACATGGGCGAATGGTTCACCGCGCCGGCCAGGAGTCCTGCCGGCGTTCGGTCGAAGCATCGAGAGCAGGGCTGGCCGACGTACGCCTAGCACCCGCACAGACCTACGCCTTCACGTTCGCGGCGTAGCAGAGCGCTGGGCGACCTACCGGGTCGGGCGCGGCCCGAAGTCGGCTCGGGTCTCCCGACCCTCGAGCTCGGAGGTGAGCGTCGGCGTCGGCACGCTGCCGGACGCCTGCGCCTCCTCACCGGCGAGCGTGCGGGTGCGCACCTTGCGCAGGATCGGCAGCAGCAGCTCTCCGCTCTCCAGCGTCACGGTGCTGCCCCGCCGGTGCGTAGGCAGGTACATCTGCGAGTCGTCGGCCGACAGCTGCACGGCGATGCGGTGCCCCTTGCGCAGCAGCCAGTCCTGCGGCCACAGGTCGAAGGACACGACGTCCTCGTCGCCGGACACCGCGATCGCCCCGCGCGACATCAGCCGGCTCTCCCCGTCGGCGTTCACGTCGTACACCAGCGCGACGAGGTTCCCGCCCGCGGGTGTCTGCACGGAGACCTGCCCGTTGAACCGCATCAGCCCGGCGAGCCGCACGTCGTACGGCGCCGGCTGCGACACCGACCACGTGCCGCCGTCCGGGGTGTTGGCGTTGTTGCCCGGCTCATCGGCCCACGATCCGGGGAGCAGCCTCATCCGGCGCATCACGGAGTCGGAGGGCGGCCAGGACTTCTCGTCGCGCCACACGCCGTCGCCGTCCTGGATCTCGACCGGCGGCGCCTTCTTGAGCGGCTTGCCCCGGAGGTAGTGGTCGAACCAGTTCATCGCCTCGGCCATGAAGCCGGCGCGGCCGACCTTGTCCACCTCGTTGCCGCGGTCGTGCGCCCACTGCCCGAACCAGGCGCGCTTCGGCCCCTTGAGAGCGCCGTAGACCGGGAAGATGTTGGTCGGCTTGGTGTTGATGTCGTTGAAGCCGTGGGACCACAGCGTGGGCACCTTCGACTCGCCCGCCCGTTTGATCAGGTCACGCGCACGCCAGTGCGCGCTGCTGTGGTCCGGATTGGCCGAGTTGCCGAGGTTGCCGGCGTAGCAGTGCGGGTTGGTGGCCGTCCCCGACACGGCGTGGACCCACTCCATGGGGTCGTCGTTGACGGTGGGCGGCGTCAGGTCGTAGTCGGCGTACAGCGCCGGCGTGATGTACCAACCCGCCGCGTAGTGGACGCCATTCTCGAAGAACGCTCGGTAGGCCTCGATCAGCGGTGCCTGGATCACCGTCGCCGCGAGCCCCTTGGGCTTCGTGGCCAGCGCCATCACCTGGGTCCACGCGTCGTAGCTCTTGCCCCACATGCCGACCTTGCCGTTGGACCACGGCTGCCTGGCCGCCCATTCGACCGCGGCCTTGGCGTCGCTCTGCTCGCCGGGCCCGCCGAAGTCGTTGCAGCCGCCGCTGCTCCCGTAGCCGCGGCTGTCGACGAGGATCAGGGCGTAGCCCTTCTTGAAGATCTGGCCCTCCTCGATGAGGTCGTTGAACCGATCGCTCGGCCCCTGGCCCATCGGGTCCCACGCCGGCGCGTTCTGACTGCCCGACCCGTAGTAGGGGCCGATCGAGAGGATGACCGGGTGCTTGCTCGTGCTCTTCCGGTTCTCCGGCAGGAACACGTCGGCGTGCAGCTTCGTGCCGTCCGGGTTCGGGATGTACGCCTCGGACCAGGTCGCGTCCTCGGGGACAGGACCGGCCCCGGCGGGGGCAGTGACGACGACCCCGGCGGCGAGCGCGAGGGCAGCGAGGAGGCGGAGAGCTCTGATCGACATGGGCGAATTGTTCACCGTGTCGGCCCGGAGTCCTGCCGCAGCGGGTAACCGGCGCGGCCCGGGGCGGGAGGTGGCCGCCTGCTTACGGCGAACACTCGGGGAACCAGACCGCACCAGAACCGGAGCCGACATGCGCCGCACCGTCCTCAGCGCCACCGTCCTCGTCGCCGCCGGCGCGCTCGCGCTCCCGTCCGCCGCCGCCCCGCCGAAGCCGATCACCAAGACCTACACCGTGACGGCGGCGCCGAGCGGCATCGGCCTGGCGATCTACTGCAACGGGTTCCCGACGCCGACCGACAAGCACAGCGAGCCGTTCAAGGCCCCGGCCAAGGGCACCCTCAAGGTCAAGATCTCCGGTCACGTCGGCGACTGGGACGGGCTGCTGCTCGACGCCGCGGGCGAGCGCATCGCCGAGGCCGCGACGATGGGCGCCGGCGACGAGGCGTACACCTACAAGTTCAAGAAGGCCGCGGACGTCACGCTGATGACCTGCAACGTCATCGGCGGCCCGACCACGACGGTGACCTACACCTTCACGTTCTCCTAGGCGCCCTGGCCGCGGTCCACCACGCGGATCATCCCCTCCTGGACGACAGTCACCAGCAGCCGCCCGTCCGCGGAGAAGATGTGCCCGCGCGCCAGCCCGCGCGCGCCGGAGGCGGTCGCGCTCTCCTGGTCGTAGAGGAGCCACTCGTCCGCGCGGAACGGGCGGTGGAACCACATTGCGTGGTCGAGGCTCGCTCCGCGGATGTCGTTGCGCCCCCAGGCCTTCCCATGCGCCAGGAGCACCGAGTCGAGCAGCGTGAAGTCCGAGGCGAACGTCACCGCGCAGACATGCACGAGCGGGTCGTCCGGCAGTCGGCCGTCCGCGCGCATCCAGACCTGCTGCCGGGGCTCCCGCGTCGCGCCTCCCTCGCGCGCGGCCCGGGGCGGGTCGTCGACGTACCGGATGTCGATCGGCCGGAGCAGCTCGAATCGGCGGCCCATCTCCGCCGCCCACGGCTTCATCCGCTCTGCGAAGGTCGGCAGCGTCTCGGGATCCGGCGCCGCCGGCATCTCGACCTGGTGCTCCAGGCCGGGCTCGGCGACGTGGAACGACGCCGAGAGGTGGAAGACGGCCTCACCGTGCTGGATCGCGACGACGCGGCGGGTCGTGAACGACCGGCCGTCGCGGATCCGGTCCACCTCGTAGACGATCGGGACGGCCGGGTCGCCAGGGCGCAGGAAGTAGGCGTGCAGCGAGTGCACCGGTCGGCCGGGGTCGACCGTGCGTCCCGCCGCGACGAGCGCCTGAGCCGCAACCTGCCCGCCGAAGACGCGGGGCAGCCCGGTCTCGGCCGTGCGACCCCGGAAGATGTTGACCTCGATCGACTCGAGGTCGAGCAGCGTGACGAGCGGTTCGACGGGGTTCGGCGGCACGACCTCAGCCGGCGGGCGGGGTGGACGTGGCGGTGCCGAAGTCGACCCGCACCGGGGCCCGCGCGGCCTCGTCGAGCTCCTCGAAGTAGTCGGCCTTGGTGAAGGAGAACATGCTCGCGACCAGCGACGACGGGAAGGCCTCGATCCGGGTGTTGTACGCCCTGACGTTGGAGTTGTAGAAGCGCCGGCCCGCGGCGATCCGGTCCTCGGTCTCGCCGAGCTGCGCCTGCAGCGCGCTGAACTGGGTGTCGGCCTTGAGCTGCGGGTAGGCCTCGGCGACGGCGAGCAGCCCGCGCAGCGACTGCGTCAGGACGGCCTCGTCGGCGGCCTGCTCGGAGACGGAGTGGCTCGGTGCGGTCGCCTTCGCGCGGGCGTTGATCACGGCCTCGAGCACCTGCCGCTCGTGCGCGGCGTAGCCCTTCACCGTCTCGACGAGGTTCGGGATCAGGTCGTAGCGACGGCGCAGCTCGACGTCGACCTGCTTCCAGCTCTCCTCGATGAGGTTGCGCTGGCGGACGAACCGGTTGTACGACGCGATCACGGCGATCACGAGCAGGCCGAGCACGCCCAGCAGGATCATCAGTGCGGTCACGTCATCCCCCAGCGGAGCCGATGCCCCGAGGCGGATCGTAGCCGTGGTCGCGCCACACGAACGCCGGTATGCCGTCGGCGACGCGGCGCAGCGTGTCGATCCGAGCCAGGATCTCCACCTCGTCCGACCGCCCCTCGTCCCAGCCGATCAGGTCACTGCCGCTGACCCGCCAGCCGGTGCAGCACCCGCGCAGCAGCTGCTCCATCGTCCGTGGGGTCAGCACGTCGTGGGCGAACCGGGCCGACCCGCGCACCCGGAAGGAGCGGTTGAAGTCCTCGCTCTCGAGCTCGACGTCGTCGAGGCCGAGAGCGTTGCCCAGGCGGGTGAGGACGTTCTCCGGGCCCACCTCGAGGTTCGGCAGGTGCGCCGGGAGCCGCAGCGCGGTCACCCCGAAGTGGTAGGTGCGGGTCGTCGAGGTCTTCCCGTTGCTGGTCGTGATCTTGTACCGGTAGTCGAAGGTGCGCATCGGCCGGTCGTCGACGACCCCGCGCAGGACGTTCGTCACCCGGCGGGAGTGCCCGATGCCGAACGGCGGGTCGGACCACCACCCGCCGATCCCCTCGGAGTCGCCGGGCTCGAACGACCACCCGTTGGCCGCCGCGAAGGCGGCCAGGGCCGCCCGGCGCTGCTCCGCCCGTCGGTGCTGGAACCACGCCAGCAGGCCGGCGCCGAGGGCGCCGAGGAGCAGGAGGACGACAGGTGTCACCCCGGCAGGTCCAGCTCCGCCGCGTCGTACGCCGCGAGGTAGGGCAGCCCCTCGGCCTGGACCTTCCCGGCGGCGCCCCGCTCGACGACGACGGCGACACCGACGACCTCTGCGCCCGCCTCCCGGAGCGCGGCGACCGCGGTGAGCACCGACGCCCCGGTCGTGCTCGTGTCCTCGACGGCCAGCACCCGGCGTCCGGTCACGTCAGGGCCCTCGATCCGGCGCTGGAGCCCGTGCGCCTTGCCCTCCTTGCGCACGACGAACGCGTCGAGCACCCGACCCTGCGCCGCGGCGGCGTGCACCATCGCCGCGGCGACGGGGTCCGCCCCGAGGGTGAGCCCGCCGACCGCGTCGTACTCCAAACCGGCAGTGGCCTCGAGCATGACCCGGCCGACGAGCGGCGCGGATTCGCCGGCGAGCGTCACGCGGCGCAGGTCGACGTAATAGTCAGCCTCCTGCCCGCTGCTCAATGTCACCCGCCCCAGCACGACCGCGTCCCGCTGGATCTGCTCGAGCAGCTTCGTCCGGTCGTCGGTCACGCTCGGTGTCCTCATCTCTGCGCTGAGTAGCGATTTTCCGCGCCGAAGCGTACGTGCTGGCCACGGTCTCCTCCCCGCGTCGTCACGTTTGTCCGATTCACGTTTTCACCGACGGCGGGGTGGACATCGCCATGCCGGGAGGACCGTGCTCACGTGGAGGTGACCATGCTGGACCGCGCGCATCGCGCCCAGGTGGCGCTGCCCGCTGCCCGGACCTCACCCCGCGACGCTCGCCAGTTCCTCACGGCGACATTGCACGACTGGCACGTGCCTGAGGGCCCGGTCGAGGCCGCCTGCCTGCTGGCGACCGAGCTGGTGACCAACGCGGTACTCCACGCGGGCACGCCGATGGAGCTGGTGCTCGAGGCCGACGCCGACCACCTGCGCGTCGAGGTCGTCGACGGGGCCGAGCACATGCCCGTCACCCGGTCGTACCGCTCCGAGCCGCTCGGCATCACCGGTCGCGGGCTCTCGCTCGTCCGCAGCATCGCGAAGACGTGGGGCGTGACGCCGTGCGAGCCCGGCAAGTCGGTCTGGTTCGAGCTGCCGCTCGCCCGAACCGGCTGACGCTCAGACCTTCATCGCGCCGCGGCGCAGCCGACCGGCCGTGCGCCGGGCCAGCGAACGCGGGGCGAGTCGCGTCAGGACCGTGATCGCCTTGTAGACCGCGCCCGGGACGCTCACCGCCCGCCCGGCGGCGAGGTCCTTCAGCGCCGCGCGCACCACGTCCTCGACGTCGAGCCAGAGCAGGTCCGGGCTGCTCGACGTGTCGATGCCGGCCCGGGCGTGGAACTCGGTGTGGGTGTAGCCGGGGCACAGCGCCATGACCCGCACGCCGTGCGGCCGCATCTGCTCATGCAGCGATTCGCTGAACGACGTGACGAAGGCCTTCGACGCGCCGTACGTCGGGTTCGGCAGGCCGGGCACCAGCCCCGCGACGGAAGACACGTTGACGACCGCGCCCTTGCCGCGGTCGATCATCGGGGCGAGCGCGGCGTGGGTCAGTCGGACGACGGCCAGCACGTTGAGCCGCACCTCGGCGTCCTCGGCCTCGATGTCGAGGTCGACGAAGTCGCCGTGGTTGCCGAACCCGGCGTTGTTGACGAGGAAGTCCACGCCGGCGCGCAGCCGCTGCTCGACGACGCGGCGCTGCGTGTCGTCGACCAGGTCGGCCGGCATGACCTCGGCGGTGACGCCGTGCTCCTCTCGGAGCTCCGCCGCGAGAGCGCTGAGCCGGGCCTCGTCGCGCGCGACGAGGACGAGGTCCAGCCCCCGCGCCGCGAGCTGGCGGGCGAACTCCGCGCCGATCCCGCTCGAGGCGCCGGTGATGAGTGCGACGTGTCTGGCCATGCGCCCATCCTGCCGCAGTCCGCATCAGCCGCTCCGTCGGGGGTACGGCGGTCTCCGTGGTCCACCGCGAAGATGCCAAGGAGCGAGTCGACCGGGAGCTCACCGAGTTCCTCGCCGAGCTGCGGGTGGCGGTCGCCGGCGTCTCGGTGCTGTTCGCCTTCCTGCTGACCGTGCCGTTCAACCAGCGGTTCACCGAGCTGTCGGGGCCGGAGGTGAAGGTCTACCTCGTGGCGGTCGTGTCGACGGCACTCGCCTCGGGCCTGATGATCGCGCCGGCCGCACAGCACCGACTGCGGTTCCGACGGGTGGACAAGGCCCAGCTGCTGGCCGTGACGACTCGACTCAGCGTGGCCGGCCATGCGCTGCTCGCTGTGGCGATGGCGGCGTCACTGCACGTCACGACGAGTCTGCTGTACGGCGGCCGCGTCGCGACCGCGGTCGCCGCAGTGGTCGGGCTGATCGTCGCGACACTGTGGTTCGGCATCCCGCTCCTCTACCGGGACTCGCCGCACAACGAGCAGCCCGATTAGCCGCTCGCGGCCACCGTGAGCTCACCGCCGGCCGACAGGTCGACTACCACCCGCTGGCCGTCGCGCACCTCGCCGGCGAGGAGAGCGTCCGCGAGCCGGTCGCCGACCGCGGTCGCGACGAGCCGGCGCAGCGGACGCGCACCGTAGACCGGGTCGTATCCGGTGCGCCCCAGCCATGCGCGCGCCTCGTCGGTGACGAGCAGCGTGATCCGGCGGTCGGCGAGGCGCGCGGCGAGTCGGTCAACCTGCAGCCCGACGATCTGCGCGAGATCGGTCTCGGTGAGGGCGTCGAAGACCACGATCTCGTCGAGGCGGTTGAGGAACTCGGGCTTGAACGCCTGCCGGACGACGCCCAGCACGGCGTCCCGACGAGCGTCGCGGTCGATCGCCGCCTCGCCCGCGGTCTCGACGAGGTACGCCGAGCCGAGGTTGGACGTCAGCACCACGATCGTGCTGCGGAAGTCGACGGTGCGCCCCTGGCCGTCGGTCAGCCGACCGTCGTCGAGGACCTGGAGCAGCACGTCGAAGACGTCGGGGTGCGCCTTCTCGACCTCGTCGAGCAGCACGACGCTGTAGGGCCGGCGGCGTACCGCCTCGGTGAGCTGGCCGCCCTGGTCGTAGCCGACGTAGCCGGGCGGCGCACCGACCAGGCGGGCGACCGAGTGCTTCTCGGCGTACTCGCTCATGTCGACGCGGATGACCGCACGCTCGTCGTCGAAGAGGAAGTCGGCCAGCGCCTTCGCCAGCTCGGTCTTGCCGACCCCGGTCGGGCCGAGGAAGAGGAACGAGCCGGTCGGGCGGTCGGGGTCGGAGACACCGGCGCGGGCCCGGCGAACGGCGGCGCTGACCGCCCGGACCGCGGGGAGCTGGCCGACGACACGGCGCCCGAGTTCGTCCTCCATCCGCAGCAGCTTCGCGGTCGCCGACTCGAGCAGGCGCCCCGCCGGGATGCCGGTCCACGCGGCGACGACGTCAGCGACGTCATCCGGGCCGACCTCCTCCTTGACCATCGCCGGTCCGCTGTCGCCGGAGCCGCCCTCGGTCGTCGCCTGCGCCTCGGCGAGGTCGCGCTCGAGCTGCGGAAGCCGCCCGTAGAGCAGCTCGGACGCGGTGGCCAGGTCACCGTCGCGCTGCGCCCGGTCGGCCTGGCGACGGACCTCGTCGATCTCCTGCTTGACCTCGCCGACCCGGTTGAGGCCGCTCTTCTCCCGCTCCCACCGCGCCGTCAGCGCGGCGAGCTCCTCCTGCTGGTCGGCGATGTCGCGGCGGATCCGCTCGAGGCGGTCCTTCGAGCCGGCGTCGGTCTCCTTGGCCAGCGCGAGCTCCTCCATCCGCAGCCGGTCGACCGCGCGCCGCAGCTCGTCGATCTCCACCGGCGAGGAGTCGATCTCCATGCGCAGTCGCGATGCGGCCTCGTCGACGAGGTCGATCGCCTTGTCCGGCAGGAAGCGCGCGGTGACGTAGCGGTCCGACAGCGTCGCCGCGGCGACGAGCGCGGCGTCCGAGATCGCGACCTTGTGGTGCGCCTCGTAGGCGTCCTTGAGGCCGCGCAGGATCGCGATCGTGTCCGCCACGGACGGCTCGCCGACGAGCACAGGCTGGAAACGCCGCTCCAGCGCCGGGTCCTTCTCGATGTGCTTCCGGTACTCGTCGAGCGTCGTCGCGCCGACCATCCGCAGCTCGCCGCGCGCGAGCAGCGGCTTGAGCATGTTGCCGGCGTCCATCGCGCCCTCGGCGGCGCCGGCGCCGACGACCGTGTGCAGCTCGTCGATGAACGTGACGACCTGCCCGTCGCTGCTCTGGATCTCCTTGAGCACCGCCTTGAGCCGCTCCTCGAACTCGCCGCGGAACTTCGCCCCCGCGACCATCGCCGCGAGGTCGAGCGCCAGCAGCCGCTTGCCGCGCAGCGACTCGGGCACGTCGCCGGCCACGATGCGCAGGGCCAGGCCTTCGACGATCGCCGTCTTGCCCACGCCGGGCTCACCGATCAGCACCGGGTTGTTCTTCGTGCGCCGGGCGAGGACCTGGACCACTCGGCGGATCTCGTTGTCGCGGCCGATGACCGGGTCGAGCTTGCCGGTGCGCGCCGCCTCGGTGAGGTCCCTCGCGTACTTCTCGAGCGCCTGGTACGTCGACTCCGGGTCCGGCGAGGTCACCCGCTGGCTGCCGCGGACTGCCGTGAGGGCCTTGCGGATCGAGTCCTCGGTGACGCCGACGTCACGGAGCAGCGACGCGACGTCGCCGCCCTCGGTGCTCAGCGCGAGCAGCAGGTGCTCGGTGGACACGTAGTCGTCCGTGAGGGTCTGCGCGTGGGACTCGGCAGCGTCCAGGACGCGCGCGAGCGGGCGCGCGATCGACGGCGCGCCGGTCGTCGCGCCCTGCGCGCGCGGCAGCCGGCCGAGCGACTCCTCGGCGCGCCCGCGCACCAGTCCGGGGTCGGCGCCGGCACCCGCGAGGATCGGCCCGGTGGTCCCCTCGGCCTGCGCCAGCAGGGCGAGCAAGAGGTGGACCGGCTCGACGTGCGGGTGCCCGTCGGAGCTCGCGCGGCGTACGGCGTCGGACAGCGCCTCGCCGCTCTTGGTCGTCAGTCGGTCAGCGTTCATGCTTGGTCTCCGTGCAGCGGACGATCGAGGGGATGACGCAGATGGGAAAGCTGCTGGTGCACATCACGCACGGCTCGGAGTCGCCGACCCGAGCCGCCCTCGGGCTGCTCGTGGCGAAGGCTGCCGTCGAGGACGGCCACGAGGTCCACGTGTTCCTCGCGGGGGACGCGGTGGTCCTCGTGCGCGATGCGGTGCTCGACGCGTTGGCCGGTCTCGGAACCGGCTCGGTGCGGGAGTCGTTCGACGCAGTCGCCGCCGGCGGCGGGCAGTTCTACGTGTCCGGCATGTCCGCGAAAGGCCGCGGTGTCACCGACAGCGATCTCGCCGGCAAGCCGGCGCAGCTGGCGATGCCCACACGTCTCGTGCAGCTCACCTTCGAGTGCGACCGCGTCCTGACCTACTAGCTGCAGCACGGTCATCGCCGCCCGGACGGGCGCCACACGACGACATCCGCGTGCGGCAGCGGTACGAGCTCTCGCTTGTACGACGCATGCACCGCGGCCTCGCGCCGGGACCCGTCCGCGCGCGCGTCGGCGAGCTCCGCCTGCAACTCGGCCAGCCGGGACTGCAGCGCGAGCACCTGGTTCTGCAGCTCGATGATCCGCTTGATGCCGGCGAGGTTGACACCCTCGTCCTGGGACAGCCGCTGCACCTCGCGCAGCAACGCGACGTCGCGCTCGCTGTAGCGCCGGCCGCGGCCCTGCGCGCGACCGGGCGTGACCAGCCCGAGGCGGTCGTAGCCGCGGAGCGTCTGCGGATGCATGCCGGCCAGCTCGGCCGCGACGGAGATGACGTAGACCGGGCGGTCGTCGAGCGGGTCAGCCATCGGGCACCTCGGCCAGGTGCGCGCGCAGCTCGTCGCCGGACTGCTCCCTGGCGAGGGCTTCGAGGGCCTTGCGCGCCGCGGCGGACAGCTTCTGCGGGACCGCGACGTCGACGGTGACGAGCAGGTCACCCTCGGTGCCGTTCCCGCGGCGCACGCCACGGCCCTTCACGCGGAACGTGCGCCCCGCCGTCGTGCCGGCCGGCAGCCGCAGCGTGACCGGCGCGTCGAGGGTGGGCACCGCGATCTCCGCGCCGAGCGCGGCCTCGCTGATCGTGACGGGCAGCGTCAGGGTGAGGTGCTCGCCGGACCGGCCGAAGACGGCGTGCGGCCGCACCCGGGTGACGACGTACAGGTCCCCCGCGGGCGCTCCGCGGTCTCCTGGCGAGCCCTTGCCGGCCAACCGGATGCGCTGCCCGTCAGCGACGCCCGCGGGTATGCGCACGGTGAGGGTGCGCTCCTGCGTGGTCGTGCCGGTGCCACGGCAGTCCGGGCACGGGTCGTCGACGACGCTCCCACGGCCGCGGCAGCTGCGGCAGGGCTCGGAGAACCCGAAGCCCCCTTGCGACTGCACGACCGAGCCGCTGCCACCGCACACGCCACACGTCCGCGGCGTCGTGCCGGGCTTCGCCCCGCTGCCGGCGCAGCTGCGGCACGGGTGCGGGCTGGCGAGGCGCAGCGGAACAGTGACTCCGCGGACCGCGTCGGCGAAGTCGAGCGTGACCTCCGTCTCCACGTCGCCGCCCCGCCGCGCGGCACGCGCGCCGCGGTCCCCGCCGGCGCGACCGAACAGCCCCCCGAAGAGGTCCCCGAGACCGCTTCCCTGACCGTTGCCGAAGAGGTCCCCGAGGTTCACGCCGTCCGCGCTGAACCCGCCCGGGAACCGGGACCCCGGCCGGTAGCCGCCGCCGGCGAAGAGGGCGCGGGCCTCGTCGTACTCCGCGCGGCGCTTGTCGTCGGAGAGGACGTCGTAGGCCTCCGAGACCTCCTTGAAGCGCTCCTCTGCGTTCTTGTCGGTCGAGTTCTTGTCCGGGTGGAGCTTGCGCGCCAGCGATCGGTACGCCTTCTTGATCTCAGCCGCCGTGGCGTTCTTCGCGACGCCGAGAGCCGCGTAGTAGTCCTTCTCGACGTAGTCCCGGACGCTCATCGCGACCGCCTACCCCTCGGTCGACGGGTCCGGGTCGACCGGGTCCGCGACAGCGACCATCGCCGGCCGGATCAGCCGGCCGGCGAAGGTGTATCCAGGGCGCATTACGTCGACGCAGGTCGAGGTGGTGACGTCACCTGAGTGCGCGTGCATCACGGCCTCGTGCCGCGTGGGGTCGAACTCGTCACCGGGCGTGCCGAACCGCTCCAGTCCCAGCCGGGTCAGCGCCGCGTCGAGGCCGTCGGCGACCGACTTGAAGCCGCCGGCCAGCTCGCCGTGCTGTCGGGCCAGCTCGACGTCGTCGAGCACCGGCAGCAGCTCGGCGACGACCCGGGCCGCGGCCTGCTCGACGACGGCGATGCGGTCGCGCTCCACCCGCTTGCGGTAGTTGTCGTACTCCGCCTTGACCCGCTGCAGGTCCGCGAGCAGCTCTCGCGCTTCCGAATCGGCGGCCTGCGGCGCCGATTCGAAAGCGCGAAGAGCATCGTCGGACTCGACCTCGACAGCCGGTCTGACCACGCCGGAGTCCGGGTCAACGCGGCGCTTGTCGCGGACCACCACCTTTGGCTCGTCGTCGTTCATGACGTGCTGGTCGGTCATGAGGACTGCTCCGACGGGGGCTCGTCGACGATCTCGGCGTCGACGACGTCGTCATCAGGTCCCGGCGCGGACGAGCTGCCGCCGGCTCCCGCGCCGGCGCTCTCGGCGTTGGCGTACATCGCCTGGCCGAGCTTCTGGCTCGCTGCCGCGAGCGCGTCGGTCGCGGAGCGGACAGCGGCGGGGTCCGTGCCGTCGAGCGCCGTCTTCGCGGTCGCGATCGCGGCGTCGACCTCGGTGCGGTCGCCGACCTTGTCGGCGTTGTCGACGAGGAAGGTCTCCGTCTGGTGGACGAGGCTCTCGAGGGTGTTGCGCGCCTCGATCTCCTCGCGCCGCCGGCGGTCCTCCTCGGCGAACTGCTCCGCCTCGCGCATCATCCGCTCGATGTCGTCCTTGGGCAGTGCGCTGCCGCCCGTGATGGTCATCGACTGCGCCTTGCCGGTGCCGAGGTCCTTGGCCGAGACGTGCACGATCCCGTTGGCGTCGATGTCGAAGGTGACCTCGATCTGCGGGACGCCGCGTGGTGCGGGCGGCAGCCCGGTGAGCTCGAACATGCCGAGCTTCTTGTTGTACGCCGCCATCTCGCGCTCGCCCTGGTAGACCTGGATCTGCACCGAGGGCTGGCTGTCGTCCGCGGTCGTGAAGGTCTCGGACCGCTTGGTCGGGATCGTGGTGTTCCGCTCGATGAGCTTGGTCATGATCCCGCCCTTGGTCTCGATGCCCAGGGAGAGCGGGGTGACGTCGAGCAGCAGGACGTCCTTGACCTCGCCGCGCAGCACGCCGGCCTGGAGCGACGCACCCACCGCCACGACCTCGTCGGGGTTGACGCCCTTGTTGGGCTCCTTGCCGCCGGTGAGCTCGCGGACCAGGTCGGTGACGGCAGGCATCCGGGTGGACCCGCCGACCAGCACGACGTGGTGGATGTCACCGACGCTGACGCCCGCGTCCTTGACGGCCTGCTGGAACGGGCCCTTGCACCGCTCGAGGAGGTCCGCGGTCATCTTCTGGAACTCGGCGCGGGTGAGCTTGGCCTCGAGGTGGAGCGGGCCCTCTGCCGACGCGGTGATGTAGGGGAGGTTGATCGTCGTCTCGGCGGAGCCGGAGAGCTCGATCTTCGCCTTCTCGGCCGCTTCGCGCAGCCGCTGCAGCGCCATCTTGTCCTTCGCCAGGTCTACGCCGTGGTTGTTGGCGAAGTCCTTGACCAGCCAGTCGACGACGCGCTGGTCCCAGTCGTCGCCGCCGAGGTGCGTGTCGCCCGAGGTCGCCTTGACCTCGACCACGCCCTCGCCGATCTCGAGCAGGCTGACGTCGAAGGTCCCGCCGCCGAGGTCGAAGACCAGGATCATCTGGTCGTCGCCCTTGTCCAGGCCATAGGCGAGCGCAGCCGCGGTCGGCTCGTTGACGATCCGCAGGACGTTGAGCCCGGCGATGGTGCCGGCCTCGGTCGTCGCCTGCCGCTCGGCGTCCCCGAAGTACGCGGGGACGGTGATCACGGCGTCCGTCACCGGCTCGCCGAGGTAGGCCTCCGCGTCCCGCTTGAGCTTCTGCAGGACGAAGGCACTGATCTGCTGCGGGGTGAACGTCTTGCCGTCCACGCCGACGGTCCAGTCGGTGCCCATGTGCCGCTTCACCGACCGGATCGTCCGGTCGACGTTGGTCACGGCCTGGCGCTTGGCGACCTCGCCGACGAGGACCTCGCCGTTCTTCGCGAAGGCGACCACCGACGGGGTCGTCCGGGACCCCTCGGCGTTCGCGATGACCGTCGGCTCGCCGCCCTCGAGGACGGCTACGACGGAGTTGGTGGTGCCGAGGTCGATGCCGACCGCTCGTGCCATGTGTGCCTCACCCTGTCCTGGTTCGCATCGTGGTCCGGGCCGCCATCGTCCGACGACTCCCGACCTGAGTCAATTTCTTGAGTCGGATCAACTCAATGTTGCTGAGTCCCTATTCCCCAGGGCGCGGGCTCACGCCGACGCAAACGGCCCAACAAACCCTGGGCCGACCTGAGTAGACGACCGCGGCAAGGGTAGTAACTCGTGATCATGCGACTACCCACCGTCACCAGTGCCGGCCGCGACGCGGTCGCCGTGGTCGGCGGGCTGGTCGTCACGATCTCGGTGATGGGCCTCGGCACCACGCTGGTCCCCGCGGCCCGGACCGACCGCCTGCCGGCCGGCTCGGCGCTGGCGCAGCCGGGCCTTCCGCCCGACCTCCTCGTCGAGCCCATCCCGCTCGGCACGTCGCCCGCCGTGCGCCGACCGGTGCGCCGACCCGCGAACCCAGGAACGGCAGCCCGCGCGGCCGCGGCCGGCCGAACTACCCCGGTCAGCGGACCCCCTGCCCGGCGGGCACCCACGACGCCGCCCACGCCCGCGGCGCCGGGCGCAGCCGCGCGGCCCGACAGCTCGGCGCCGGGACAGGCACCGGCTCCGGCCGCCGACGCCGAGACCGACGCCGGCCCCAGCACGGGCTCCCCGACGGTGACGGCGGCCGGCGCAGGTGGGGCCACCCGGCTGGGCGGGTCCGGCGCCGGCCCGACCGCCGACCCCGACGCCCCGGCCGTGACGACCGGTGACGACGCGCCGCCGCCCGCCCGGAACGACGCGATGGGCGACGCCCCGGCCGGCCGGCGGGCCGAGGACGACAAGGGCGTCGAGGACGACGAGGGCGAAAGCGGCGCGAAGCCCGCCAAGCCCGCCAAGCCGGCTCGCGCGGCGAAGCCCGGTCAGTCCGGCACGTCGGCCCAGCCGGCGAAGCCCGCCAAGCCGGCAAAGGGCGCCGGCGCGGACGACTAGGCGGTCACTCCGGCGCCCGGGTGGACCCGACGATGCGCATCCTCGTACCGGCTCGGACGTCCCAGCGCGGGAAGAACCCGGCCACTGCCTCCACCGCAATCGTGTACGACGCGGCAGGAGCATAGGTAGGGCAGTCCTGGCCCGGACACGGCGTCATCTCCGCGGTCGAGACGACCCGGTCGCCGTCGACGTACGCGATCGAGAGCGGGATGAGCGTGCCCAGCATGTAGAAGCCGCCGGCTCCTCGCTCCGGGAAGAGGAACAGCATCCCCGAGCGCTCGCCGAGCGCCGGGCGCTGCATCAGTCCTCGGGCGCGCTGGTCCGGCCGGCGCGCGACCTCCACGGTGAGCGGCGGCGCGCCGTCGAAGCGCACCTCGACGGGTGGGTCGAACCCCCCCACGGGCGGCGGGGGGAGAACCAGCGTGGTCGACGGCCCCGGCGTTCCGGCGGCCGACGCCGGCGGGCTCTCGGCGGGGGGGACGACCCGCCGGGTCTCCCCCGCCTGCGTGCACGACGCGAGCGCGGCGAGCAGCGCCGCCGCGACTGCACGGCGCGGGGCTGTCGTCACCCGAGGTCTCGGCACGGCGACACCGTACGTCGGCGAGCACCCGAGTTAGCCCGCGCGCAGGCGCAGTCGTAGGCTGCGCGCACGCGCCGGCCACTGGATGAGGGGTCTCCCGCTCGATGCAGATCTTCGCGATCGTCGTGTCGCTGGCCGCCACCCTCGTCGCCCTCGTCGCCGTCGGGCGGGCCGCGGCGTTCCTCGTCCGCGTGGTCGGTCTCGGCCAGCCGGAGGCGCCAAGCGCACGGCTGACCCGCCCCGGGCGCCGCCTGCGCACGATGCTGGTGGAGACCCTCGGGCACACCCGGATGCTCAAGTGGTCGGTGCCCGGCCTCGCCCACTGGTTCGTGTTCGTCGGGTTCGGCGTGCTGTTCTCGACCCTGCTCGAGGCCTACTTCGAGCTGTTCGACCGCGACTTCCACCTGCCGCTCATCGGCGAGGCCGACGCGTACGCGATGGTCATCGAGGTCGTCACCGCGCTGACGCTTCTCGGGATCCTCACGCTCATCGCGATCCGACTCGCGAACCGGCCCCACGGAGCCGAGCGGAAGTCCCGGTTCGCCGGTTCGAACACCTGGCACGCGGTGTTCATCGAGCTGACGATCGTCGGCGTCTGCCTCAGCGTCTTCTCGATCCGCGGCGTCCGGCTGGCCGAGGGCACCGCGCACTTCCCCGACGCCGCGGTGGTGTCCCACGCGTTCGGGGACCTGTTCGGCCGACTGAGCCCGAGCGCGCTCGAGAACGCGTTCTACCTCGCGGTGATGTTCAAGATCCTGGTGTCGATGCAGTGGTTCATCGTCATCGCGGCCAACCCGAACATGGGGCTCGCCTGGCACCGCTTCACCGCGTTCTTCAACATCTTCTTCAAGCGGCACCCGAAGGCGCTCGGCCCGCTCCAGCCCATGGCGGCGGACTTCGAGAACTTCACCGAGGACGACCTGCTCGGGGTGGGGAAGGTCGAGGACTTCACCTGGAAGCAGCTGCTGGACACGGTCACGTGCACCGAGTGCGGCCGGTGCCAGTCGCAGTGCCCCGCGTGGAACACCGGCAAGCCGCTGTCGCCCAAGCTGCTGATCCTCAACCTGCGCGACCACCTCGTGACCAAGGCGCCGTACCTCCTGGCCGGGAGCGGCGGTCCGACCGCGCCGGGGGGCGAGGGAGTCGCGGGCAACCCGTCGTACGCCGATGCCGTCGCCGAGGCGCAGCGCCCCCTGGTCGGCACCTACGAGGAGGGCGGGGTCATCGACCCCGACGTGCTCTGGTCGTGCACGACCTGCGGCGCGTGCGTCGAGCAGTGCCCGGTCGACATCGAGCACGTCGACGCGATCATCGACATGCGGCGCTACCAGGTGCTGTTCGAGTCGAGCTTCCCGAGCGAGGCCGGCGTGATGCTGCGCAACCTCGAGAGCCAGGGCAACCCGTGGGGGGTCAGCCCGCGGGCGCGCACCGAGTGGACCGAGGGGCTGCCCTTCGAGGTGCGCGTCTTCGACGACCGGGTGCCCGACGACGTGGACTGGCTGTTCTGGGTCGGCTGCGCCGGGGCGATCGAGGATCGCTCCAAGAAGGTGACGCGGGCGGTCGCGGAGCTGCTGCAGACCGCGGGCGTGAGCTGGGGCATCCTCGGCAGCCAGGAGACGTGCTCCGGGGACCCGGCCCGCCGGCTGGGCCACGAGGCGGTCTACCTGCAGCTGGCCCAGGCCAACGTTGACACCCTCAACACGAAGAACGTGCGCCGGATCGTCGCGACCTGCCCGCACTGCTTCAACACGCTGTCGCGCGAGTACCCGCAGATCGGCGGCGACTACGAGGTCGTCCACCACACCCAGCTGCTCCGCCGGCTCATCGACGAGGGCCGGCTGGTGCCGGTGACGCCGGTCAACGAGCGCGTGACCTACCACGACCCGTGCTACCTCGGCCGGCACAACGAGGTGTACACCCCGCCGCGCGAGATCCTCGACGCCGTCTCCGGCCTGTCGTCGCAGGAGATGCATCGATGCCGAGAGCGTGGGTTCTGCTGCGGCGCCGGCGGCGCGCGGATGTGGATGGAGGAGAAGATCGGCAAGCAGGTCAACGTCGAGCGGACCGAGGAGGCGCTCGCCACCGGCGCCGGCATCGTGTCGACGGCCTGCCCGTTCTGCATGGTCATGCTGTCCGACGCCGTGACCGCGAAGCAGCAGAGCGGCGAGGCGCGGCCCGACGTCGAGGTGCTCGACGTCGCGCAGATCCTCGCCCGGTCGCTCGTGCGCCCGGACGCGGCGTACCGCGCCGCGACGGCGCCGGTCGAGATCACGCCGGACGTCACGCACGAGGGGATGGTCCCCGTGGGTGCGACACCCGGGGAGACCGCAGCGATCGACACGCCGCAGCTGGCCGGCGGGGCTCCGGGCGAGCCGAGCTGAGGTTCGGCCGGCGCCGCCGGGACGAGCCCGCGGACGCCTACGAGTCGAGCGCCGAGCGGCTGGAGCGGAGCCGCCGAGCGCACGACGCGGGCGAGCCGGTAGGTCCCACCGACCTGCTGCTCCCGCCGGCACCGCCGCGGCGGAACCTGTTCATCCTGCTCGGCGGCGCCATCGCCATCGGCGCGACCGTGCGCTTCCTCGGCACGGCGAGCCCGGACCTCGGCACGAGCTGCGAGACACCCGCGTTCGCGCTGTCCCGCGAGGAGGCACCGCTGGGCGAACCGGTCCAGTGGACGGTCACCGGCCCCGACGACGGGCGATACTTCCTGGCGCTCGACGTCGCGGAGTTCACCGCGGCCCCCGACGGAACGTTCACCTCCGTGCCGTACGCCGGGCGGGCGCGGGATCGCACCCAGCAGCTCTCGGCCGACATCGACGTCGGGGACGACTGCCGGGACACCGGCGTCTTCGGCGTGCTCGCGCCGGTCCAGCCCGGTCCGCACACCGTCTCGCTGTTCCGGCGTTCGCCGGGGCGCATCGAGCGCGTCGCCGACCGGCCCCTGCGCGTCCTCGCCGAGTAGCGCGGGTCTCGTCCGGTCAGAGCCAGTTGTTGCGGCGGAACGCGCGGTAGAGCCACAGGCAGGCAGCCACCATGACCGCCAGCACCGCGGGATAGCCGAACCGCGACTCGAGCTCGGGCATGTGCTCGAAGTTCATGCCGTAGACGCCGGCGATCATCGTCGGGACCGCCATGATCGCGACCCATGCCGAGATCTTGCGCATGTCCTCGTTCTGCCGCACGCCCACCTCGGCGAGGTGGGCGTTGAGCGCGCTGGTGAGCAGGGCGTCGAGGGTCTCGACGTGCTCGGCCACCCGCTGCAGCCGGCTGGCCAGGTCCCGGAAGTAGTCGTGCAGGTTCGGGTCGACGTGCGCCACCGAGCCGGACGCCAGCTTCTGCAGCGGCTGGGCGAGCGGGGCCACGCCGCGGCGGAAGTCAAGGACCTCGCGCTTGAGCTTGTAGATCCGCTGGCCGCGGTTGTTGCGGATGCCGGAGAAGACCTGCGTCTCGATCTCGTCGATGTCGTTGTCGAGCCCGTCGAGCACGCCCTCGTAGTCGGCGACGACCTGCTCGGCGACCGCGTGGAGCACGGCACCCGGCCCGCACCCGAGGACGTCCGGACGCGCCTCGAGCGACGCGCGGACCTGGGTGAGCGCGCTGCTTCGGCCGTGCCGAACGGTCACGACGTAGTCCGCGCCGACGAAGAGCACGACCTGCCCGAGGTCGACGACCTCCTCGCGGTCGACGTACCGCGCGGTCTTCAGCACCAGCAGCACCGCGTCGCCGTACGTCATCAGCTTTGGGCGCACATGCCCGGCCAACGCGTCGCGTACGGCGAGGGGATGGAGCTCGAACTCGCGGGCTACCCGGTCGAACTCCTCCGGCGTCGGGTCATGCAGCCCGAGCCAGGCGAACCCGTCCGAGGCCTGCGCCGCCTCGAGCACGCCGGCGAGATCGGGCATGTCGGCACGGCGTACGCCGTGCTCGTAGAGCGCGCAGTCGACGATCACCGGTGCAGTCTCCCGTAACCGGATTGCCGCGGCGGGGAACGCCCCGTTGACTGCGGCGATGCGCACCCCGAGACGCCCGCCCCGGCCAGGCCGACTGGCCGGGAGCGTGCTCGGGCTGCGGGACTTCCGGCTGCTGTGGCTGGGTCAGTCCATCAGCGCGATCGGCGACATGATCTTCCCGGTCGCGATCGCGGTCCGGGTGCTCGACGAGGGCGGATCGGCGGGCGACCTCGGCCTCGTGCTGGCCGCGCGGTCGCTGTCGCTCGTGCTGTTCGTCGTGGTCGGCGGCGTCGTCGCGGACCGGCTCCGCCGCACCCGGGTCATGGTCGGTGCCGACGTGCTGCGCGCAGCGGCGGCACTCGTGCTCGCGGTGAGCCCGGGCGACCTGTCGGTCATGTCGCTCGCCGCGGTGACGTTCGTCATCGGCAGCGGTGAGGCGTTCTTCCGTCCGGCGTACGGGGCCATCGTGCCGAGCGTCGTGCCGGCCGATCGGCTCGCCGCGGCGAACGGCGTCACGTCGGTCGCGCTCAACTCGGCGCACATCATCGGCCCGGCCATCGCCGGCGTCCTCGTCGCGACGGTCGGGTGGCGGACCGCGTTCGCCGTGGACGGGCTCACGTTCCTCGTCAGCCTCGCGACGCTGGTGCGGATCCAGGAGCCGGCCGTCGTGCGAACCGGGGAGAGGACGTCGGCGGTGCGTGACGCGCTCGCCGGGATCCGCGCGGTCCGCGAGCGGCCGTGGATCCTCGCGGTGCTCCTCTACTTCTCCGTCCACCTCATGGTGTCGCTCGCGCCGGTGATCGTGCTCCGCCCGGTGATCGTCGCCGACCGGTTCGGCGACCGCGCCCTGCTCGGCGTCCTCCTCGCTGCGTTCGGCGCCGGCGCCGTCGTCGGCGGTGTGCTGGCTACCCGGTGGCGACCGCGCCGCGCGGGTGTCGCGGCGATGTGCGGGCTGCTCCCGTTGGCCGCGACGATGCTCGCACTGGCGTACTCGCCGTACCTCTGGCTCGTCGTCCTGGCGGAGTTCCTCGGCGGCATCGGCATCGAGGTCTTCCAGGTCAACTGGATCACGGCCGTGCAGCGTGACGTGCCGCGGCACCTGCTCGCTCGCGTCGTCTCGCTCGACTGGATGATGAGCCTCGGGCTGATGCCACTCGGGTTCGCGCTCACCGGCCCGGTCACCGACGCGGTCGGCGAGCAGGCCGTGCTGGTCGTCGCGGCAGCGGTCGCGGTGCTCGGCCTCGTCGTCCTCGTCGTCCCCGGCGCGGCGGAGTTCCGGACGCCGGGACGTGCGGAGGACGCCGACGGGGAGCCGTTCACGACCCTGGAGTCGGGCGTCCTGCTGTCCGAGCCGGGGGTCATCCCGGCGTCCGACGGGTCGGGCTAGCGAGCGGCGATCTCGGCTACCATGTCGCCCGCAGCATCGCGGGTGTAGTTCAGAGGCAGAACACGAGCTTCCCAAGCTTGC
>DATLNF010000062.1:0-16419 GCA_035536955.1 Mycobacteriales bacterium | reverse complement strand
GAGCGCTGCCGGTGGGGCCGGGCGTCAGGTGACTGCCGGGAGCCCGCTCATTCCGTTTCCGAACGCGTTAGTAGTAGCGCATGGGGTCGACCGGCTCTCCGTTGACCCGGGTCTCGAAGTGCAGGTGCGGCCCGGTCGACGCGCCGGTGCTGCCGACGTACCCGATGGTCTGCCCGCGACTGACCTGCTGGCCCTTGCGTACGGCGACCCGGCTCTGGTGCGCGTACGCCGTCGAGAAGCCGTTGCCGTGGTCGATGACGACGATCTTGCCGTAGCTGCCGAGCTCGCCGGCGTGCACGACCCGGCCCTTGGTCGCGGCGCGGATCGTCGCGCCGCTGCCGGCGCCGATGTCGATGCCGGCGTGGAAGCGCCGCGAGCCGTAGATCGGGTGCCGGCGGTAGCCGTAGCTCGACGTCACCTCGCCGTTGGCCGGCCAGGCCAGCCCGCCGCGGCCGATCCGCCCGCTGCCGCGGGACGACGCGGCCTTGCGGATGAGCTGGGCGAGCCGGCGCGACTCGGCCTGCAGCTGCTCGTAGCGGCGCTGGTCGGCGGCGCGCTCGCGCTCGGCCACCTTGAGCGCGGCCGCCCGCTCGGCGACCTGCGCGTCGACGGCGCGCCGCGCCAGCACTGCCTCGTGGGTGAGCTCCTCGATGCGCTCGAGGGCGGCGGCCGCAGCGCGCTGGCTGCGGTGCAGGGCGGCCCGGCGATCGGCGAGCTGAGCCGTGCGCCCGGCCAGCTCGGCCCGCACCTGCGCGATCTGGTTGAGCGCGCCGCGCTGGTCACGGACGACGGCCTGCAGGTACGTCGCCCGGCTGAGGACGTCGTCGGCGGAGGAGGAGTTGATGATCGCGCCGAGGTAGGCGTTGGGGCCCTGCATGTACGACGCGCGCACCACGGTGCGGATCGCCCGGCGCCGCGCGGCGACCTTCTCCCCAGCGGCGGCCGTGGCCCGCTGCCCCGAGCCGACCGCCGCCTCGGCCCGGCGCAGGTCGGTGGTGAGCCCGCGGAACCGCGCCTCGGCCGCCGCGAGCTCGCCTTTGGCCCGCTCCTGCCGCTCGCGGGCGGCCGGCAGCTGCAGCGCGGTGCGGGCCAGCGCCTCGCCGGCGCGGGCGAGCGCCGCCGTCGACTCGGCGAGCTCGTTGCGCTGCTGGGCGATCGAGCGGTCGACGTCGCGCTTGCGGCGCTCCTCGCTGCTCTGGGCGTCCGCCTGGAGCGGGAGCAGGGCGACTGCGGCGAGCGCGGCGACGGCAGCGACGAGCCGCCGACGCGGTGAGCTGACGAGCACGGGCCCCCCTCGCGTAATCGTCGTCCCAGCGGTCACATCCGTCCCAACCGTAGCGGATCGGACCGCCAGATCGTCAGACCCTGAGGTACTTCCGCAACGTGACGAACGAGGCGACCGCGGACAGCCCCACCCCTAGCAGGAGCAGCCAGGGCACGACGCTCCACAGCGCGCTCCACCCGACGTACGCGGTGAAGGTGATGTCCTGGCGAAGCCCGTCGACGAGGAACACCTTCAGCAGAGCGAGCATGCCCACCGCGAGCCCGGCGCCGATCAGCCCGGCGAAGGCGCCTTCGAGGAGGAACGGCAGCTGGATGTAGAGGTTGGACGCGCCGACCAGCCGCATGATCCCGGTCTCCCGGCGCCGGCTGAACGCCGCCACCCGGATCGTGTTGGAGATGAGGAACGCCGCCGCGATGAGCTGAAGGATCGACCCGACCACGGTCGCGACCTGGATCCGGTTGACCGCCCGGAAGAACGTCTTGAGCAGCTCGCGCTGGTTGAGCACGGTGTCGACGCCGGCCCGCTCGGCGAACGCGCTGGCGACGACGTCGAACTTCTCCGGGTCCTTGAGCTTCACCCGGAACGACTCGGGCAGCGCGTCGCGGTCGGCGTTGGCGACCAGCTCGGGCGACTCCTTGAACTGCTCCTTGAAGCGCTCGTAGGCGTCGTCCTTGCTCTCGTACTCGACCCGCTCGACCTCCGGCAGCGCCTGCAGGTCGTCCTCGATCGAGGCGCGCTGCGCCTCGGTGACCTCGTCGACCAGGAAGATCGAGACCTCGACGCGGTCGTACCAGTAGCCCTTCATCAGGTCGACCTGGCGGCGGAGCAGCAGGCCGCTGCCGGCGAGCGCGAGGGAGATCGCGACCGTGACGATGACGGCGACCGTCATCGTCAGGTTGCGCCGGAGGCCGATGAGGATCTCCGAGAGGACGAACTGCGCTCGCATGCGTCGGGTCCCTTACTTCGAGTAGCCGTACACGCCGCGAGCCTGGTCGCGGACCACCTTGCCGGCGTCGAGCTCGACCACCCGGCGGCGCATCGAGTCGACGATCGCCGCGTCGTGCGTCGCCATGACGACCGTCGTACCGGTCCGGTTGATCCGGTCCAGCAGCTTCATGATGCCGACGCTGGTCGAGGGGTCGAGGTTGCCGGTCGGCTCGTCGGCGATGACGATCATCGGCTTGTTCACGAACGCCCGCGCGATCGCCACGCGCTGCTGCTCACCGCCGGAGAGCTCGTCGGGCAGCCGGTCGGCCTTGCCGTCGAGCCCGACGAGGTCGAGCACCTCGGGGACGACCTTCTCGATCTGGTGCCGGTGCCGGCCGATCACCTCGAGCGCGAACGCGACGTTCTGGAACACCGTCTTGTTCGGGAGCAACCGGAAGTCCTGGAAGACGCAGCCGATCGTGCGGCGCAGGGTGGGCACCTTCCAGTGCGACAGCCGGGAGAGGTCCTTGCCGGCGACGTGGACGCTGCCGGCCGTCGGCGACTCCTCCTTGAGCAGCAGCCGCAGGAACGTCGACTTGCCGGAGCCGGAGGACCCGACGAGGAACACGAACTCGCCCTTGTCGACCTCGACGCTGACGTCGTCGAGCGCCGGCTTCGCGGTGTTCGGATAGCTCTTCGTCACGTGGTCGAGGCGGATCACGACAGCACGAATCCTCGGTTTCGGGGGCGGTCGGCCGAGTCTAACCGCGGGGTACGGCGCCACCGGCGCACGGCACGCACGCGTTGGGGTGGGATCCGGCGGCCGTCCTGCGACGAACGACCATGCGTGCGACGATGTCAGCCGACGCCGACGAGAGGACGCCGCCGTGTGCTGTGAGCAGCTCCTCTGCGCCGCGTGCGGCGGTCGCGTCGCCGAGGCCCGCTGCGCCACCTGCGCGGTCTCCCGGGCCCAGGTCCATCGCAGCCCCGGCTGGTCGCTGACCCCGGAGCTCGCGGTGCTGTTCGTCGCGCTCACCGCGATGGTGACGGTCCTGCTCCGCGCCGCAGCCTGACCGCTCCGCTTGTCCGGATCACCTGACTAGGCGGAGTCGTCCGCCTGCCCCGAGTTCTTGCTCCAGCGCACCGACGCCTCCACGAACTGGTCGATCTCCCCGTCGAGCACCGCGCCGGTGTTGCCGGTCTCGACCTCGGTGCGCACGTCCTTCACGAGCTGGTACGGGTGGAGGACGTAGTTGCGGATCTGCGATCCGAAGTTGACGTCCTGCCGGCCGCCGCGCAGCTCGTTCATCTTCGACTCGGCCTCGAGCCGGCGGCGCTCGAGCAGCTTCGCCTGCAGCACGAGCATCGCGCTCGCCTTGTTCTGCAGCTGGCTGCGCTCGTTCTGGCAGGTGACCACGATGTTGGTCGGTATGTGCGTCAGCCGGACCGCGGAGTCGGTCGTGTTGACGCCCTGACCGCCCGGGCCGCTGGAGCGGAAGATGTCGACGCGGATGTCCTTCTCGTCGATCTCGACCTGGTCGGTCGCCTCGACCACCGGGGTGACGTCGACGCCGGCGAAGCTGGTCTGCCGGCGCGACTGGTTGTCGAACGGGCTGATCCGGACCAGCCGGTGGACCCCGTGCTCCCCAGCGAGGGTGCCGTAGGCATAGGGCGCCTTGACGACGAACGTCGCCGACTTGATGCCGGCCTCCTCGGCGTACGACGTGTCGAGCACCTCGGTCGGGTAGCCGTGCCGCTCCGCCCAGCGCAGGTAGATCCGCAGCAGCATCTGCGCCCAGTCGGCGGCGTCGACGCCGCCAGCGCCGGCCGAGATCTGCACGACGGCGTGGCGCGCGTCGTACTCCCCGGACATGAGAGTGCGGATCTCCAGCTGCGCGATCGCCTCGCTGAGCCCCGGCAGCTCGCCCTCGACCTCGACGAGCGTGTCGGCGTCGTCCTCGGCCACGCCCATCTCGAGCAGGACGGTGAGGTCGTCGAGCTTCTGCCGGAGCGCCTCGACGCGGTTGACGTCGTTCTCGATGTTGGACATCTGCGACATCAGCCGCTGGGCGTTGTCCTGGTCGTCCCACAGGTCCGGAGCGCCGGCCTGCTCGCGCAGCTCGTCGAGCTGCTTGCGCATCCGGTCGAGGTCGAGGAACTGCTCGACCGAGCGCATCGTCGCGTCGAGGCGCTTGAGCTCCTCGGCAGGGTCGACGGACATGGCTCGGTCACTCCTGGGGCCGGTGTGGGGATGCCCGCCACACTACCGAGCCGACGAGCGAGTACGAGCGCCCTATCGCCCGTACCCGCTCATGATCATGAGTTCGCCTGCGCGGAGGTGGTCCAGCCTCGCTCGGCGGGCGTCAGATGGTGACGTCGAAGATGAGGATCAGGCCGACCGCGATGAGGTAGAAGGCAACGAGGTAGCTCAGCAGCGCCGGCCGGATGAGGATCAGCACGCCGATCACCAGCGCGAGGATGCCGGGCAAGGTGAGGTTGACGTCGATCTCGCCCTCGTTGGCCTGGGCGAGCAGTGCTGCTGCTGAGTTCATCGTGATCCTCCGGTGCGGCTGGCGCCGTCAGCGCAGGTGTGCCCACCGGAAGGCTCTCAGAAGCGGACCGGAGACATCAATCTGCGGCTACCCGTCGACGAGCCGCTCGTCCTCGTCCAGCGGCCCGTCCTCGGAGCCGGCGAACCTGCGGCGGCGATGGGCCAGCACCGCGGCACACCCGGCCACCAGGAAGGCGCCGGACGCGACGACGACGATGCGCCGGCTCGACTCCTCCCCGCGGCCCGCGGCAAGTGTCACCGGCAGCGCGTTCGGGGAGCGCTGACCCGGCGCGACGACGAACCGCCCGTCGACGAGGTCGCCGAGCGAGGACTCGCAGGGGTCGTCGCAGACGATCGTGTCGTAGTCCCCCGGTGCCAGCGTCGGGACGGTGAACTCGACCACGACGTGGTCCGGACCGCTGAGGAACGTCGTACCGGGCTCCTGCACCGGGCCCTTCCGGAACTGGACGGTCGCGACGCGGATCGCGCCGGGCGGCACGAACGGCCACGGCCGGTTCGGGCTCGGCGGGGTCGCGGGTGCGAGGTAGAGGTAGTACGGCCCCTCCTCGGGCGCGCCGAGGTCCGGGTTGTGCCGGTAGGCGACCGCCGACGCGCCGTAGGCGACGTCGCCGACCTGGTAGCTCGGCTCGGCGAACTCGATGGTGGCGCCGCCGGCCCAGCCGACCGAGCCCGCCGCGACGGAGGCCAGCACGGCCAGCAGTACGGCGGACTGGATCCGGTGTGCGGTCATCGCTGCCTCGCCTGATAGCCCCCGCTCAGCATCCGCCCGAGCGCGTTGCTCCACAAGCGGCGCCAAAGCTCAGAGGCAGCCGCGGGCGCCGTATCGGTAGGTCCGCGTGGAGCCGGCGCTGTCACGCATCCAGCCGTCGGCCACGACGTTCGTCCCGACCATCTCGTAGGTGTCCGCGCCGAGCCCGCCGATCACGGCGCCGGGCTTCGCGGCGACCAGGCTTCGGGGCACCTTGATGCGGACCGTCCCGCTCCGGTCGGACGTCCCGGTGACCGTGTGCCCCCCGACGGTGTTGTTGAAGCCGTAGATCGTGCCCTCGGGCCCGACGTACCGGTACGCGTTGTAGAGGACCGGCCCGATCTCGAAGAGCACGTCGACGACCGTCGCGGGCACGGCCACCGGCGCGGCGTCGCCGTCGGCGACCCGGACGGTGACCACGAGGTGCTGCGCGGTCGAGGCGAGGTCCACCGCCAGCAGGTCGAGCCCCTTGGCGTACGGGCCGTCAGGCAGCGGACCCGCCTCGAGGTCACCCCGCCGGTCGACCGCCAGCGGCGCGCACGGCTTAGGTGCCGCGTGGGCGACCACCGACGAGCCGAGGACCGCGCAGACCGCGACGATCCAGGCGGTCGTACGGCGGGTGCCCATGCGGAGGACTTCGCGCTGCGACCTACCAGCACCTGCGGCGGGCGCTCCGCGCTGTGCTCAGCGCAGCGGCGACTGCGCGCGTGCGCTGGCGCGCACCGTCCAGCGGGTGATGCCCAGCACGGCGGCGAAGCGCAGGTTGACCTCACGCTCCGCGGTGACGACCACGGTGTCGCCGTCGACGACGGGGCGCCCGAACGACACCTCCGGGTGCGCTGCGGCGAGACGCGCGACGACCTCCTCCGCGGCGGCCTCGGAGAGCGGCAGTCGCGCGTTGGACGCACGTTCGTAGAGCGCGTCCGCGTCGATCTGCTGCGCCGCCGCGATGGCCGCGCCGTCGACGACCGAGACAAGGTCGCGCCGGGCCAGGAACACCGCGCTCGCGCTCGTCGTCACCACGACCATCAGCGCGGCGAGGAACGCGAACCCGACGATCAGCAGGCTCAGCGCCCCGTCATCGTCGGTGAGCCGTCGGGGTGGCCGCGGCGCGGTCATCGGGACCGGAAGCGGTCGAACACGGCGACGTGCTCGCCGGTGACCGGGATCGAGCCGAGTCGCAGGCCGCCGAAGAAGCTGCCGATAACCGGGAGCTCAACGACGTGGCGGACCTCGACCCGTACGCCGGTGGTCGGCGCCGCGCCCGCCGGACCGCCCACCAGGTCGGGCAGCGGCGTGAAGGCGAGCGTCGTGGCGTCGGCGTCGACGTCGTGGTCGGCAAGCGTCATCGCGACAACGCGCTCGGCCCGCTCGCGCCCGACCGCATCGGAGTCCGCGGTGACGTAGGCCCGGCCCGCTTCGCGCGCCGCCGCGCTGGCCGCGAACCCGGCGCGCTGCAGCGTGAAGGCGAGCAGCATCACGTAGACGAGCGGCACCATCAGCACGAGCGCCAGGTAGGTGAACTCCACAAGCGCCGTACCGGCGTCGTCGTGGCGACGGCACCGGCCGCAACGCGCCGTCACGAGCCCTCCTCCAGAGCGCGCCCGGTCGCCGTCACGGACACCGAGCCGAACGGCAGGAAGACGAGGGGCAGGGCGACGTCGACCTGGAAGCGGACCACTGACGCCCCGGCATCCGCGTCGACCGTGCAGCGCCGATCGCGGATGCCGTCCACGACGCGGCTCGACAGGGCGGACGCGACCAGGTCGTCGAACCTCCGGGCGGCGTCGGCGCAGTCGCGGTCGGCGTTGCCCGCTGTGCGGGCGGCCTCGCTCGCACTCGCGACGACGACGTTGCGCATGTGCAGAAGCAGGCCGAGCTGGAGCACGCCGAGGAACAGGAAGACGACCAGCGACCCCACGAGCACGAACTCGACGGGCGCCGAGCCGCGGTCCCGCGGCACGGTCAGGTCGACCCGCAGGACGCCTCGGAGCTGTTGACGCCCACCGTGCAGAGCGCGTCCTCGAGGATTCCGGTGAGCGCGCCCTCGGCGAACGTCCACAGCGCGGCGACGATGACGGCGGTCATCAACGTGATGAGCACCCACCCGGGTACGTCGCCGCGGTCGGATCCGCCATGCGACACGCGCGCGATGGCGGCACGCACGAGGGTGGTCGGGGTGCTGGGCATGGGCCCTCCTGTGGCGAGTGGGCGGTTCACGAGCCGATGACGCGGAAGCCGTAGAAGCCGGGGAACAGGGCAAAGACGATCGTCACGGGGAGGACGAAGAAGACGACAGGGACGAGCATCCCGATCTCGCGCCGGCCGGCGGACTCGAGCAGCGCTCGCTTGCCGGCCTCGCGTACGTCGACGGCCTGGGCGCGCAACACCTCGGCCAACGGCGTGCCGCGCTCCACGGCGACCGCGACGCCGTCGACGAACCGGGCCAGCGGTGCGAGCGAGGTCCGCGCCGCGATCCCCTCGAGCGCCTGCACCAGGGACACGCCGGTGCGCGCCTCGCTCAATGCGTGCCGCAACTCGCGGGCGAGCTCGCCGGTGCTGATGCGGCACACCCGCTCCAGCGCGCCGGTGGGCCCTTCGCCCGCGGTGACCGCGAGCGCGAGCAGCTCGGCGATCGTCGGGAACTCCGCGATCATCCGCTGCTCCCGGCGGCGCACCTCGGCGGTCAGGTGACGGTCGCGGGCGAGCACGCCGAGAGCCGCGAGCCCGAGGCAGAGCACGACGAGGGCGAGCGGAGGCGGACCCGAGCGAGTGGCGACGGCGAGGGCGACGTACCCAAGGCCCGCGAGGAGGCCGAACGCGCCCCAGACGACCTGCTCCGCGCGGAACTCCTCGACAGTCATGCCGCGCCCGGCCTGCACGAGGCGACGGCGTACCGAGACCACGCCGCCCAGCCAGCGGTCGAGGTAGCGGATCAGGTCGGTCAGCACCGGACGCAGCACCCGCTCGAGCGTCGGGAACGGCGTCAGCGTGTCCGACGTCGCGAGCAGGCGGGACGGACGCGGCGTGTCGCGCAGGTACGGCGCGAGCCGGTCGTCGAGCGAGACGCGGCGCATCGGCGGGGCGTAGGCGATGACCAGCCACGCACCGCCGCCGGCCAGCAGGCCGAGCGCCGCGCCGAGCGGCGCCGAGCTCATCGCAGCACCCGTCGCTCGGTGGGCAGCAGCGCGATGCGGAGCATGACGCGGTAGGCGACCAGCGAGACGACGCCGCCGCCGGCGAGCACCGCGGCGCCCGCGGCCGAGCGATAGGCCTCGACCGCGGCGGGCCGGGTGGACAGGAGCAGGAGCAGGGCCCACGGCGCGGCCAGCGCGAGCCGCGCCGCGCTGACGGTCCAGCCCTGCCGCGTCTCGAGCTCGGCGCGGGTGCGCGCGTCCTCGCGGAGGAAGGCTGACAAGGTGCGGAGCAGGCGGCCGAGGTCGGTGCCGCCGACCTCGCGGGCCATCCGCAGCGACTCGACCACGCGGTCGCCGACCGGGTCGGCGAGATTGGCCTTCAGCCGGTCGAGGCACTCGCCGAACCGCCCGGTCGCGCGGTAGTCGGCGGCGAAGCGGTCGAACGGGCTGCGGAGCTGCTCCGGTCCGCGCACGCCGAGCGCCGAGAGCGCCTCCGGCAGCGAGAGCCCGGCGCGAATACCGGACGCGAGGTTGTCGACCGCCTCGGGCCAGACCTCACGGAGCTCGACGCTGCGCTTCCGGCGGCGGCTGCGGACCACCGACGCCGGGGCGGCGGCCGCGAACGACGCGAACGCGACGGCGATGACGGGCACGCGCGAGACGCCGAGCATGACGCCGAAAACCACGAAGGCGAGTGCGAGGGAGGCGCCGACGAGCTGCCCGGGCGACACCCCCTCGATGCCCGCCTGCAGCAGGGCGTCCTGCATGCGCACCCGCCATCCGCGGTCGGAACGGCGGTCGACCGGCGCGGGGGCCGACCACGTCCGGAGGACGAGGAAGCAGCCGAGCCCGAACATCAACCCGACGAGCACGCCCATGTCATGCGCCTACGGCCGGTCGCGCAGCCAGTGAACGGATCGCGAGCAGCGCGGCGACGTCGTACCCGGCGCGCTCGAAGCGCTCGGGGTGCGGCGGGAACCCGTCCGCCCGGACGAGTACGTCGTCGCGAGTCGCGAACAGCTGCGCCGTCTCTACGACGTCGCCCTCGACCCGGCCCGGGACTGCGACGATCTCGCGGACCCGGCGATGCCCGCGCGCATCCGTCTGCGTATGCACGACGACGTCGATGCTGGCCGCGACGGTCGGCACGACGAACGCGTGGCTGACATTCTCCCCGGCGAGCAGCGGCAGGGTGCACATCTTCACGACGGCCTCGCGCGCGGAGTTCGCGTGGATCGAGCACATGCCCGGCAGCCCTGAGTTGAGCGCGATGAGGAGATCCAGGCACTCCTCCTGCCGGACCTCGCCCACGATGATCCGGTCCGGCCGCATCCGCAGCGCCTCCTTGACGAGGCGCCGCAGCCGCACCTCGCCGGTGCCCTCGAGGTTGGGCTGGCGCGTCTGCATCGCCACCACGTCGGGCAGCGGGATGCGTAACTCGAAGACCTCCTCGCAGGTGATCACCCGCTCGCGCGCCGGGATCGCCGCAGCGAGGCAGTTCAGCAGCGTGGTCTTCCCGGCCTGAGTGCCGCCGGCGACGATGACGTTGAGGCCTGCGGCCGCCGTGGCCTCCAGGAACGCGGCCGCTTGCGCGGTCAACGTGCCAAGTCCGACGAGCTCGTCCAGCGAGTGCGCCGTCAGGACGAACTTCCGGATGTTGACGCTCCAGTGCTGCCGTGTGATGTCCGGGATCACGATGTGCAGCCGGCTGCCGTCGGGCAGCATCGCGTCGACGAACGGAGTGGACAGGTCCACCCGGCGGCCCGAGCTCTTGAGCATCCGCTCGCACAGGTCCTGCACCTCACCCGCCGTGAGGATCGTGTTGGTCAGCTCGCTGCGACCGCGCCGCGCCACGAACACGCGGCCCGGCTCGTTGATCCAGATCTCCTCGATCGAGGCGTCGTCGAGGTAGCGCTGCAGTGGGCCGAAACCAGCGACCGAGTCGTAGACCGTGCGGGCAACCGTCGTCCGGTCAGCGACCCGGGGCAGTGCGGAGGACAGCGTTCGCTCGTCGTAGTCCGCCACGACCTCGTCGACGAGCTTTCGTACGGCGGCGGTGTCGTCCGCCGGGTCCAGCCCGCGGCGTCGTACCAGCTCGCGGACCTCACGCTCGATGACCCCCGTGGCATCCATTGGCGCCGAAAGTAGCCGCGACTTCCTACGGTGTCTGTCCGCCGTTCGGGGTCTGTGGACGACCGACAAGTGACGTCGAACGGCCCTTAAGAATCACTGCTGAGACACGTGGTGCGGAAGTGGGTGACGCACTTCCTTGTCCGTCACATCAGGCGGTCAGCGGCGATAGGCGCGGCAGGCGGCGTCGAGCGCCTTCTGCTGCTTGGCGAACAGGCTCGGACCGCATTCGAGTCGGACGATGAAGCCGACGTTGGTGTCATCGCCGGGACCGGTGCCGTACGGCCCGACCATGCGGTCGTGCTGGAGGCCGTCGACGCAGCCCCGGTCCGGCGTGCAGCCGTCGGCAGCGACCACCAGCACGCGGCCGAGCCGGTCGACAGTGATCCCGTTGAAGTCGTAGAGGTTGCGGTGCGTGCACGCGTGCTCGTCAGCGTCGCGTGTCTTCATGATGCAGCCCACCTGCACCGGGAACTTCTCGTCCCGGGTGACCTGCCGCGTCCGCCACGTCCGTCCGCCGTCCAGGGTCGTCGAGATGTAGAGCTGCCACGTGCCGGTGAACCGCTTGTCCTGTGCGTCCAGGACGCCGACCGGACCTGTCTTCGAGCCGAGGTACGCGACCGCGGCGCGGCCCGGTGACCCGCCGATCACCAGGGGGAAGGCGCTGCTCTGCACGCCGACCGCCCTGCCGACGTCGACGGAGGCCGCCCAGCCCTCGCCCTTCTTCTTCACCGCGACCTTCATCTTGTCCGTCGCGTCGACGTACGCGACGTACATCGTGTTGGCCTCATCCGACTCGATGTACGGGTCCATCCGAGCGCGACTGGTGCTGTCGGGCACCAGCTCGACCGTCCAGGGACCCACGTTGTTGTCGCTGTTCAACGCCACGCCGATCTTGCGGCGGTCAGCCGGGGACGTGCCGAGCATGTCGGTCACCAACGTCGTTCCGGGCGCGTCGAGACATCCCTTGTTAGGCACCATCGCGGTCCCGTCCGGACGCACGTTGACGTGCCCGTGCAACCCGCTGCAGCCGGCCACCGGCCCGGCTCCCCCGACCGCGGCGTAGATGGGTCGCGACGGACCGTAGGTGCGGCCGCCGTCGGTGCTGATCGAGCAGAAGGCGGTGAGGACGTCCTGCGCGCAGTACCAGACCCCCTTCGGGTACGCCGGCGCGAGCGGACGGTTCGCCGCCGCGTAGGGACCCCCACCGACGGTCTGGTGGTCGACACCGGAGGGACCGCCACCCTGAGCGGGCTCCCAGAGCTCGCCGTCGTCGTCCGTGATGTCCATGAGGCTGGTCATGCCGGCCAGCTGGCTGACGATCATCCGGCCGTTCTCGCGGTCGCCCCAGAGGATGGGGTCGAGTGTCGTCCGGTTCGTCGTGACGCCGGGCACCGCCGTCCACGTCGCGGTCCGGGTTCGGTCGTCGATGTCCACGACGTACGGGGTCGTGTACGCGATGACCATCGCGCGGTCGGTCCTCCAGTTGGCCGAGATCGTCGGCTCGATGGCGTCGGCGTTCGCCATCGTCTGCGCGGGGGCCTCGTAGACCTGGTAGCTGATCCGGGGCGCGGCTCCCGACGCACTGGTCGACACGGCGACGACGGCGAGCGTGGCGGCGGCAGCGACCAACCAGCGCGCACGGGAGGTACGTAGGCTCACTGGCTGCTCCGAATGTCGGGTACTACAGGCATCTTCGACCGTGACGGGGCACGGACCTAGCCCGACCTGATGTCGCGTTCCGGACACCGCGAAGTCACCCGGCGAACAGCTCCTCGGGGCGCTCCGTGCGCGGTGACTCGTCGCCGTAGCGCTGCTCGAGCTCGACCAGATCGGTGCGGATGAGCTCGGGCAGCAGGAGGTCCCCGCGCATCCCGCGCACCGTCGCGGTGAGCAGCGCGGCGCGATCCGGCAGCCCGAGCTGCTCCGCGGTCATCGCTGCCTCGACAAGACAGCCGAGCAGGTCGGGCCGGGGCCAGAGGCTCGGCTTCCTCCGAGCGTAGAGAGCCTCGAGGTCGTCGCGGGTGTCCCTTCCCGTCAGTCGATCGAGCCGGAGCAGTCGCCACCGCGGCTCCGGCTGCGTCCCCCTTACCGACAGCGCGATCGCGTCCCGGTAGGCCGCCGCCGCGGCCGCTCCGTCGCCGGCCGCGGCCCGCACGTCGCCGAGCAGCACCTGCGCTGACGCGACGGCGAACGGGGACACGTCGCGGTAGCGGAAGATCAGCGGCTCCAGGACTTCCACCGGCACCAGCCCGGCGCGGATGCGAACCGATGCCAGGTCGACGACCGCGATCGCGCCCCACACCTCGTCGTGCCGTCGATGGAGCCCCTCGATCGCCCGATCGAGGTGAGCCGTGGCAACCGGCACGTCCCCCACGTCGGCGGCGAACTCTCCCAGCCCGAGGTCGCAGTAGGCGACGTCGCCGGCCCGCCCGGCATCGGCGGCGCGCAGCTGCAGCTCACGCACGAGCTGCCGGGCGCGGGACGGGTCATCCCAACGGTCCAGGAAACGCGCCAGGGTGAACCCGGCACCGAATTCGACGGCATCCGGACCGGTGAAGCCCCACCGGATCGGAACGCAGGTGCTGCGCGCCGCGCGGGCGAGGTCGACAGCACGCTCCAGGGCGGCCCGGACCGCGGTCCGCTCGGAGATCCGGCTGGCCTGCACCTGGTAGGCGAAGCCCATGACAGCCGGGTCCGAGCAGCGCTCGGCCACGTCGACGGCGCGCTGGGCCAGGCTGACGTCCGCATCGGCGTTCACGGTCAACAGGGTGAGCGCGCAGGTGGCGAACGCGACCAACGACGCGTCCGCGGCCGGCTCGCCGGCGGCGGCGAGCGCTCGTGCCAGCTGGTCACGCCCCTCCACCCGGTGCCCGCCGAGATACCACCAGTCGTAGAGGTTGGCGGCGAGCAGCAGGTGCTTCTCCGCCAGCCCGCTCGACTCGGCGTGCGCGAGCGCCGCCCGGAAGTTGTGCGCGTCGCGTAGCAGCTCGTCGTACCACGGCTGCTCTTGCGCGCCGTCGGAGGTCACGGCACCGGCGACCGAGCGCGCCAGGTAGAACTCGAGATGCGCGTCCGCGAGCGCCTGCCGAGCGGTCGGCGTGAGCTGCTCGGTCGCGAAGTCCCGCACCGAGCCCAGGAGCGAGAACCGCGCCTCGCCGTCCTCCTCGGATCGGCTCACCAGGCTCTTGTCGACCAACGAGGCCAGCACCGGGAACACCTCGAACGACGGCTCCTCCGCCGCGGTCGCGCAGACGGCTTCCACGGCGTCGAGACCGGCGGTGCCCTGGAACACCGAAAGCCGGTTCAGCAGCACCTGCTCCTCCGGGAGAAGCAGGTCGTACGACCAGGCGACAGTGGCCCGCACCGTGCGCTGCCGCTCCGGACGGTCGTGCTCCGCGCCGGTCAGCACGCCGAGGCTCTGCTCCAGTCGCTCGAGCAGCCGCGCGGGGCTGAGCATCGCGACGCGCGCCGCAGCCAGCTCGAGCGCCAGCGGATGCCCCTCCAACCGTGCGCACACCGCCGCCACGGCCGGGCCGGTCACGTCGTCGACGACGAAGTCGGGCCGTACCGCGACGGCGCGATCGGCGAACAGGCGGACGGCTTCGACCATCGCGAGGCTCTCCGTCGGCACCTCCCCCGACGGCAGGCCCAAGGGCGGGATCGGCATCTGCCGCTCCCCCCGCACGTGCAGCGGCTCCCGGCTCGTAGCCAGCACCCGCACCGCGGGGCTGCGTGCCAGCAGATCCGCCACGAAGCCCGCACAGCCCAGCACCTGCTCGAGGTTGTCGAGAACCAGCAGGGTCGGCGTCTCCCGCAGCGCCTCGACGAGCGCCTCCCCGGGGTCGCGGGCATCCCATCGAATGCCGAGGGCCTCGGCGATCCGGGCCCGGACCAGCTCCGGGTCGTCGACCGCGGCGAGCTCGACGAGCCACACGTCGCCTACGGCGCCGTCCGTCAACTCGGCCGCCGCCTGCAACGCGAGCCGGGTCTTGCCCATGCCGCCGAAGCCGGTCAGCGTCACCAGCCGGTGCGCACGGACCGAGGCGACGATGTCGGCGAGCTCTCGCTCCCGCCCGATGAACGTCGAGGTCTGCACCGGCAGGTTGTGGCGCACCCTGCCCAGACTCGCCAGTGGTGCGAACGGCCCCGCCAACCCCTCCCCGGACAGCTGCCACACCCGCTCCGGCCGCGACAGGTCCTTCATCCGGTGCTCGCCGAGGTCGACGACGTCGAGGCCCTCGGCCAGGTGGTCGCGGACCAGCCCGCGCAGCGCAGACGTCAGCAGCGTCTGGCCGCCGCTGCCCAACGCGCGCAGCCGGGCGCACCGGTTGACCGCGTCACCGAGGAGGTTGCCCGCACGCTCCTCCACCTCGCCGACGTGCATACCGATCCGCACGGTCAGCGGAGTGGATGTCGGCCACTGCTGCTCGGCCAGGGTCCGCTGCACCGCGGCGGCGCAGGACACCGCGGCCGTCGCGAGGCTGAACGCGGCGAAGACGGAGTCACCCTCACCTTGGTCCGTCGGCCGCCAGCCGCCGTACTCTGCGACCAGCCGGTGCACGATCTCGTGATGCCGGGCCATCGCCGCGCTCATGGCCTCGTGCTCGGCCGCCCACAGACGTGTCGAGCCCACCACGTCAGTCATCAGCAACACGACGGTGCGCACCGAGCTCCTTCTGGGTCGAGCCCGCATCGTCGCATTCGCTGCACAACGGTGCCCGCCACCCGCGCGCGGGTCAGCGACGGCTGTCGCGATCGACACCCCCTACCCGACGGCCAGTCGATCGCTGATCCAGCCCTTGGCACGCCGCTGGGTCGAGAACGGTCCGTCGGTTTCCCAGCTACCAGATCGCCGTGGGTGCAGCGGGCGTGCCGGCCGTGGCCGGCAGTCGGGGTAGCAGCGCCTGGAGGTCGTGGTCCATCCCAAACGGCAGCACCCAGCGGCCACGGTGCGCCTGAACGGTGGCGATGAGCTCGGCGGCGAGTCGCGGGTCTGAGTCGACGACCTGCACGGCGCGCTCCACGAGGGCGCCGAGGAGCTCGCGAGGTCCGTAGAGCGGGGATGCGACGAGGTCATCACGGGCCGCGCGCAGCTCAGCGGCACTGTCCTCGCCCAGCTCGCGCCGGCAGACGGAACCCCGCCAGCGCAGCGGCAGCACGAGACGGGTACGCATGGCGTCGTCGTCGAGCCCGTGCAGTGCTCGTTCAAGAGCGGCTGCAGCCAGGGTGGGCTGACCGGCAGCCCGCTCCAGGTCGGCCACTCCGGCGGCGGAAGCCAGCGGCGGCAGCCCGCCAAGGCGCTCGTTGCTGGCGGCTTCCTCGAGCTGCCCGCGCGCCTCGTCGAGGCGACCACAGCCGGTGAGGGCAGTGGCCCGTCGGACCGCGATCAACGCCGCCAAGCGCGGGTTCGGCAGCCCGGTGAACGACCGGTCGGAGGCGTCCGCCAGGGTGGCGGTTGCCTGCTCCCACTCGCCCCGGTCGAGCAGAAGATCCGCGGTGCGGGCGCAGCGGCCTACAAGATGCCCGCCGGTCATCGCGCGGGCATTCCGCTCTGCCTCGACCGGGTCGACGTAGCGCAGCATGATCGCCGCGATGTTGTGCCGCTCCTGCTGCCGGG
>DATLNF010000061.1:0-42414 GCA_035536955.1 Mycobacteriales bacterium | reverse complement strand
GGTGCTGGGCAACGACAGCGACGTCGACGGCGGCCCGCTGGCCGTGACCGCGGTGAGCCCGGACAGCGCGGGTGTCGCCAGCCTGGCCGGCGGGGTGGTCTCGTTCACCCCGGCGGCGGGCTTCGTCGGCACCGCCACCTTCGACTACACCGTCTCCGACGGCGCCGGCGGCACCGACACGGCGACCGTCACGGTGACGGTCAGCCCGGTCAACGACCCGCCGGTGGCCGCGGATGACACGCTCACCGTGGGGCAGAACGGAACGAGTTCGGTAGTCGACGTCCTGGGCAACGACAGCGACGTCGACGGCGGCCCGCTGGTGGTGACGTCAGTCGGGCCGGTCAGCACCGTTGGTGGTCAGATCGCTGGATCGGTCAGCCTGGTTAACGGCGTCGTTACCTTCATACCGGCGCCGGGATTCAGCGGAATCGCCACCTTCCCCTACACGGTGTCCGACGGCATCGACTCAGACACCGGCCTGGTCACAGTGACAGTGACGGCACCGCACGCGGGCGGGCCTGCTCCGGTGGCCCCGCCGCCACCCCCGCCGGCTCCAGTGGTCGTGCAGCCCACTCCGACCCCGGCCAGCCCGCCGCCGGCCATAGACCCCCCGAGTCCGCCTGCACCGCCGGCCAACATGGCGCCGGATGCGGTTGACGACTCGGTAGCTACGGGGGAAGGCGTGCCCGTACTGGTCGACGTCCAGGCCAACGACTCGGCAGTCGACGGCGACGTGCTCGCAGTGACGATTGTCGACGCGCCGAAATTCGGTACGGCGCTCGTCAACCCGGACGGCACCGTGACCTACACGCCCGCACCCGGCTTCGGTGGCGCGGACTCGTTGGTCTACCAGGTGTGCGACGCCGGCGGGCTCTGCGACACCGCCACGGTCGTCATGCAGGTCGTCGCCTTCCGGACCGTCGTGCTCGACAACGTCGCCGTACCGCGACCCCCGGCGCCGCTTCCCCGGCCGGTCTTCCGTGGCCCTGCGCCGCAGCTGGTTCGGACCGGCGGAGACACCGCGGCGGCCGCCCGGCTGGCCACGGCGATGCTGCTCCTGGGAATGCTCATGATGGCCGCCTGCTCGCGGCGCAGGGCGCCGATTCTCGGCCAGTAGGCCGACGCCCGCAGAATGCACTCCATGACCGCTTGGGATCTGGTCGTCCGACGTGATGACCTGACGTGCACGGAGCTCCGCGATGCCGCCGTGCCGTCGGCGAATGACGGCGAGGCGGTGCTGCGCGTCGACCGCGTCGGCGTCACCGCCAACAACGTCACATATGCCCTGGTCGGGGAGTCGATGCGCTACTGGGACTTCTTCCCCACAGACCCGGGTTGGGGGCGAGTGCCGCTCTGGGGATTCGCCGACGTCGTCGAGTCGACGATCGACTCCATCCCGGTCGGCACCCGTGTCTACGGCTACCTGCCGCCGTCCAGTTCCCTCGTCGTGCGACCGGACCGGGTCAGCGCCGCCGGCTTCCGTGACGCCAGCGCCCACCGCCAGCCGCTGCCAGCGCCGTACAACGTCTACGCGACGACGACCGGCGATCCGGCGTACGACGCCGACCGCGAGGACCTGCAGGTGCTCTACCGGCCGCTGTTCATGACGTCGTTCATGCTCGACGACTTCCTCGCCGACAGCGACTTCTTCGGGGCGCAGGCACTGCTGCTGTCTAGTGCGAGCAGCAAGACGGCGTACGGCGCGGCCTTCTGCACGGGGCTCCGCGATGACCGGCCGAGGCTCGTCGGCCTGACCAGCGCCGCCAACCTCGCGTTCACCGAGCGCCTCGGCTGCTACGACGAGGTGCTGACCTACGACGACTTCGAAGCGCTTCCCGCGGACCGCCCGACGGCCTACGTCGACATGGCCGGTGCGGCGCCGCTGCGCCGACGAGTCCACCAGCACCTGGGCGGCGCATTGGTCCACGATGCCGTGGTGGGCGCCACCCACCTCGAGGCGCCCCCCCAAGGCGAGAGCGGCCTGCCAGGGCCGGCGCCGCAGTTCTTCTTCGCCCCCACGCAGATGGCCAAGCGTCGCGAAGACTGGGGGGTCGGCGGCATCGAGGAGCGCTTCGGGTCGTCCTGGCGTCAATTCGTCCCTGCGGTCGAAGGCTGGGTCGACGTCGACGAGCGGCGCGGTGCCGACGGGCTGCGTGATGCGTGGCTCGAAGTGCACTCCGGGATGGCCGACCCCCGGCGCGGTCACGTCATCGTGCTCTAGCCAGGGAGCAGTCGAGTACCGTGTCCCCGGACCACCCGACCCCGCGGAGGACCATCTAGTGCGCTGGCGAGTTCTTGCCCCAGCACTTGCGCTCGCCCTGCTGCCGGCGATCCCGCCTGCCCAGGCGGCTTCGAACTCGGCAGACGTACGGCGGGAGCTCGCGCGGGCCACCGAGGCGATGGAGCGGTCAGCCGATCGGCAGGCACAGCACCAGGCCCGGCTGCTCCGGCTCGAGAGGCAGATCGCCGCCACCGAGCAGGCGATGGGCGGCATCAGCGGTCGGGTCGACGCGCGGGTGCGGGCGGCCTACACCTCCGGCGCCGGTGGTCAGAGCCTCGCCGCACTGCTCTCCGCGGACGATCCTTCGGTTGTCGTCGAGCGGGTCGCGCTGCTCGACGCGATGACCCGCGACGACACAGCCGCACTGAGCCGGTCTCGGGTGCTCCGGAGGAAGCTGCGGTCCCAGCAGGCCGCGGCGGCCGCGACGCAGCGCCAGATCAGCGGTGAGTCGACCCGGCTGCGTGCTGCCAACTCCCGCCTCAGCGCGCTGCTCGACCGTCTCGTGGTGGCTGAGCGCGCTGCGGCGGAGCGGAAAGCGGCCGAAGCGGAACGAGCGAAGCGGGAGCGCATCGCCGCACAGCGGGCCCGGCGCACTGCCGCGGCGAACGCCCGCCGTCGCGCCATCGCGTCGGCCACCACCGCAGCTGCCCGGCGCCGCGCAGAGCGAGCGTCGCGCAGTGCGAGCGCGCCGACGTCGTCAGGGGCGACCGGACCCAGGACCTGCCCGGTCGGTCCTGCTCACTCCTTCAGCGACACCTGGGGCGCGTCGCGCTCCGGCGGTCGGCGGCATAAGGGCACCGACATCTTCGCGCCGCACGGCGCGCCGGCGTACGCCGTCACGAGCGGCACCATCACTCGGACTGGGAGCGGCGGACTCGGCGGCATCGTCCTCTATCTGCGGGGCGACAACGGCGACGAGTACTACTACGCGCACAACTCGCGCAACGTGGCCTCAGCCGGTCAACGGGTGGCCGTGGGCGAGCTGATCGCGTACGTCGGCAGCAGCGGCAACGCGCAGAGCTCGTCGCCGCACATTCACTTCGAGCGCCACCCCGGCGGCGGCGCGCCCGTCAATCCCTACCCGTTCCTGCGCAGCGTCTGCGGCTGACGGAGCCTCTCGGCCCGCCCGCAGCTCGGTCTCAGCGCTTGGTAGCCCCGTTGGTGGAGCCAGTCGACCCGGCGGTCGGGGATTTCGCCGCCGGGCTGGCCGGGGACTTCGCCGGGCTGGCCGGGGTCGGGGTGTCGCCGGACCCGGCAGTCGCACTGGTGGACGACCCGATCTCCGCGTCAGCCTCGTCATTGGCGACCGACGTCAGGTCGATGATGCCGGCCTTACGGGGGAACTGCGCCGCCGGGTCGTTGTAGGACGAGTCAAGCGTCGGTGGGGTGGTGGCCATTCGCTTGGCGACGAAAGCCGCGGCGATTCCGGCTGCGGCACCGGCGACGAAGAGCATCATGCCGACCGGCTTGCGCGACGAGGTCGGGTGCGCGATGAGGTCGCCACGGGCAGCGGAGACGACTCCCTTGCCCCGGCGGAGCAGCTCATGGGCCGCGTCGCTGTCGAGCAGGTCGCTGCCCTTGTCCCGGGCGACCAGCGCCGCGGTCTGGCCCCGCCGGAGGAGCTCCTGAGCGGTGTCGCTCTCCAGCAGCTCGATCCCCTTGTCACGCGCGATCAGAGCTGCGTCACGGGCGGTGCCGAAGGCCGACTCGAGCGGCTCAGTGGGCAGGGCGTGAAGGGTCGGCGTGCGCATGACAGGGCCTCCAGGGCAGAAATCAGCGATCTGGTCATCGAAGGTAGTGCCCGAGGCGGCGCCGGGAAAACCCGTGCGAGGATGGGTGGCACTGCTGAGCGGCCCGCGTACGACGTACGCGCGCCCCGACGAAGGAGCACCCCCACGTGGCCGAGGACACCGTTGCCGTCCTGAAGACCTCTCTGGGCACCATTGAAGTCACTCTGCTGCCCAACCACGCGCCGAAGACAGTGAAGAACTTCGTCGAGCTCGCCGAGGGCACCCGGGAGTGGACCGACCCGCGCACCGGCAAGACCGAGGCGAAGAAGCTCTACGACGGCACCGTGTTCCACCGGGTGATCTCCGGCTTCATGATCCAGGGCGGCGACCCGCTGGGCAGCGGTCGGGGCGGCCCCGGCTACCGGTTCGACGACGAGTTCCACCCCGAGCTCGCCTTCGACCGGCCCTACCTGCTGGCGATGGCCAACGCCGGGCCGGGCACCAACGGCTCGCAGTTCTTCATCACCGTCGGGCCGACGCCGCACCTCAACCGCAAGCACACGATCTTCGGTGAGGTCGTCAAGGGCACCGACGTCGTCGACCGGATCGCGACCACGCCCGCCCAGGCCGACCGACCGGTGTCCGACGTCGTCATCAAGAGCGTGACGATCGAGAACCGCGAGAGCTGATGCCCGCCGTACCCCCCGGTCCGGAGGACGCCGAGACCGAGTCCGACGAGGTCCCGACCTGCTACCGGCACCCGGGGCGCGAGACCTACGTCCGCTGCACCCGGTGCGAGAAGTCCATCTGCCCGGACTGCATGCACTCGGCCGCGGTCGGGTTCCAGTGCCCCGACTGCGTCCGCGAGGGCAACCGCACGGTGCGCCAGCGCCAGACCATCTTCGGCGGCCGGGTGTCCGGCGAGGAGGGCGCCGTCACCAAGGTCCTCATCGGGATCTGCGTCGTCGCCTACGTCCTCCAGGTGTCCGACACGTCCATCGTGGCGAAGTACGCCGACCTGCCCGCCCGGGCGTTCGGGTCGATCGCGCAGGGGGTCGCCGCGGGGGAGTTCTACCGGTTGCTGACCGCTGCGTTCCTCCACGGCAGCGTGCTGCACATCGCGTTCAACATGTATGCGCTCTTCGCCTTCGGCACCCAGGTCGAGAACGCGCTCGGCCGGGTGCGGTACGTCGCGCTCTACCTGGTCTCGGCGCTCGGCGGGTCCACGCTGTCGTACCTGCTGGCGAACGTCGGGCCCAACGGCAACCTGCCGGTCGACTCGGCCTCGTCGGTCGGCGCGTCGGGCGCGGTCTTCGGGCTCTTCGGCGCGTACTACATCATCGCGAAACGGCTGCGCGCCGACACCGGCCAGATCGTCGGGCTGATCGTCATCAACCTCCTGCTCGGCTTCGCCATCCCGCAGATCGACAACTGGGCGCACATCGGCGGTCTCGTCACCGGGCTGGCGATCACCGCGGCGTTCGCCAAGGTTCCGCGCGGTCCGCAGCGTGGGTTGATCCAGGGAGCAGCCGTCGCCGGGATCGCGGTGGCACTGGTCGTCCTGGTCGGCTACCGCACGGCCGCGCTCCGGGAGGAGTTCCCGCAGCTTCGCGGTGACTCCGGGCTGGAGTCGGTGGAGTCCGACCGCGCCGCTCGCTGAGGGGCGCCCCGACGTGCGCCGTACCATCACCTCCTGAGCTCTCAGCCCGCGACCCCGAGGTGGACGACATGCGCGACGCCGTCATCGCTGCCGCACTCCGGACGCCGGTCGGGAAGCGCAACGGCGCGCTGAAGGACTGGCACCCCGTCGACCTCTCCGCGCACCTGCTCACCGGACTCGCCGACCGGACCGGGCTGGACCCTGCGGTCGTGGACGACGTGATCTGGGGATGCGTGTCGCAGACCGGCGAGCAGGCGGCCAACGTCGCGCGCAACGCCGTCCTCGCGGCCGGCTGGCCGGAGTCGGTACCCGGCGTGACCGTCGACCGGCAGTGCGGCTCTAGCCAGCAGGCCGTGCACTTCGCCGCCGCCGGAGTGATCTCGGGGCAGTACGACGTCGCGATCGCCGGCGGGGTCGAGTCGATGACCCGCATCCCGATGGGCGTCACGTTCAGCCAGGGGCCGGGGATCCCGTTCGGCCCGCGGATGATGGCGCGCTACGAGCCGGCCGGCGGCCTCGTGCCGCAGGGCATCTCCGCCGAGCTGATCGCGGAGCGGTGGGGCCTGACCCGGACGCAGGCCGACGAGTTCTCGCTCGCATCGCACGAGCGCGCCGCCGCCGCCATCGACGACGGGCGGTTCGCGGCGCAGATCGTGCCCGTGCCGGTCGACGACGAGGGCGGCGCCGAGCGGCTGTTCGACACCGACGAGGGCGTGCGCCGCGGCGGGACGATCGAGAAGCTCGCGGGGCTGAGCCCGGCGTTCAAGCCCGACGGGATCGTCACCGCGGCGAACTCGTCGCAGATCTCCGACGGCGCGTCCGCCCTGCTCGTCACGACGAGCGAGAAGGCGCGTGAGCTCGGCCTGACGCCGCTCGTCCGGCTGCACACCTTCGCGATGGGCGGGGTGGACCCGCGGATCATGCTGACCGGCGTGATCCCGGCGACGCAGCGGGCGCTCGAGCGCAGCGGGCTGCGGCTCGACGAGATCGGCGCGTTCGAGGTCAACGAGGCGTTCGCGACCGTCGTGCTCGCGTGGCAGGCCGAGCTCGGCGCGGATCCCAAGCTGGTCAACGCCAACGGCGGCGCGGTGGCCCTCGGCCACCCGCTGGGTGGGTCGGGCGGCCGGCTGATGACGACCCTGGTCCACCACATGGTCGACCACGGCATCCGCTTCGGGCTGCAGACGATGTGCGAGGGCGGCGGCATGGCCAACGCCACGATCCTCGAGCTGCTCTAGCGGCGCGGCGTCGTACCCCGTCCTCGCCGTGTCGCGCCGGAGCACGTCCCGACTGCTGTACGGCGGCGCCGCGGTGTGCCTCGCGCTCGACGTTCTCGGCGTCGCGGACTGGGGCGGGCGCGCGGCGCTGGCGATCGTGCTCGGGACGGTCTGCCTGCGGCTGGGCCTCGGGATGATGGCGCCGCTGCGCGTCGGCGAGAAGTCCCACCCGCCGGTCGACGTGATCTCCGAGGCGGGTATCCCGGTCTACACCTGCGCGGGGTGCGGCACCCAGGTGATCCTGTTGCGGAAGGGCAACGACCGGCCGCCGCGGCACTGCGGTGAGGCGATGCGGTTCGACGTCGTACCCGAAGAGCCCGCCCTGCCAGGCAGCGCTCAAGGTCAGGCCTGACCCCGGGAGGCGGGGACTACTCGTCGGCGATCTGCTCGGCCTTGCTCCGCAGCGCCTTGAAGTCACGCCCCCGGGTGTCGCTGACCAGCTTGTCGGTCGAGGTGAACCCCCAGCCCTCGTAGCGGACCGCGACCCGGGAGAACTTCTTGCGCAGCTCGCCGCCGCAGGACGCGCAGGCGTCCGGCGGGGCGGCGCCGAGGGGCTGGAGATGCTCCTCGACCACCTCGCAGGCGAGGCAGCGGTACTCGTAGACGGGCACGCGTGGGACTCTTTTCCACACTGTGGACAGCGGCTGTTGACGAATCACACGGGTGTAATCAGGTGGATTGTCCGGTTTGCGCGACGGTCAGCGCCACTGGGTCGCGAGCGCGAACCCGGCGGCGATGAAGCCGAATCCGACCAGCACGTTGCCGTTGCCGAGCTCGCGCTGGATCGGCACGCTCGCCTCGGAGATGTAGGCCACGACGAGCCACAGCACGCCGATCAGGAGCAGTCCGAGCACCGCCGGACCTACCCAACGCGGCGAGGGGCCCTTCTTGCGCGGGCCGCTCAGGGTGGTCGGTGGGGTGTAGACGTCCGACTTCTTCTTCCGAGTGCGGGACTTCGGCACCGGTGCCTCCGGGTCGATGTGCGGGTACGGCGAGCGGCGGCCGGCCCCCGGTGTCCGGGGCGCGGTGAGTTAGCGTAATGGTCGGGCGGCGCCGACCGGTGCGCGCCGGCTCACTGCGGGCGAGAGGCGGCGGCGTGCGCGGCTGGCGATGGCCGGTGACCGTCGTGGCGCTGCTGGCCGGGGTGCTGTTCGCGACGAGCGCGTCGACGGCGCAGGGCACGGATCTGCGGGCCGGCCGGCGGCTGCGGCTCACCGAGCTGATCGCCGAGCAGCAGCAGCAGGTGCGCGCCCTCGACGCGCGGCTGCGCTCGCTCTCGGCCGACGTCAGCGCGGCGACGGACGCGGCCGCCCGACGCGACTCCAGGGTGCGCACCGCGCAGGACCGCGCCGATGCGCTGCTCGGCGCTGCCGGCCTGCTCGCGGTGACCGGGCCAGGGCTGGAGGTCACCCTCGACGACGCGCCCCGCGTCCCGGCTGGCCAGAAGCGGCCCGGAAACCCCTCGCCGGACGACCTCGTGGTGCACGAGCAGGACGTGCTCGCGGTGCTGAACGCGATGTGGGCCGGCGGGGCCGAGGCGGTCACGATCATGGGTGACCGGGTGGTCACCACGTCGTCCGTGCGCTGCGTGGGCAACACGCTGCTGCTGCACGGCACGGTCTACTCCCCGCCTTTCCGGCTCGCGGCGATCGGCGACGCGACCGCCCTCGCGGACGCGCTCGACGAGGCTCCGGGCGTGCAGGTCTTCCGCAGCTACGTCGACGCCTACGGGCTCGGCTACCGCGTCACGAGGCGCGACTCGATCGCGATGCCCGGCTACGACGGCCCGCTGCGCATCAGCGCCGCGGTCTCCGGACGGCGGTAGGCGCCGTGCTGGCGAAGACCCTGCGCGGTGTGGGCGAGACGCTGATCACGGTCGGGCTCGTGATCCTGCTGTTCTGCGTCTACGAGCTCTACTTCACCGGCCTCGAGACGGCCGCCGAGCAGCGCAAGGGGCGAGCGGCGCTGCTGGACACCTGGCAGGCGCCGGTCCCGGCACCGAGCGGCGCGACCGTGCTGGCCCAGGTCGACCTCGGTGCGGGACTGGCGATCCTGCGGATACCGCGGCTCGGCCCGAACTACGCCAAGGTCGTGTTCGAGGGGGTTCGGACCGACGACCTCAAGAAGGGTCCCGGTCACGTGCCCGGCACGGCGATGCCCGGCGCGGTCGGGAACACCGTCGTGTCCGGGCACCGGACGACGTACGGCGCGCCCTTCGGCGACATCGACCGGCTCGACCCCGGCGACGCCCTCGTGCTCGAGACCAGGGACGCCTGGTACACCTACCGCGTCGTACGCGAGGAGATCGTGCGGCCCACCGACGTCGACGTCATCCTGCCGGTGCCGCGGCAGCCCGACGCGAAGCCCACGAAAGCGCTGCTGACCCTGACGACGTGCCATCCGAAGTACTCGGCGCGGCAGCGGTTCATCACCTTCGCCGAGCTGGCGGAGACGACGAAGAAGGCGCCCGGCGTGCTGCCGCGAGCGCTGCAGGGGTAGCGGGGTCTCGTGTACGGATGGATCTGGAGTCATCTCCCGGGCAACCTCGCGGCGAAGGTCGCGGGTGCGCTCACCCTGGTCGCCGCGGCGCTCGCGCTGCTGTTCCTCGTCGTGTTCCCGTACGCCGAGCCGCGGCTGCCGTTCAACACCGTGACCGTCGACGGGAGTCCGGACGGCGCACCGGCTGCGACGCCGGAGCCCGGGTCGCCGAGCCCCCCCCGCGAATAGGTGGGCACGGCGCGGTCGTGGGAGTATCGGCGCCCCTCCCGCCCGTCGCAGAAGCCCAGGAGTCACCGCCGTGCCAGCCGCCGCCCGTCGTACCAGCGCGAAGCCTCGCCCCGCCCGCAGCACCGTCGGCCAGGTGAGCAAGCCCGAGGTCAGGTACGCCGACCGTCCGTGGCTCGCGTCGTACCCGCCGGAGGTGCCGACCGAGTACGAGTTCCCCGAGGTCCCGTTGACGCGGCTCCTCGACGATGCCGCGGCTGCGTTCCCGACGACGACCGCGTTGGCGTTCCTCGGCTCGACGCTGACCTATCGCGAGCTCAAGGACTCGGTCGACCGCTTCGCCGCCGCGCTCGCCGGTCTGGGCGTCGTCAAGGGCGACCGGGTCGCCATCGTGCTGCCGAACTGCCCGCAGAACGTCATCACGTTCTTCGCGGCGCTGCGACTCGGCGCGATCGTGGTGCAGCACAACCCGCTGTACACCGAGAAGGAGATGGGGCACCAGCTGGCCGACTCCGGCGCGAAGGTCGTCGTGTGCCTGGACAAGGTCTACGAGACGGTCGCCAAGGTGCGCACCAGCACCGCGGTCGAGCACGTCGTGGTCGCGTCGATCACCGAGTACCTGCCGGCGGCCAAGCAGCTGCTGCTCAAGCTGCCCGTGGGCAGCGTCAAGAAGAAGCGCAGCGAGCTCAGCGCGCGCATCCCCGGCGACGCGAAGGTGCTGCGGTTCCTGCCGCTGCTCAAGTCGGCGAAGTCGCCCGCGCGGCAGGCGCCGATCGACGCGCGCACGGACCTCGCCCTGCTGCAGTACACCGGCGGCACGACCGGACTGAGCAAGGGCGCGATGCTGACGCACTTCAACCTGGTCGCCAACGCCTACCAGAACCGGCTGTGGTTCCCGGACGTGCAGGCCGGCAAGGAGGTGACCCTCGCGGTCCTCCCGCTCTTCCACGCCTACGGGCTCACGGTGTGCATGAACAACAGCGTGCTGCTCGGCGGGACGCTCGTGCTCCTGCCGCGCTTCGACCTCGACCTGGTCTTCGCCGCGATCGACGAGTTCAAGCCGACGCTCTTCCCCGGCGTACCGCCGATCTACAAGGCGATGACCGACTCGCCGAAGGTCCGCCAGCACGACCTCAAGAGCATCAAGGCGTGCATCTCCGGCGCGATGAAGCTGCCGGTCGAGACCCAGGAGCAGTTCGAGCGGATCTCCGGCGGTCGCCTGGTCGAGGGCTACGGGATGACCGAGACGTCCCCGTCGACGCACGCCAACCCCATCTTCGGCAAGCGCAAGGCCGGCACGATCGGGCTCCCGCTGCCGGGCACCGAGTGCCGCGTCGTCGACCAGGACGACGCGACCCGCGACGTCCCCGTGGGCGAGCCCGGCGAGCTCGCGATCCGCGGACCGCAGGTCTTCGTGGGCTACTGGAACAAGCCCGAGGAGACGGCGGCGACCCTGACGAAGGACGGCTGGATCCTCACCGGTGACGTCGCGGTGATGGACGACGAGGGCTACTTCGCGATCGTCGACCGGAAGAAGGAGCTCATCATCGCGGGCGGGTTCAACATCTACCCGTCCGAGGTGGAGGAAGTGCTCTTCGCCCACCCCGGTGTCGCCGACGCGGTGGTCGTCGGCCTGCCGGACAAGTACCGCGGCGAGACGGTCAAGGCGTACGTCGTCGCGAAGCCGGGCGCGAACCTCACCGAGCAGGACGTCGTGGACCACTGCGCGACCTCGCTCACGGCGTACAAGGTGCCGAAGGTCGTGGAGTTCCGCGACGCGCTGCCGCGGACCGTCGTCGGCAAGGTGCTCCGGCGGGTGCTCCTCGAGGAGGAGCGGGTCAAGGCCGAGGCGGCCGAGGGCGCCGAGGCCGCGCCGGCACGCACGTCGCCGGCCCCCGTGGAGTCGGCTCCCGTGGGATCGGCCGCCGCGGCCGCCGACACACCCCAAGCGAAGAAGCCGGCTGCCAAGAAGCCCGCCGCCAAGAAGCCCGCCGCCCAGAAGGCTGCGGCGGCCAAGAAGCCCGCCGCCACGACGCCCGCCGCCAAGAAGCCCGCGGCGAAGAAGGCGGCGGCGGCGAAGAAGCCCGCGGCGAAGAAGCCCGCGGCGAGGAAGGCTGCGGCAGCGAAGAAGCCCGCGGCGAAGAAGGCGACGGCGGCCAAGAGGACCGCCGCCAAGCCGGCCGCCAAGAAGGCTGCGGCGAAGAAGACTGCCGCGAAGAAGCCCGCGGCAAAGCCGGCCAGGAAGCGCTAGGCCCGCCTTTTCGACTGGGTGACCGGATTCCGGGCCGCTCAGGTGGTCACGTGGTCGAAAAGGTGCGGGGGAACGGCGGCCTCGGCGGCACTGCCCCCCGGGCGACTAGCCTCACGCCCATGGCGCGCGTCCTGGTCGTCGACAACTACGACTCGTTCGTGTTCAACCTGGTGCAGTACCTGGGACAGCTCGGTGCCGAGTGCGTCGTACGGCGCAACGACGAGGTCTCGGTCGACGACCTCGAGGCGCTCGAGCTCGACGGGATCCTGCTGTCGCCGGGACCCGGCACCCCCGAGCGCGCCGGAGTGTGCCTCGACATGGTCCGGGCTGCCGCGGAGCGGGACGTGCCCCTGCTCGGCGTGTGCCTCGGGCACCAGGCCATCGCCGTGGCCTACGGCGCGACCGTCGACCGGGCGCCGGAGCTGCTGCACGGCAAGACCAGCGAGGTCGGCCACGACGACGTCGGGGTCCTGCGCGGGCTACCGAACCCGTTCACGGCGACCCGCTACCACTCCCTCGCGGTGCGAGCCGAGACGGTGCCCCCCGAGCTCGAGGTGACCGGACGGACCGACAGCGGCGTGATCATGGCGCTGCGCCACCGGGACGCGCCGATCGAGGGGGTCCAGTTCCACCCGGAGTCGGTGCTCACCGAGTCGGGGCACCTGCTGCTCGCCAACTTCCTGGCCCAGTGCGGCGACGCCGGCGCGCTCGAGCTCGCCCCGCCACTCGTCGAGCAGGTCGACCGGCGCCGCCTGGCGGCTCTGCCGTAAGAGCCGAAGCCGCGACTCGCCACCTCCATGCCCGAACCCGCTACCCCTCACGACACGCCGACTCGCCGCGTCGACGCCCGGCGTGTCGTGACGTCTCGTGGGTGATGGCGAGAAGGGGGGGCGGGGCAGGGCGCTCGGGGTCAGGGCGTCGGTGTCGGTGAGGGCTCCGGCGACGGGGACTCCGGCGGCGACGGCGGGAACGACGGCTCGGGCTCGGGCGACGGGGACGGCTCGGCCTGCGCGACGACGATGATGACCTCGGACCCGGCCGGCGCCTTGGACTTGCCCGCGGGTGCCATCCGGACGACCGTGCCGGGCGGCTCGGGCCGGACCTCGCGCTGCACCCGCACCCGGAAGCCGGCCTTGCGGAGCTCGTCGATCGCGGTCTCCTCGAGGAGTCCGACGACGTCGGGTACGACGACCTTCCCGCTCGCGACCGCGACGATGACCTTCGACCCGGCCTCGACCTCGGTGCCCGGCGGCGGGTTCACCGCGAGCACCTCCCCCTCGCGCTTGTCGCCGTCGACCTGGTCCACTCGCGCGATCGAGAGCTGCAGGTCGGCGAGCGCGCCGCGCGCATCGGCGAGCTGAGTCCCGACGATCGACGGGATCCGCACCTTTCGGACGCCGGCGCTGACGACGAGCTTCACCTCGGCGCCCGCGCGCACGGTGATGCGCCCGATCGGGTCCTGGTCGATGACCGTCCCGGGCGGCTTGGTCGTGCGCTGCGACGGGTCGACCGCCTCGTGCTCCACGGTGCCGACCTCGAGGCCGGCGTCCGCGATGATCTTGCGCGCCTCCTGCTCGGACTTGTTGATCAGGTCCGGCATGCGCACGAGACCGCTCTCGCCCTCGTCGGTGAGGGACCGCGCCGCGATGGCCGCGGCGCCGAAGACGAAGAGCACGGCGAGCGCGAGCAGCCCGTAGGCGGCGCCGCGGCCCAGTCGCTCCCGCGGCTCCACGGCACGCGGCATCGCGCTGGTGAGCTGCGGGGTGAGCAGCGTGGTCGCGTCGTCCTGCGGCATCAGGATCGGTGTCGCCGCCACGGGACGCCCCGCGGCGGCGCGGAGGAGGTCGTCCCGGAAGTCGGCCGCGGTCTGGTAGCGATTGCCCGGGTTCTTGGCCATCGCCTTGAGCACGATCGCGTCGAGGGCGGGCTCCAGCCCCGGCGCCCGCCGCGAGGGCAGCTCCGGGTCCTCACGCACGTGCTGGTAGGCCACGGCCACCGGGGAGTCGCCGCTGAACGGCGGAGTGTGCGTCAGCAGCTCGTACAGCAGGCAGCCGGTCGAGTACACGTCCGACCGCGCGTCGACGTGCTCGCCGCGCGCCTGCTCCGGCGACAGGTACTGCGCGGTCCCGAGTACGGCGGCGGTCTGCGTCATCGTCTGCGAGGTCGTCGCACGAGCGATGCCGAAGTCCATGACCTTCACCGTGCCGGCCGGCGTGAGCATGACGTTGGCCGGCTTGATGTCGCGGTGCACGATGCCCGCGGTGTGGCTGTACTCGAGCGCCGCGCACACGTCGGCGACGATCTCGAGCGCGCGCTGCGGGAGCATCCGTCCCTCGGCGCGCAGCACCTCGCGCAGCGTGCGGCCCTCGACGTACTCCATGACGATGTACGGGACGCCGCCGTCCTCACCGGTGTCGTAGACCGCGACGACGTTGGGGTGGTTCAGCGATGCCGCCGCCTGGGCCTCGCGCTTGAACCGGGCGATGAACGTCGGATCGCCGGCGAGCTCGGGGCGCAACAGCTTCACGGCGACGTCACGGCCGAGGCGCGTGTCGCGCCCCCGGTAGACCTCGGCCATCCCGCCGAGGCCCAGTGTGCCGCCGAGCTCGTAGCGCCCGCCGAGCAGCGTTGCCTTCGCCATCAGTCGTCTTTGCCCTTGTCCTCGTCCTTGCCCCGGCCGCCGCCGCCGTCTTCGCGAACGGGTGCCCGAGCGACGGCGACCGTCACCGCGGCTCCCTCGCGGAGCCCGGTGCCAGGTGTGATCGAGATGACGGTACCGGCCGTCGTGCGACCCGTCGTGACACGTACGACGGTCGGCCGCAGGCCGAGTCGGGTCAGCGCGGCGACGACCGCGTCCGCCGGCTGCCCGATCAGCCCGCCTGGCAGGGTGACCCCGGCCGGGCCGGTCGACACGACCAGCTCGACCGTGCTGCCCTCCTCCAGCTCCGCCGGACCGACCGGATCGGTCGTCACGATCAGCCCCGAGCGCACCGAGCGGTTGCTCTCGCGGCGCACGTCGTGCTCGAAGCCCAGGTCGTCGAGTGCCTGCTGGGCCGCGGCGAGCTCGAGGCCGGCGAGGGCCGGCAGGGTACGGCGCTCCGGCGGCCGGCTCGCCGCGATCGCCGCCGCGATGAGCACGAGGACGATCGCCCCGCCCAGCGCCGTGAGCAGGGCCGACCGAGACGGCCGGTAGGCGCCGTCGCGGTGGCGCAGCCGGTCGGTGAGAGCGGGCGGGAGCACCGGTGCGCCCGGCGCGACCGGCAGGTCGTGGAGGGGGATGACGGCGGTGGGCTCGGCCGCGGCCGACGCGAGCGGCGGGGCCAGCGACCCGTCGAGTCGCTGCTGGGTCGCGGTCACCGCGCGCGCGAACGCCGCCGCCGTCGTGAACCGCTCCGTCGGCTCCTTCGCGAGCGCCTGCTCGATCAGCGTTCGCACGTCGCCCGGGACGTCGTCGGGCAGCGGCGGCGGCTCGTCCTGTACGTGCGCCAGGGCGATGCTCACCGCGCTGCCGCCCTCGAACGGCCGGCGTCCGGCGAGGCACTCGTAGGCGACGACGCCGAGCGAGTAGACGTCGCTGGCCGGCGTGACGTCGGCCCCGGTCCCCTGCTCCGGCGAGAGGTAGTGGGCGGTGCCGAGGACCGTGCCGGTCAGGGTCAACGGCACGGCGGCGGCCGCCCAGGCGATGCCGAAATCGGTGACCTTCGTCGTCAGGTCCGGCGCGATGAGCAGGTTCCCCGGCTTGATGTCCCGGTGGATCACGCCCGCCGCGTGCGCCGCATGCAGCGCCAGCGCCGCCTGCCCGACGATCGTCAGGGTCGTCAGGGGGTCCAGCCGGCCCTCGCGGCGGATCATCGCCGACAGCGGCTCGCCCTCGACCAGCTCCATGACGAGGTACGACGTGCCGGCGTCCTCGCCGTAGTCGAACACCGTCGCGATGCCCGGATGGGTGAGGTTCGCCGTGTGCTTCGCCTCCCCCTGGAAGCGGGCGATGAACGTCTCGTCGTCGGCGTACTCCCGCTTGAGCGCCTTGATCGCCACGTCCCGCTCTAGCATCTCGTCGCGCGCGCGCCACACCTCGCCCATGCCCCCGGTGGCGATCAGGTCGAGGAGCCGATAGCGGTCGTTGAGGAGGCGGTCCTCGGCGAGCCCGGCCGTCATCGTCGAAGTCCGGCCTGCAGGACCTGACCGGCGATCGGCGCCGCCACCCGGCCGCCGGTGGCGTCGCGCTCGCCGCCGCCCTCCTCGACGATCACGGCGACCACGATCTGCGGCGCCTCCACGGGCGCGAAGCCGACGAACCAGGCGTGGGGCAGCTGACCTTCGCCCCGCTGCGCGGTGCCCGTCTTGCCGGCGACCCGGCGGCCGGGAACAGCGGCCCGGACCCCGGTGCCGCCGGGCGACACGGCCAGCTCCATGAGCTGCGCCAGCGCAGCCGCGGTGCGCTCGCTGACCGCCCGGCCGCCCATCGCCTCCGGCTCGGTGCGGTCGAGGACCTTCAGGTCGGGACCCTCGACGGAGGACACGAGGTACGGGCGCATCACGACGCCGCGGTTGGCCACGCCGGCGGCGACCAGCGCCATCTGCAGAGGCGTCGCGCGTACGTCGAACTGCCCGATCGCCGACTGCGCCGACTGCGGCTCGTTGAGCCCCTCCGGCACCACGCTGCGGGCCAGCGGCAGAGGGAAGTCGGGTCGCGCGCCGAAGCCGAACCGCTCGGCCTGCTCGCGGAGGCGCTCGCCGCCCAGGCTCAGCCCGAGCGCGGCGAACGAGGTGTTCCGCGACTTCTGGAACGCCGCCGCGAGCGTGACCTCGGGTGCCTCGCAGCTGACGTTGTCGAAGTTGCGGATGACCGTGTCCCGGGTCAGCGGGAGCTTGAGCTCCTTGGGACACGGGACCATCGAGTCCAGTCGCAGCCCGCTCTCCAGCGCCGCGGCGGCGGTCACGATCTTGAACGTCGAGCCCGGGGGATAGGTCTCCTGGGTCGCCCGGTTGACCAGCGGCCGGCGGCGGTCGTCGGTCAGCTTCTTGTAGGACGCGCGGATCCGCGCCGGGTCGTGGGACGAGAGGGTGTTGGGGTCGTAGGACGGGCTGGTGACCATCGCCAGGATCGCGCCGCTGCGCGGGTCGAGCGCGACGACGGCGCCCCGCCGCGCGCCGAGCGCGCGCTGGGCCACCGACTGCAGCTCGGCGTCGACGGTGAGGCGGACCACCCCGCCCTTCGACTTGCGCCCGGTGATGACATCAGTGACCCGGCGGACGAAGAGCCGGCTGTCGGCGCCGGACAGCACGTCGCCGTACGACTCCTCGATCCCGCTGTCCCCGTAGATCAGCGACAGGTAGCCGGTCAGCGGCGCGTAGCTCGCGGCCAGGCCGGCATCGCGGCCGTCGGCGTACACCCGTAGGTACTTGAGGCGACCCTCCGTCGCGACGCTCTTCGCGATCGCCCGGGTGCCGACGACGATGACGCCGCGCTCCCGCTCGTAGGCCTCCGCGAGCAGGCGGGCGTTGCGGTCGTCGTTGCGCAGGCGCTCGGCAGCCACCACCTGGACGTAGTGCAGGTTGGCGAAGAGCAGGCCGAACAGCACGAGGGCGGCCACGGCGACCCGGCGCAGGGCCGCGTTCACCGGCGGACCACCTGGGTCAGCTCGCCGGTCAGCTCTTCCCGCGGCACCGGCGGCGGCACGGTCGGATCAGCGCCCCGGCCGGCATCGGAGATGCGCAGCAGCAGCGCGATGAGGGCGTAGTTGGCGACCAGCGACGACCCGCCGTAGGACACGAACGGCAACGTGATGCCGGTCAGCGGGATGAGCCGGGTCACCCCGCCGGCGACGACGAAGACCTGCAGGCCGACCGCGAACGCCAGTCCACCCGCGAAGAGCTTGCCGAAGTCGTCGCGAACGCCGAGGCCGACCCGGACGCCGCGCGCGACGATCAGCGCGTAGACCGCCAGGACGGCCACGACGCCGATCAGCCCGAGCTCCTCGCCGATCGACGCGAAGATGAAGTCGGTCTCCGCCTCGGGCACCGCGTCGGGGCGGCCGCGGCCGAGACCGGACCCGAAGATCCCCCCGGTCGCCATGCCGAACAGGGCCTGGGTGAGCTGGAAGCCCGACCCGGCCGCGTCCGCGAAGGGGTCGAGCCACGTGTCGATCCGCTGGCGGACATGGCCGAACGCGACGAACGCCACGAACGTGCCGACGCTGAACAGCGCCAGTCCGATCAGCAGCCAGGACGTCCGCTCGGTCGCGATGTAGAGCATCACGATGAACAGCCCGAAGAAGAGCAGCGACGAGCCGAGGTCCTTCTCGCGGACGAGCACGAGCAGGCTGGCCAGCCAGGCGAGGACGACCGGCCCGAGGTCTCGCGCGCGCGGCACGTTCAGGCCGGCGACGCGCCGCGAGGCGAGGGAGAGCACTTCTCGCTTGGCCACGAGGTACGACGCGAAGAAGGTGATCAGGCAGAGCTTGGCGATCTCGGCCGGCTGGAACTGCAGCGACCCGACGCGGATCCAGATGCGCGCGCCATTGATCTCGGTGCCGATCACCGGCAGCGCCGGGAGCAACAGCAATGTCAGGCCGAGCGCCATCGCGGTGTACCGGTAGCGGTCCAACGTGCGGTGGTCGCGGACGACGGCCAGCACCGCGACGAAGACGACGACACCGACGGCGGTCCAGAGCAGCTGGCGCGGGGCGAGCGCGGCCGGGTCGGGGCGGCCACGCTGCCGCGCGGTGTCGAGTGCGGCCAGGTCGAGACGGCGGACCATGGCCAGCCCGAGGCCGTTGAGTGCCGCGGCCAGCGGCAGCAGCACCGGGTCAGCGGCCGGGGCGAGCCGCCGCACCGCGAGGTGCGCGACGGCGAACAGCGCGGCGAGGCCGGCGCCGTACTTGACGAGCGAGCCGTCGATCCGGTCGTCGTGCGCGAGGGACACCGCGGCGTACGCCGCGAGTGCGACCACCAGGGCGACTCCCAGCAGCTGCAGCTCGCCGGTACGACGCGGCGAGCGAGCGATGGTCTCCGCGGTCACGACGGCGCCGCCGGTGAGATCGACGGGGTGCCGGTGGCCGCGGGAAGGGGGCGGGGCGAGCAGCTCGCGGGTGGTGTCGGGACGGACGGCGCACCGAGCGGCTGCGGGGAGCTGCTGGGTGCAGGTGCCGTCGTCGGCGCGACCGTGCGCGGCGAGCCGGCCGGCGCACAGGGCAGTCCGCTCCGGGAGTCGAGGGCGTTCGCGCGCAGCCGGTCGACGATCTCCTCGGCGTCGCTCAGCCCGTCGGCGTGGATGCCCGCGGCCACCTCCGTGCGGGCGAAGTCCGGCAGCGAGGAGACCATGACCTCCGACGTCGAGTGCACCGAGGACAGGTCGATCCCGAGCACGCTGCCCTGCACCCCGCGGAAGATGGCGACCCGATCGGACTCCGCGCCGACGTAGTACTGCGAGCGCACGACCGCCCACCCGGCAGCGGCGCCGACGCCGAGCAGCGCGGCGGAGCCGGCTGCCACCATCCAGCCCCGGCGGCGGCGCAGGGCCTGCGCCCGCCGACGCGGGTCGTCGCGGTCCGGCTCGGCGGACGGGGCGCGGGCGGCGGCGGCGGGCATCTGGGGCGGGGGCGGTGCGGCCGGCCCGTCGCCGAGGTCCTCCTTGGCGACAGCCGCGGCGCCGGCCGGCGGAAGACTCCTGGACATCACCGCGGAGTCGTCGGCCGCGCCGACGACCTGACCCGGCCCGTCGCTGGCACCCGCCGAGTCGGCAACGTCGGCGACGATGCACGTGATGTTGTCCGGCCCGCCGGCGCGCAGCGCCAGGTCGACGAGTGCGTCGACGACCTCGGCCGGCGTGCCGGCGGCGAGGCTGCGGGCGAGCGTGTCGTCACTGACGACCCCGGACAGGCCATCGCTGCAGACGAGGTAGCGGTCGCCCGGAACCGCGCGCTCGACGGCGATGTCGATGTCGAGGTCGGCCCGGCCGTCCAGTGACCTGGTGATGACGTTGCGCTGAGGGTGGGTCGAGACCTCCTCGCGGCGCAGCCGCCCTTCGTCGACGAGCTGCTGGACGTAGGTGTGGTCCCGCGTCAGCTGCTCCATCGCGCCGTCGCGCAGGCGATATGCGCGCGAGTCGCCGACGTGCGCCAGGACCAGCCGGGTTCCGTCGATCATCGCCGCGGTGACCGTCGTGCCCATGCCATGCAGCTCGCTGTCCGCGGCGACGATGTCCCGCAGCGTCGCGTTGGCGGAGCGCACCGCGCGCCGGATGCCGTCGGGGGCGTCCCACCCGGGCCGGACCCGCTCGTCGAGGCGCGCCAGCGCGGCGATCGTCGCCGCGCTCGCGACCTCGCCGGCCGCGTGGCCGCCCATCCCGTCTGCCACGGCGATCAACCGCTGACCGGCGAACGCCGAGTCCTCGTTGCCGCTGCGGACCAGCCCGACCTCGGAGCGCACGGCGTACTGCCAGACCAGCGTCATCGGCGCAGCTCCAGCACGGTCTTCCCGATGCGGATGGTGCCGCCCACCCGGACCGGCGTGGGTGCGGTGACCTTCGACTTGTCGAGGTAGGTGCCGTTGGTGGAGCCGAGGTCCTCCACCACCCATTCGCCGTTGCGCGGAACCAGGCGGGCGTGGTGCGTGGACGCGTAGTCGTCGGTGAGCACCAGCGTCGAGTCGGGTGACCGCCCGATCGTCACCGGCGCTTCGGACAGCGCGACCGTCGTGCCGGCGAGGTCGCCCTGGGTCACGACGAGCTGGCGGGGGAGGGTGCGTGCCTTGGGCTTCGCACGAGCCGGCGGGGCCGCGGCGGCGCGCTGCTGAGCAGGTCGTGCAGCCCGCGGCACCCGGGGGCCGAAGATGTCCAGCCGAATCGTGCGCACCGCGATCAGCACGAACATCCAGAGCAGTGCCAGGAAGCCGAGCTTGACCAGGTGGAAGACCAGCTCAGGCATCGGCACGCTCGAAGACGAGGGTCGTCCGGCCGAGCTGGATCCGGTCACCTCCGCTGAGCCGGACGCGCTCGGCCCGCCGTCCGTTGACCAGCGAGCCGTTGGTCGAGCCGAGGTCCACGAAGACGAAGTCGTCGCCCTCGCGCCGCAGCTCGGCGTGCCGTCGGGAGACGCCGCTGTCGGAGACCCGGACGTCGGCGTCCGATCCGCGGCCGATGACCAGGATGTCGCGGCGCAGCTCCACGGTCTGCGGCGGCTGCCCCGGCGGCCCCGCGACGAGGAGCGTCGCGGTTGCCGGACGAAGCGCGGCCACCTCTCGGGTGTATCCGCTGTCGAGCTCGCCCTCCGCGACAGCACTGCGGACGCGGAACACGCCGGTGTCGATGTCGTCGTGGCACTCGAGCGCGACCGTGACGGGGCCGACGAAGGACCACCGGTGCTCGGCGGCCTCCTCGCGGACCATCGCCGCGAGCTCCCGGCCGAGCGGCACGGCGTACGGCGCGAGCCGCTCGTGGTCGGCACGGCCGAGCTCGACGACGAAGTCGTTCGGGACGAGGACCCGCGTGGCGCTCACCGCTTTGCGGTCGGCGGCCTCGCGCTGCAGCGCCTTGGCGATCTCGACGGGCTCGACCCCGCCGCGGAAGACCTTCGCGAAGGTGCCCTCGATCAGCCCCTCGAGGCGTCGTTCGAAGCGCTGGAGCACTCCCACGACGCCTCCTTCCGGGCTGTTTTGTCGATCGTATCGAGGCGTGGTTATGCCCGCGCCGGGCCGGTCGCACCATCACCCCGGGCCCGTTCTGGCGCTGCCGATCACGGCGGCGAGCCGGGATCCGTGCGTGTTACCGTCGCGTCCGCACTCGGGCGAGTGGCGGAATGGCAGACGCGCACGGTTCAGGTCCGTGTATCCGTAAGGATGTGGGGGTTCAACTCCCCCCTCGCCCACCAACCGAGCACGGCAAAGGCGCAGCTAGACGCCTTGTGATTTCGCCGGCCGCGACGTCGTTGCCGCGAAATGCCAACACTTTGCCAACACTCGCTCTGAGCCGGAGCAGACGAAAGCCCCTCCCGATAGCGGAAGGGGCACGAGTCAGAGCAGTTACAGAGGCAGATACCGCGCCCCGTTCGGACCGCCGACCCACGGGTTCCGGGACGTTCCGGATGTATGGCCGGCTGCCTCGCGGTGGGTGGCCTGGGCTGAGGGAAGGGGCCCCAGCTCGTCCCCAGTTGAACGACGAGGAACGGCACTTCTTCACGGTGCGTCGACGCGGGTGCTCATGTAGGGGCGAGGTCAGCCGCCACCGTGCACGTGCACGACGTGCTCGACCACCACGGATCCGCCGTGGTCGTCCGTGACCGTCAGTCGCAGCGTGTACCGACCCTTGCGGTCGTATACATGGATGACGCTCGCTCCGGTGGCGGTGCTGCCGTCGCCGAAGTCCCACTGGAACGTAAGCGGATCACCGTCGCTGTCGAAGGCCGATCCGATGACCTCGATCGCCTCGCCGGTGCGAGCCATCCGCGGAGCGGTGATGCTGGCGTTCGTCGGTGCCACGTTGGGCGTGGTGACTGTCTCGCAGTTCGCCGCGACCACGTCGATCCGGTCCGCGTCCACTGTGTCGACCGGCACGTCGGAGCTCCCGCAGTCGACGTTATCGACCTCGCCGTCCTGAGCGAACAGCCGGTCAGCGCCCCCGTGGCCGCTCAAGAAGTCAGAGCCGGCGTCGCCGGTCAGGGAGTCGTCGCCGTCGCTGCCGGACAGAACGTCGCGGCCGTCGCCGCCGTGGATCCGGTCGTCGTCTTCCTCGCCCATCACAAGGTCGCCGCCGCCATCGCCGAACAGCGTGTCCGCGCCCTCCATGCCGCGGATAACGTCGTCGCCGTCGCCGCCGGAGATCTGGTCGTCGCCGTCCCAGCCTTGGAGCTCGTCCGCGCCGGGACCGCCGTAGAGCAGGTCGGCGCCTTCGAATCCCCCTACGCGGTCGTCACCTGCGCGTCCGTGGATCTCGTCGTTCCCGTGGCCCCCGACGACCGTGTTGTCGAGGTCGTCACCGAAGATCCGGTCGTCGTGATCGCTCCCCACGACGGTCTCGAAGCCGATGGCGGTCCCCGCTGACGTTGCTGCGCCATCGAGATACGTCAGCTGCTGACTCGCCAGATCCACGCCAACGCCCGTCGGAGAGTCCGTGAAGATCAGATAGTCGTATCCGCTCTCGCCGCCGCCGTCCATCGTGTTGACGCCCGGACCGCCCTCGACGTCGTCCGAGCCCTGTCCGCCGAACAACCGGTCGTCTCCACCGTCGCCGTAAAGGTCGTCGTTGCTGTCCTCGGCGTAGATGGTGTCGGCGCCGTCGCCGCCGTGGATCGAGTCGGACGTCTGTCCGGTGGTGAGCACATCATCACCCGCACCGCCGTACACGATCATCCGCTGGCCGGTGATGGCCGAGGCGTCCATCCGGTCGTTCCCCGCGCCGAAGCGCGCCTCGATGCTCCAGATCGTCCGCGCGGGGCAGGCGACGGTCGGCCGGGGTAGGACCCCGTACGGATGACAGCCGACCCCGGACGAGATTCCCGCAGCGGCCTCTTCCAGCACGATCTCGCCGACCGGGGACAGCGTCATGCGCACGTCACTCGCCAGACCGGTCGGCGGCGAGTAGATCAGTTTGCCGTCCACGACCGTGGCGTAGCCGCTGGTGGCGGTCGCCTGAGCCTCGGCGGCCGCCGCGGGCACGAGGATGCCGCACACGACGATCGCAGCGACCACAAGGCCGCCTCGGGGCAGCGAACCTCGCGCCACGACTCTCCCCCCGAGGCGTCGTTGTTTCGCACCGATGAGTGGACGGCGTGAGGCTGACAGGAAAAGACCGGTGGTGCGCACAAGGCCCCCCATGTACGACGTGCCCACCCTCTGAGGAGGGCGACAGATCAGTCCTTCGACGCTGGCGGCTCCGAGTCCTGCGGCGCTGACTTGCCCGAGACCGCGCGCTCCAGGACAGGGGGGCGCGATGGCACAGATGTAGCTTCCAACCATCCGGTCAGCCTCCGCGCCTACCGGACAGGCTTGAGGCAGGAGCGCGAGCCAACTACATGTGGCTTCTCAGTGGCTGCGGAGTCGACGGTCATGAAGGCGCCCAGGCCGATCGGGAGGAAGCGCCCGGTACGCACGTTGATGGCCGTGAGCTTGGCTCCGCGCCTGAGCAGCGGCGAGAGTGCCTCGGCCGGCGCGGTCATGCGGATCTCGTTGCGAGCGGTGTCGACCGTGCCCGTGGCGTCGCCGTTGTCGCCGGTGGCTTCGTTGAACCACCAGTAGTTCCACAGACCGACGGGCGATGTGCTGGCGTGAAGGCTTAGCTTCTGGGCTCCAACCTGGAAGTAGACAGTCCAGAACGACCGGTGGGGGGAGGTGACATCAAGGCCCATCGCCTTCATGCGGAGGGTGGTGGTCACGAACTCCCCGTCGCTCGCCAGGCCAGCCGACAGCAGGTCGAGGTAGTCGTCGTTAGGCGGGGCAGGTGCACCCGGGGGCGGGGCCACTGGCCCCATCGAGGCGTCGGTCGCGTCACCGGAGGGGTCGATGATGACTGTGCACCCCTTCGCGACGGAGGACGACGATGCCGCGCCGGCGACTCCGCCGGAGAGAAGCGCGAGTGCCGTGGCCGCGCAGGGGATGAGGCGGAGAGAAATCATGACGAGTGCCTCCTGGATAGGGGCGCTGGCCTTGGGTGGCGCGCTGGGCGGTCCAACGACAATGCGGCCGATGTTCGGGTCTCAGGGAACAGCAGCTGGGGAGCCCTTGTATAGGCCTCTGTCCGGAAGCTGACATCCCGGATCGTGCTGTACGCGAAGTCAGCCGTCAGGGTGCGACGCCGCAGAAGCGCAGCGCGGTCAGCGCGAGCGCCCGCGCGGTGGTGACCACGTCGCTCACCGGCACGTACTCGTCCGTCTGGTGTGCGACGCGGACGTCTCCGGGTCCGAAGAGGACGCCAGGGATGCCGCCTTCGTCGACGAGCAGCCGCAGATCGGACCCGTAGGTGATCCCGCGGACCCGGCCCGGTGGTCCGCCGGCAGCGGGCAGCGCGTCGCGAAGAGTCGGGATCAGATCGGTCGGCGGGCTCAGCACCGGGGCGAACCGGCCGCCGCTCCACTCGACCACGGGTGGGTTCCGCGACAGCCACGGGTCCCGGGCGACCACATGCGCGACCGCCGCCTCGAACTCGGCGACGGCCTCGTCGAGCGTCTCGCCCACCGCCACGCCGTACCTGCCGGTGAACACCAGGGACTCCGGCACGGTCGAGGCCCAGTCGCCCGCGTTGACGCAGCCGATCGACAGCGCGACGGGCAGCTCGTAGTCGGCGAACATCGGGTCGCAGACCCGCTCGTTGCGACGCGCCTCGAGCTCGAGGAGCGCCGCGTGGACCTCGGTGAACTTCTCGACCGCGCTGACGCCTTCGCGGCGGACGCAGCCGTGGGCGGCCAGGCCGGGCACGGTCACCCGGAAGCCGAGCGCGCCGGCCTGAGCCGCGGCGACCGTCATCTCCGTCGGCTCCATCACGATGGCCGCGTCCCCGGTGTGGCCGCGGAGCAGCGTGGCGAGGGTGCCCATGCCGCCGTCCTCCTCGCCGATGACGCTCCAGACGTCGACCGCGCCGGCCAGCTCGACGCCGGCGTCGGCGATGGCCTTCACCGCGAACACGCCGGCGAGCAGCCCCGCCTTCATGTCGGCGGACCCACGGCCGTACAGCCGATCGCCGACGGTCGTGCCGCGCCACGGGTCGTGTGTCCACCGGCCCGGGTCGCCTACCGGGACGACGTCGATGTGACCGTTGAGGACCAGGCGCGGGCCGGCGCTCCCGCCGTAGCTGCCGACGACGCCGAGCGCGGTCGAGCGGTCGACCTCGTAGCTGCATGCGGGGTGGCGGGTGACGGCGTCCACGTCGATCTCCCACGCGTCGAGGCGCATCCCGACGAGCTCGAGCAGCGCCGCGATGTGCTCCTGCGCGGCCGTCTCCGCGCCGCCGACGCTGGGCACCGCGATGAGGTCCTGGACGGCGGCGATCAATCCGTCGCCATCGATGAAATCCAGGACCTGCTGCTCGACGATCCGCATCCGCCGACCGTACGCGGACGCCGCCGGCGAAGTCCGGGCTTCACGGTCAAACCCCCGTTTGCCACGATGGGTGCGACGTCCGGGGAGGGGTTATGGGGCAGCTCGTCAGCGCGCCGTACAGCACCGATGACGGGGTTGAGTACGTCGCCTACCTCGCGCACGTCCAGTCGGAGTGCTGGCGGCTGGTCGACGAGAAGCGGCTGCCGGGCTCCGACGAGCTGGTCGCCTTCCTCGACAGCGCGGAACGCGTCGTCCAGCAGGTACGCCGCGACGTGGCGGGCGCCACCGCTGCGGGGGACGCGGTGGTGGTGAGCACCATCCCGATGTTGCCTGCGGAGCACGCGCGGATGCAGAACATGAACGACAGCCTCCGGAACCTGCTCGAGATCCTCGAGATGCGCCAGGCGCTCGAGCTGAACCGCACACCGGCCGTCGCGCGCGTCGCCGAGGCGATCATGACGGGCACGTTCTCGGCCTGAATTGACCAGTGATCTGGCGCTCGATTGCTGATATGACGAGGGCACTGTGCCGACCGACCCGCGCGGCGACCAGCCGCAGCTGATCTCCGCGCTCGAGCTCGAGCTGCGGCGAACGCTTTCGCTCGACGCGGTGCTGGCCGCGGTGGTCGGCGTCGTCGGCGAGCGGTTCACGCTGTGCCGAGTCAGCTTGCGGGTCGTGGTCCCCGAGGCGGCCGAGGTCGAGATCGTCGCCGTCTGGTCGCGCCGGCGCAGCGGGCTGACCCGCGGCACCCGGATGCCGCTTCGCTCCACCACTCTCGCCGCCGTCGCGGCAACCGGGCGTCCGCAGATCGGGTCGAACGTGCAGGCTGCGGACGGCCTCCTGCACCAGCTCCTCGGCGACGAGGGGATTCGCTCGTACGCCTCGGCGCCGCTCGGTGACGTGAGCAGCGGCGCGCCGGTGCTCAGCATGTCGAGCAGCCGGCCCAACGGGTTCACCGACGCCGACCTGTCGCTCGTCGAGGCGGTCTCCGCCGTCGTCGCGCCGCATGTCAAGCGACTCCGGGGGGCCGCGTGACGCGACCGCGCACGGCGGTTCGGGCGCTGGTCGGATTCGCCCTCGCTGTCGTCGTCGGCCATCACAACGGCACGCTGCTCAAGCCGCTGGGCACGGTGGGTGTCACCGAGTGGGCCGACTGGACCGACCTCGTCGTGCCCTTTGCGGTCCTCGGCACCGCCGCTGCGGTCCTCGTCGCGACCGAGGCGACAGCTCGCGTGTGGACGCTGTTCGCCGTCGGCGCACTGCTCTACACGCAAGGCCACGGCATCCACCTCGCGGCGAACTCGGTGGCCAACGCCGGCCCCGTCGGAGACGCTCGTGACACGGCGCACCTCTGGGACGAGGTTGTCGGGCACTACATCTGGTACGCCGGGCTCGCGGCCGTCGTGCTGGCGATGCTGCTCGCCGCGGCGCGCGCGCGCGTGCCGGCCCGGGCGGGTGCGGCGGCGTACCTGCTCGCGGCTCTGGTCGGGTTCACGTGGACGACCAACGGGATCGAGGGCGGCACGGTGCCGTTGTCCGTCGCAGCCGCGAGCGGGCTGATCGCGGTCGCCGCACGGGACCGCGACGGGGCGGCGGCGCGGCTGGTGATCGCGTCGTTCGGGCTGAGCCTCGTGCTGCTCGCCGGGTGGGGCGTGTGGCATCGCGGCTTCCCGCAGTTCAGCGAGCTCGGCTGGATCTGAGCACTAGGACGGTTGCTTCCGGGCCGCAGGGCAGAATGGCGACGCGCGGTCTTACCCGGTTCTCACCCAACTGCGCGACCATGCGCACATGGCGCGCGTGCTGGTGGCCGACGACGACCGGGCGATCCGTGAGTCGCTCGTGCGGGCGCTCGAGCTCGAGGGCTACGGCGTCGTCGCGGTTCCGGACGGCGCCCGCGCGCTGACCGCGGCACACGAGAACGCTCCGGACGCGATCGTCCTCGACGTGATGATGCCGGGAGTCGACGGCCTCACGGTCTGCCGGGTGCTCCGCGCGGAGGCCGACCGCACGCCGATCCTCATGCTCACCGCTCGCACCGAGACGTCCCACCGGGTGGCCGGCCTCGACGCCGGTGCCGACGACTATCTCGCGAAGCCGTTCGCGCTCGAGGAGCTGCTCGCTCGGCTCCGGGCCCTGCTGCGCCGCGTCCACCTGCCGGACGACACCGCGCCCGGCCCGGCGGCCTGCCTGGAGGTCGCGGACGTGCACGTCGACGTCGCGGCGCGCCGGGCGTGGCGGGGCGAGCGCGAGCTCGAGCTGACGAAGACGGAGTTCGACCTCCTGGAGCTGCTCGTCCGCAACGCCGGGATCGTGCTGGACCACAGCACCATCTACGACCGCATCTGGGGCTACGACTTCGGCCCGGACTCGAAGAACCTGGCGGTGTACGTCGGGTACCTCCGGCGCAAGCTCGAGGTCGGCGACGAGCCGAAGCTCATCCACACCGTGCGCGGCGTCGGGTACGCCGTCCGGCCATGAGCCTGCGCACCAAGCTCGTCGCCGCGCTGATCGCCGTGTCGGCCATGGCGACGCTGTCCATCGGCGTGTTCAGCTACCGCGCGACGGCCGAACGGCTGCGGGTCGAGGTGGACCGGTCGCTCGACGAGGCGGTCCGCGACACGCTTGACCGCCGCCGCGACCTGGCCGGTCCGGCGCGCGGGGTGCGCCCCGCGCCGTTCCGCGCACCACCCGGCGGGGGCTTCGACATCGTCGTCGTGCAGGTAGTCCGCCCGGATGGCATCGCGCTGCGCGCGGTCGACGCCGTGCCCTTGCCGGTCGACACCGATGACGTGCGCGTCGCCGCAGCGGCCGGACCGAGGCGGGAGGTACGCCGAGACGTCTCGGTCGGCGGCCGCCCGTACCGGCTGCTCACCGTCGGACTGTCGGCCGGCGGCGCCCTGCAGGCGGGCCGCAGCCTCGCGGAGACCGAGCGGCTGCTCGACTCGCTTCGCAACCGGACCGTCGTCATGGTCCTCGCCGTTACCGCGGGCGCCGCCCTCGTCGGGTGGCTGATCGCGCGGCAGGTCACCGAGCGGCTCGTCGCGCTGACGCGCAGCGCCCAGCACGTCGCGACGACCGGCCGCCTCGACGTCGACGTACCCGTGGACGGAGCGGACGAGGCGGGCCGCCTCGGCGCGGCCTTCAGCGAGATGCTGGGTGCGCTCACCCGGTCTCGCGAGGACCAGCACCGGCTCGTGCAGGACGCCGGGCACGAGCTGCGCACACCGCTGACCAGCCTGCGGACCAACATCGCGGTGCTGCGCAGCTTCGATCGACTGACCCCGGAGGAGCGGGCCCGACTCGTCGACGACCTCGACGGCGAGTCGCGCGAGCTGACCGACCTGGTCAACGAGCTGGTCGACCTCGCCGTCGACCGCCGCGGGGAGGAGCCGGCCGAGCCGGTCGACCTGGCTGCCGTCGCGCGCCGGGTGGCCGACCGGGCGGCCCGCCGCACGGGCCGTTCGATCGAGGTCGTGGCAGACGCCGAGCCGCCGGTCACCGCCCGGGCGGCGGCGGTCGAGCGGGCGATCGCCAACCTCGTCGACAACGCGGCGAAGTTCTCGGCCGACGATGCGGGGCCGATCGAGGTCGTCGTACGCGGCGGGCGGGTCGAGGTGCTGGACCGCGGTCCTGGCATCGATGACGCCGACCTGCCGCGCGTCTTCGATCGCTTCTACCGCGCGGTCGCCGCCCGGGCCCGCCCGGGCTCGGGGCTCGGCCTCGCGATCGTGAAGGGAGTCGCCGAGTCGCACGGCGGCTCGGTCTTCGCCGGGAACCGGCCGGGCGGCGGGGCCTCGATCGGGTTCGTGCTGCCCGCAGGCTGAGGCCGCGGAGTCTCACCGCGCTCTTACCTCCGGCGGGCAGAGTCCTTACCGCGGTCGTGCATCGTCGATCTCGACCCGTTCCGCCACTCGAAAGGACCGCGCCATGAGGAACCACCTCGCCGCCGCCGGGCTCGCCGTCGGCCTGGTCGCCGGCTCAGCCGCCGGGCTCGTGCTGGTGCCCGTCGCCGCCGTCGGCCAGACGACCCCGCCACCGAGCACCCCAAAGGAGACGCGAGAGGTCGCCGGGCCCCGCGAGAAGGGCGCGCATCTCCGTGCGGTGCTCGCCCCGCTCGTCGCCGACGGCACGCTCACCCAGGCCCAGGCTGACAAGGTGATCAGCGCGTTGCAGGCCGCGCGCCCGGCCCACGGGCACCGCGGCTTCCACGTCGGCCTCGACGTCGTCGCGAGGACGCTGGGCATGACCGACGAGCAGCTGCGGACAGCTCTGCACGGCGGCCAGAGCGTCGCCGACGTCGCGCGCAGCCGCGACATCGCGGTCCAGACGGTGATCGACGCCCTGGTGGCGCAGGCCCGGACGCGACTGGCCGAGAAGGTCACCGCGGGCGCGATCACCCAGGCGCAGGCGGACGACCGGCTAGCCGCCGCGACCAAGATGATCACGTCGTTCGTCAACGGCGACCTGCCGAAGCCCGGCCGCGGCTCGCGCAGCCACGAAGACGTCCGGCGCGCCCCGGCCCCCGGCCCCGGCGACGCCGAAGAGGCGCCCGCCCCGGCGTAGCACGACCCGCAGGCGAACGAAGCGCGGCCTCTCCCCCCGGGAGGGGCCGCGCTTCGGCGTTGCGGAATGCCGGAGCGTCGACGGCGTTCGCGTAACGAGGGGTCCCCTCGTGCGGTCTACTGACCGAGCAGAGAGGAAGCGCATGCGCGATCAGGAGATCTCGGCCAACCACGCGGCGTGGCTGCGCCGTGAGGTGGCCGGGTGGCAGGCCGAGGGCCTCGTCGACGACGTCGGCGCGGCCTCGATCCTGGCTCGCTACCCGGTGGGCCAGCGCGCGTCCGTCGTGCGGTTGATCTCGGTGCTCGGCGCCGCGTTCGTCGGCGTCGGGCTCATCAGCCTCGTCGCCTCGAACATCGACGAGATGTCGCCGTCGCTGCGCTTCGGCGGGATCGCGTTCGGGTGGCTCGCAGCCGTCATCGTGGGTGAGCTCCTCGCTCGCCGCGATGACGCGGACGCACAGCGCGGCGTCGACGACCGACCGTCGCTCGCCGTCGGCAGTGCCCGGCTGGTCGCCGTCGCGGCCTACGGCGCGACGATCTTCCAGGCGGCGCAGAGCCTGCAGGTCCCGGCGTACTCGTCCTTGCTCGTGGGCTGCTGGGCCGCAGGCGCGCTCGCCTACGCGTACGCGTGCCGGGGCGCCGGGCCGCTCGTCGTCGGCGTAGCGACGCTCGTCGGCTGGTACGCGTGGGCCGTCGGCGAGCGCAGCGGCACGGCCGCCGCCGTCGTGGCTGCCCTGCTGGCCGCTGCCGTGGTGACCACCGCGGTCGCGGGGGTGCATGACACCGGTCGGCTGCGCCCCTTCGCCGCACCCTGGTCCTACGCGGGTGCGGCGCTGGCCCTGATCGGGCTGTTCGTCGCGGCCATCCCGCAGGTCGGGGAGGACGGGCTGAACCTTGCGCCGCCGCACATCGGCGGGTTCGCGCTGGCCGTCGTGTTCGCCGCCGGTGTCGCGTCGCTGGGCGGGACGCAGGTACGCCGCGAGGCGGTCGCCGCGCTCGCGATCCTCGGCGCCGGCCTGCTCCTGCTGTCCTGGACACCCGCCGACGTGGACGACGACGCGCTCAGCGGCGGCGAGCTCACCCGGGCGCTGTTCGCCACGGCCATCTACCTCGCCGCGGCGGTCTGGTTCGCGGTCGTGGGAGCCGTGCGGGACCGCCCGCAGCTCACCAACCTGGCGACCGCGGCACTGGTCGTCTTCGTGACGATGCAGAGCTTCGGGGTCTTCGCGCCACTGCTGTCCGGCGCGGCGCTGTTCCTCGTGCTCGGCATCGTGCTGCTCGCCGTCGGCGTCCTCGCCGACCGGGGCCGTCGGCGCATCGTCGAGGAGGTGGCCTAGTGAGGTGGCCCCAACGGTCCGTCGCAGTCGGGATGGCCGTGGCGGTCCAGGCGGTCCTGCTGGTCGTCGCCGTCGCGCCGCGGCTGTCCGCGCGCCTCATGGGCGACGAGTACCTCGTGCGGGTCGCGCCGGTTGACCCCATCGACCCGTTCCGCGGGGCGTACGTCCGGCTCCAGTACCCGGACCTCCTGTCCGACGACGCGGCCGGGCGCCGCGAAGACGAGCGGGTGTTCATCCCGCTGGTCCGCGACGGCGGCCTGTGGCGCGGCGGCGGGCTGCTCGCCGATCGGCCTGAGGACGGCCCCTACCTGGCGTGCCGGTACGACGGTGGCCTCCGCTGCGGGATCGAGTCGCTGTTCCTGTCGCAGACCGAGGCGAGGTCGCTGGAGCGCGACCTCGCCTCGGGCGGCGGGGTGGCCCGGCTCCGGGTCGACGGCCGGGGCCATGCCGCCGTTGTCGCCGTGGAGCCTGGCTGACATCGGCGTACTGCTGACCTCGGGCCGCCGCTCTCAGCCGCCGCAAGGCGCGACTTGACCCCACACCTACGGTGGCGTAACTTACTAGAACGTAACCTACGATCGCGTAGCCGACGCAGCCGTAGCCGGACGCCTGGAGCCCCCGAGATGACCCTGCCGACCGCGCTCAGCCCGGACCTGTCACTGCTCGTCGAGCTCGAGCCGGTGGTCGCCGCCAACGTCGACCGGCACCTGTCGGTCGCCAAGGAGTGGATGCCGCACGAGTACGTGCCGTGGCAGCTCGGGCGCGACTTCCTCGATGACCCGTGGACGCCCGAGCAGAGCCGGCTCGACCGGGTGACCCAGCTGTCGTTCGAGGTGAACCTGCTCACCGAGGACAACCTGCCCAGCTACCACCGCGAGATCGACACGGCGTTCGGCCGCGACGGTGCGTGGGGGACGTGGACCGGACAGTGGACCGCTGAGGAGGGCCGCCACGCCTACGCCATGCGTGACTACCTGCTCGTCTCCCGCGGGGTCGACCCGGTGCAGCTCGAGCGTGACCGGATGGCGCAGATGAAGGCCGGCTACTACGTCGCCGGCGAGAAGTCGACGCTGAGCGTGCTCGCCTACGTGTCGTTCCAGGAGCTGGCGACCCGGATCGCGCACCGCAACACCGGGCTCGCGACGCAGGACCCGGTCGCGGACAAGCTCCTGGCTCGGATCGCGGCCGACGAGAACCTGCACATGATCTTCTACCGGAACCTGGTGTCCGCGGCCCTCGAGATCGACCCGTCGGCGACGGTACGGGCGATCGCCGGCGAGGTCGTCGGCTTCCAGATGCCCGGCACCGGCATCAACGACTTCCAGCGCAAGGCGCTCGAGATCGCCAAGGCGGGCATCTACGACCTGCGCATCCACCACGACGAGGTCGTCTGGCCGTTGCTGCGCCACTGGGGGTTCTTCGAGATCGAGGGTCTCTCGGGCGAGGCCGAGCAGGCCCGCGTCGAGGTAACCGGCTACCTCGAGGCGGTCGACGCGATGGCGTCGAAGTTCACCACCAAGCGCGAGGAGCGAGCGGCGCGAGTGGCTGCCCGGGTGTAGCCCGGTTGCGCCGGCTGGGCGATGCGGCTGCAGGTGCCCGTCGCTACGCTGCGCCGAACTGCCCGAACCCGAGAGGACGCCCATGAAGCGCGCTCTGACCACCGTCGCGATCGCCGTCGGCTTCGTCGGCTTCGCCGCTGCGCCCGCCGGTGCAGCCGAGTACGCCGCCGGTCCGTCGCCCGTCACCGTGACCGTGGGGGATGACAACGTCGCTGTCGGCTCCGGCCTCCCCCGGCAGCCGCTGCTCGGCGCGCGGGCTGACCTGAGCGACGGCTACGTGTGCGCCGGGTTCAGCTACCAGGTCCCGCAGTGCGTCGAGTGGGATGCCAGCTGGAGCTAGAGCAAGCGGAAGCCGCACTCCGGTCACGACGAAGGCCGGCCCTCTAGGGGCGCCGGCCTTCGTCGTCTGCTCGCCCGGCCTCAGCCCTTGGCGTAGAGCGGCTGGCCGTCGAAGAGCGTCACGTACTCCCGCTTCGCGCAGTCGCTCTTGAGCGAGTACGCCGCCAGCCCGCCGAAGTGGTCGTCCTTCGACAGCCGCACGAAGGGCTTCCCGTCGCTGCTGAACGTCGGCCCGACGATGCTGGCCGTGAAGTTCTCCCGCGTCAGCACGCCCTTCGTGGTCAGCAGGAGCTTATGCAGCATCTCCGCGGAGAGCCACAGGCTCATCTGGATGTCGTCCTCGCCGCCGGCCTTCAGGAAGTCCGGGGGGGCCTTGTCGAAGCCCTGGTAGGGATGCAGGAATCGGCCGTCGTACCGGTTCGCGGTCACCGGGCAGGCCACCTCGACCACGGCGTTGACGCCCATCGACGGGCCGATCCCGGTCCAGATCGGCGTGTAGGCCGAGTTGGCGGTGTTGCCGACCACTTTGATGAAGAACGTGGGCTGACCGAGGAAGTACACGACCGGTGCGGCGTACGACCGCAGCTCGTTCGACAGCGCCGTGGCGTCGGCGTCGCTGGGCGTCTTCGCCGTCAGGAACACCCGGTACGGGATCTTCTCAGCCTTGAGCGCGGCCTCGATGGACTGCTGCCCGTCCTTGAAGTTGGGGGTGTCGGAGATCACCACGGCCCACTTGCTCTCACCGGCGGCGTTCTTCTTCGTCAGGAAGTCCTGCTTGCGCGCGTTGGCCATGACCATCGCGCCCTGTTCACGGTAGGTCAGGCTCAGCGCGAAGTACGTCGGGATCCCGGTGAGGCCGTTCTCGGTGACGCCCGCCGACAGGTACGGCGTGTGGCTGCGCTGCAGCGTGCGGTCGCGGCCGCACGCCTGGATCTGGTCCGTGCCGGCGGCGCCCAGGACGATGAAGTCGCGGCGGGCCATCTCCTGGCAGGCGCGCACGGAGCCGGACGGCTTGTAGGTGTCGTCGAGCACCTCGACGACCACCTGCCGTCCGAAGACGGTCTTGCCCTTCCAGTACATGTCCTTGCCGGTCTCGAAGGACTCCTGCGGCAGCGGCGACGCCCCGGACAGCGGGGCATGGATGCCGATGCGGATCTCCTTGTCGGTGACCCCGATCGTCGTGGCCTTGGCCGTCGTGGTGCTGCCGTTCGACCCGCGCGGGCCGCTCTGGGTGCCGGTCGTAGAGGAGCCGCGCGGCGCCGTGCTGGTGGACGTCGAGTCGGCCGGGCCGGCGGTGTCCCCGGGGCCGACCAGCGTGGTGTCGTCGGGTCCCGTTGCCGGATTCGCCGGCACGTCGCCCGGCGCGTCGACCGGCGCGGCCGCGAGGTCGCTGTCCGTCCCCACCGCGATCCCCGGGCCCCCGGTGTCGAGCGACTGGAGCGCATCGCCCTGCAGGCCGCAGCCGGCAGTCAGCGCTGCGGACAGCGCGAGCAGTGCGGCGAGGCGGCGAGGACCGGTCATCGGCGAACCTCCGGGGGTGTGACCTGCGTCACATCGCATTCTGCGGCACGGTGTCCGGTTCCTGCCCGGCGGGATGGGCAGGACTGCGCGGTGAGCGGCGCGAAGTGAGCACGACCGCTCCACGAGCCGAGGAAGGCAACCCCCGTGTCCCTGCGCGCCCGCCTGCTGCCCGTCGTCGCGCTCTGCCTGCTGTCGAGCGTGCTGCCCGGCGCGGCGGGGGCGGAGGAGCCGACGTACGGGGAGTCCGCGCCGACGGCGTACATCGTCCCGAGCCGCCACGGCGACCTCTTCCTCGAGGTCATCCATCCCACCGTCGACGGCAAGGTCGTCGCCGCGCCGGGGATCCTCACGTACTCGCCGTACAACCAGGTCGGCCGTAACGGAGACAGCGATCGCTGGACGAAGCGGGGCTACGCGCGGATGACCGCCGACGTGGTCGGCACGGCCAACTCCGGCGGCTGCTACGACTACGGCGGCCACCGCGAGAAGGAGACCGGATTCGACCTGGTCGAGTGGATCGCCGCCCAGAAGTGGTCCACCGGCCGGATCGGCATGATCGGCGGCTCGTACGACGGCACGACGGCGACCGCGACCGCCACGATGCGGCCCCCGCACCTGACCACGATCGTGCCCGAGGCCGCGATCAGCCGCTGGTACAGCTACGCCTACTCCGGCGGCATGCGCTACGTCGTCAACAACGAGAAGCTGGGCCGTCAGGGCGCGACCAACGGCCTCGTCATCGACGAGCAGGGCTTCGACACGCCGGTGGGGTTCGACCTCGGCTTCGGCGGCACCCCGCCGACAGACCCGCAGAACCCCAAGTGGGTCGAGCGCACGGCGTCCGCGATGACGCCGTGCGAGGAGGTCGCGCACCTGCAGGGCGGCTACGACCTCGACAGCCCGGACTACGACGAGTTCTGGCTCGAGCGCGACTACGTCAAGGACGCCGGCCGGATCCGCATCCCGGTGCTCGTGTCCCACAACTGGGGCGACTGGAACGTCAAGCAGGAGGAGGCGGTCAACCTCTGGCGCGCGCTGACCGGGACGAAGCACCGCTACCTCTACATGGGGCACCGCTGGGACAACCACGGCACCCCGGGCGGCGAGTACCAGACGACGGTCGACGCCTGGATGGACCGCTGGCTCAAGGGTGACCGCAACGGGATCGAGCGCACCCTGGCGAAGGTGGTGAGCCACACGTCGGACAGCGCCGGTCCGCTCGACTTCGTCGCGTCCGGACCCCCCCGCGTCACGCCCGTGACGCTCTATGCGCAGGGCGCTGGCGCGCTCGGTCCGGCACGCCCGGCCAAGGCGGCGCAGTCCGCGGTCGTGCCCATCACCGGCACCGGCACCGAGTCCGGCGCTGCACGCGACACCTCGCCGCCGGCCGGCGCCAACTACCTCTACTTCGAGACCGCTCCGCTGGCGCGCGACCTGCGCATCTTCGGCGAGCCGCGGATCACGCTGACGACGACGACCGGCCGGGAGTGGCTCACGCTGACGCCGAGCGTTCTCGACGTCGACCCCGAGCTGCGCAACCCGGACGGCACGACCGACGACACCGAGGGCCTGGTCGCGGTGACGCGGGGCTTCCTCGACACGCGGTACGCGCGGTCGCTCGCCAAGCAGGTCCGGGCCCCCGCCGGCCAGCCGTTCACGTCGACCGTCGTCGCAAAGCCCCAGGACTACATCTTCCGGGCCGGCCACCGCATCGGGCTCATCGTGCAGACCGAGGCCAACGAGTGGGTGCTGCCGAAGGCCTACGACAAGCCGTGCAGCTCGCCCGCCTGCGCCGGGTTCACCCTCACCCTCGGCTCCTCGACCCTGACCCTGCCCGTAGTCGGCGCCGCGTCGCCAAGGAGCCTGTTCGCGTCCAGGTAAGGACGAGAACGGCCCACCCGATTCGTGGTCCTGTGGACGACGGCAGCAAGATCACGCGGTAGGGGTGGCGAGGGGTAGCGGGGCCTTCCGCCTCGTGGTGGGCTCAGGCGGAGCGGTTGGCGGCGATGACGTGCTCGAGGCGGCCTTCCGCCCGGAGCACCCAGCCGGCCTGCACGCCGGCGCAGAGGACGGCGACCGCGCCGAGCACCGGCGCCGGCGTACCCCGCAGCAGGGTCATCGCCGCGACGAGGTACGCCGCCCAGACCGCGCTCACCAGCGCCTGCGCGGCGAGCCGGAAACGGCGCAGCCGACGGGCGGCGTACGCCGCGACCAGCTCGTTCCCGGAGTCGGTGCCCGCCGTCTCGCCGGCCGCGGCGACGACACGCACGAACCGGCGCTCGTCGCGGGTCAGCGCAGCCCAGCGGGCGCGGAACTCCTCGGCGGACATGCCTGAGGGTTTCGGCGGGCTGCGGCCGGCCCCTCTACGGACCTTCCGGACCTAACGCCCAACGTGCGTCAAACCGGACGGCGAAAGTCCGGCAGCTCAGGCCGGCCGCGCCGTGGTGGGGCACAGGAAGCCCCACCGCTCGCTCGGGGCGAACCGGATCGGGCCGGCCACCGTGCGCCTCGGCGCACGAACCGTCGGGAGCTGGGGCTCGGCACCCCTGCCGGTCTTCCGCGGCAGCTTCCCGGTGAACTTCACGATGTCGATGCCGCGGCCGTAGTCGGCGATCACGACGTAGTCGCGCCACCAGTACGACGCGAACGTGTTGGCGTCGTCCGGCCGGAAGTAGCCGACCTGACGGATGTTCCGGGGGTCGCGGACGTCGAGGAAGCGGGTGCCCTGCCCGTAGAACGCCGCCGCGAGGAGCGAGTCACCGCGGTCGGTGAAGTAGTGCGCCGAGTCGCAGCCTTCAGCGCCCTCGGCGTCCTCCGGGGTCCACGTGTCGAGCGCGCGCATGCGCTGCTTCGTCTTCGCGGTGTTCTTGAACCCCTCGCCCTTGTACGTGCCCTTGAGGTCGTAGGTGACGAACCGGCCGGAGGACTCACAGCTCGAGCTGAGGTCCTCCTCGGTCGCGTAGAGCACGTCACCCTTGCGACCGCCCACGGACGCGGTCAGGTTGCGCCACGAGTTGTGCATGAACCGGCTCGGCGTCGCCTCCTCGGGCGACCCGCCGCCGGCGTAGGGGATCGGGCGGCAGCCGTCGGCGGTCTCGACCTTGCCGGTCACCGGGTTGCGGTGCTTGCCGGAGGTCCAGTAGCCGCGGACGCCGCCCGCGCCGGACACCCAGGCGATCCCGCGCGCGTCGACCTGGACATCGTGGGCGTAGTCGGTGACCCCGTCGTTGCGGCCGAGGTCGATCGGCGTCGCGCACTCGACCGGTCGCAGCGGGTCGCGGAGGTCGACGCCGATGATCGGGCGGCCCACCCAGCCCGGCTGCGTCGCCGCGTTGGCGAACGGCCCGCCGGCCCAGAGCCACTTGCACTCGTTGATGCAGGTCGTCGTGTGCCCGGCACCGATGACGATCTGGGAGACCTGGTGCATCGCCGACGGCACCGACACGTCGATCACCTGGATCATCCCGAAGGGGAACGTCGACCCCGGGGCCGCCTGGGTGGTGAACCCGCGGGGGTCGCGGCTGATGAACAGCAGCTTGCGCTTGCGATCGACGTCGACGTCCTCGTTCTCCCAGATGTACTGCGGCAGGGCGCCCACCAGCGTGGGCTTCGTCGGGTCCGCCATCGAGTACGCGTACACACCGGTCATCGCCGAGACGAACATGGTGTCGTCGATGAAGTTGACCGAGATCGCGGTCCGCATCTCAGGCACGTTCGCGACGAAGGTCACGTTGGCCGAGATCGCACCGGGGGGCGGCGCGGGAAGGGCGCCCGCGGGTCCGCCGAGCGCGGCGCTGCCGGGCAGGCCGACAGCGGCCAGCGCGAGGGCGACCAGCAGGCGGGCGCGGGGGCGGGGCATCAGCGGTCCTCGGCAGACGTGGGAGGTGCACGGCGGGAGTGACGTGGACCTTTCGCCGCCGCGCGCTCGCGGTCCTGCCGGAACCTGCGCCCCGGCGGCTGCGTCTGAGCCGTATGAGACGAATCGCGAGCACCGCCGCCGCCACCGCCCTCCTGCTCGGCCTCACGACGCCGGCGTACGCCTGCGGGGGGCTGGTGGGCCCCAACGGCGCGGTCAACCTGCTGCGGACGACGACGTTCGCCGGGTACGCCGACGGCGTCGAGCACTACGTGACGTCGTTCGAGTTCGCCGGCGGCGGCGGCGAGTTCGGGTCGATCATCCCGCTGCCGGGCGTCCCGACCTCCGTCGTCCGTGGCGGCGACTGGACCCTCCAGCGTCTCGCGAAGGAGACCGAGCCGGTGCGCCGGCTCGCCGACGCCGGTTCGGAGGTCGCGTTCGCCGCCGCGGCGCCGGCCGAGGTCATCCTCGAGGTGACCATCGACGCGCTGGACATCACCGTGCTGAAGGGCGGCGGCGACGAGGTAGGCGTGTGGGCCGCCGACAACGGGTTCCGGCTGCCGCCGGACGCCCCCGAGGTCCTCGACTTCTACGCCGAGCGCAGCCCGATCTTCCTGGCCGCGCGCTTCGACGCCGAGGCCGCCCGCAAGCGCGGCCAGCAGGTGGGCGACGGCACGCCGATCCACGTCGCCATCCCGACCGACGACCCGTGGGTGCCGCTGCGCATCCTCGGTCTCGGCAAGCAGGCGAGCGAGCCGGTCGAGGCCGACGTCTACCTGCTCACCGAGCGCCGCCCCAGCCTGCTGCCCGCGCCGCGGGCCACGATGCCCCTGGTGCACGACGCCCGCGCGTCCGACCTGCTGCTCGACGACCTGCGCTCCGACAAGGGCATGGAGTGGGTGCCGCGAACTGCGTGGCTCAGCAAGCTGGCGATCAGCGGGCCCGCCGGTGAGCTGACCCACGACCTCGCCATCGACGAGACCGGGCTCGGCAAGTCCTCGCCGGTGGCGGCGGGTCTGGCCCGGGTCAGCGCCGCCGGACCGCCGCCGGCGGAGGAGCGCGTCCCCCTGTGGCTGGTCGGCGCGGTCGCCGCGCTGCTGATCGCGTGCGGTGTCGTGGTCGGACCGCTCGCTCGTCGGCTGCCCACCGACGCCCGGTAGCACGATGCGCGCCCGACCGACCGCGCTGGCGGTGGCATCGGCGCTGCTCCTCGCAGCGTGCGGTGACGGAGGCTCCCCGACGCGGGTGGAGCTGACCATGCACTACTCAGCCTTCTCGCCGCGGACGCTCACCGTGCCGCGCGGGGTCCCGGTCACGCTCGTGCTGCGCAACGACGACCCGATCGCCCACGAGTGGATCGTCGGCGACGACAGCGTCCACGAGCGGCATCGCACGGGCACCGAGCCGGTGCACGGCGAGCGGCCGACGGAGCTGACCGTCCCGGGGCTGGCCGAGCGGACGACGGTCGTCACGTTCGAGCGCCCCGGCGACTACCGGTTCGTCTGCCACCTGCCCGGCCACGAGAGCTACGGGATGACGGGCGTGCTCCGCGTGGTGTGAGCCCCCTAGGCTGGCGGGGTGCCGGAGCTGCCGGAGGTGGAGTCGCTCGCGCGCTACCTGCGCGAGCGGATGTCCGGCCGGGTGGTCGCTCGCGTGGACGTCGCGGCGATCAGCGCGCTGAAGACCTTCGACCCGCCGCCGACTGCGCTGCTGGGCCTGCCGGTGTCCGACGTACGACGCCACGGCAAGTTCCTCGACGTCGACTGCGACGGCCTCCACCTCGTCGTGCACCTCGCCCGCGCGGGCTGGCTGCGCTGGCGGGACCAGCTGCCGGCAGCGCCGGCGCGACCCGGGAAGAGCCCGCTCGCCCTGCGGGTCGCCCTCGACGACGGGAGCGGCTTCGACGCCACGGAGCAGGGCACCAAGAAGGGCCTCGCGGCGTACGTCGTGCACGACGTGACCGCGGTGCCGGGCATCGAGCGGCTCGGCATCGACCCGCTCGACCCGGCCTTCACCGCGCAGCACCTCGGCGAGCTCCTCGCCGGGAACGGCGGCCAGGTCAAGAAGGCCATCACCGACCAGTCCCTGATCGCCGGTGTCGGCAACGCCTACTCCGACGAGGCGCTGCATCTAGCTCGCCTGTCTCCCTTCAAGCCGGCCGGCAACCTCGATGCCGAGGAGGTCGCCCGGCTGCACGGCGCGGTCGTGACGGTGCTGACCGACGCCGTGGAGCGGTCGAAGGACCTGCCCGCCGGCGAGCTGAAGGCGGAGAAGAAGTCCGGCCTCGCGGTCCACGGGCGCACCGGCCTGCCGTGCCCGGTGTGCGGCGACACCGTCCGCGAGGTGTCGTTCGCGGACAAGTCGCTGCAGTACTGCCCGACCTGCCAGACCGGCGGCAAGCCCCTCGCCGACCGCCGCCTCTCGAAGCTGCTCAAGTAGAGCCAGCGGAACGCGCATGAGCGGGCTCCCGGCGGTCGCCTGCCGCCGGCGCCCACCGGCCGCGCGCCGCGGACAACGCCTGACCAAGTGCCCGCTCGAGCAGCCGCTACTGTGAGTCGTATGGCTCCTGGTGTTCCGACTGTGACGGTGTCCGAGGTCGACGACGACTCCTACATCCTCGACGTGCGCGAGGACGACGAGTGGGCGGCCGGGCACATCGAGGGAGCCGTGCACATCCCGATGGCGCAGCTCATCCCGCGACTGCACGAGGTCCCCGACGACCAGCACGTGGTCGCCGTGTGCCGGGTCGGCACCCGCTCGGCGCAGGTGACGGCCTACCTCACGCAGCAGGGCAAGTCGGTCCGAAACCTCGACGGCGGCATGCAGGCATGGGCCGCGGCCGGCCGGCCGATGGTGAGCGAGACCAGCGGACCGCCGGCCGTCATCTGAAGTTGGCAGCGCCGGTGCGGCCGGGCACACTGGCCGACATGCCGGCGCTGCCCCTCCTCACGGTCGTCCTCTGGGCCGACCTGCGCCGCGACGCCTTCGACGAGTGGTGTCGGGCCTGACGTAGCGCGCCGACGCGGCCGTCCGCGTCGGATCCACGTCGTCCGACCCGAAGGTGTCCTGATGTCCGCAGACCTGCTCTCGTCGTCGGTCGAGCCCGCCCCTGCGGCCGACTTCCGGCGCACCCGATCACTCGCGCGGGCCGCGTGGGAGGCCGCATGGCCCAAGCTCGCGGCGGTCGGCGTGCTCCTCGCGGTGTGGCAGCTGCTCGTCTGGTCGGGGTGGCGCCCCGACACGGTGCTGCCGGCTCCGCAGGACGTCCTCGCGCGGCTCGGGGCGG
>DATLNF010000060.1:0-2766 GCA_035536955.1 Mycobacteriales bacterium | reverse complement strand
CGGCACGGCGCGACGGATCGGCACCCAGCAGGGCCACGGCGAGATCGTCGTGTGGACCGACGCGGACATGACCTACCCGAACGAGCGCATCCCCGAGTTCGTGCGGATGCTCGACGAGAACCCCGCGCTGGAGCAGGTCGTTGGTGCCCGCAAGACCGAGGAGGGCACCTACAAGATCTTCCGGGTGCCGGCGAAGTGGGCCATCCGCAAGATCTGCTCGTTCCTGACGAGCACGAAGATCCCCGACCTCAACTCGGGGCTGCGGGCCTTCCGGCGGGAGACGTCACTGCCCTACCTGCGGCTGCTGCCGGCGGGGTTCTCCTGCGTGACGACGCTGACCGTGGCGTTCCTGTCCAACCAGCACGTCGTCGAGTACATCCCGATCGACTACGCGAAGCGCGCCGGCAAGAGCAAGTTCCACCCGTTCCGCGACGCCTACAAGTACATCCTGCAGGTGCTGCGGATGGTCATGTACTTCAACCCGCTGAAGATCCTCATGCCGCTCGCGCTGTGGATCATGGGTCTGGCGACGCTGAAGCTGCTGGTCGTCGACGTGTTCGTGCGCGACTTCCGGGTGACCGGCTCGACGATCCTGACGATGATGGTCGGGTTCCAGATCGCCGCACTCGCGCTGATCGGCGACCTCATCGTCAAGTCGCGCTCCGACTGACCGTGCCTGTCGATCGGCGCAGCACGCCGTGAGCCGCGGGAACCTCGAGCGCCAGCAGCAGCTGGCCTACTCCGACTTCCAGGAGAAGATGCTCGACGAGCCGAAGCGGCGGACGAAGGCCGCCAAGATCGCGAGTGTGCTGGGGCACTTCCTCGGCCGGGACGACCTCACGGGGCTGGTCGTCGCGGACGTCGGCTGCTCGGTCGGCTTCATCTCCGACGAGATGCACCGGCGCGGCGGGCAGACGTTCGGGGTCGACATCGACGTGCCGGGGCTGGCCAAGGCGCAGCAGCGGTTCGGGACCGAGATCTGCTTCCTCTGCGCGGACGGCGAGGCGCTGCCGTGGCGGGACGAGACGGTCGACGTCGTCGTCTTCAACCACATCTACGAGCACGTGGTGGACCCGGACGCGGTCATGGCGGAGATCCGCCGCGTGCTGCGTCCCGACGGCGTCGTCTACCTGGGACTGGGCAACCGGCTCGGTGTGATGGAGCCGCACTACCGGCTGCCGTTCCTGTCCTGGCTGCCGCACGGACCGCTGGCCGACCGGTACGTGCGCGCGTTCGGCCGGGCCGACTCCTACTACGAGCGGTTCCGCGGCCGCGCCGGGCTGCGGCGGCTGGTCGAGGGGCTGCACGTCTGGGACTACACCTTCCCGGTGCTCGCCGACCCGGTGACCTTCCACGCCACCGACATGGTGAGAGGGCCGCTGACGAAGGTGCCTCCGGCGGTGCTGCGGGCCGCGCGGCCGATCGTCCCGACGTACATCTGGGTCGGCAGCAAGTCGCCGCGCCGGCCGGCCGGGCCGCCCCCGGCAGTCGCGCCGACGCTCGTCACCGGGTGAGCACGACTCCACGCACCCGCCGGCTGGTCCGCATCGCCGCGGGGGCGGTGTTCGTCGGATTCCTGGCCGCCGCGGTCGCCAGCCAGCGCGACGAGATCGGCGACGCGGCCGATGCGCTGTCGCCGGCCACCATCGCGCTGTCGGGGCTGCCGGTGCTGGTCGGCCTCTACTGCTCGATGCAGTCGTGGCGCGCGGTCCTCGCCGACCTCGGCTCGACCCTGCCGCGACGTACGGCGCTGCGGATCTTCTTCCTCGGCCAGCTCGGCAAGTACGTCCCCGGCAGCGTCTGGCCGGTCCTCGCGCAGATGGAGCTCGGCCGCGACCACAAGGTCCCGCGAGCGCGTACCGCGGCGGCCGGGGTCGTCGCCGTCGCGCTGGGGCTGACCGCGGCGCTGCTCGTGGCCGCGCTGACGCTGCCGTTCCTCGGCGAGGGCGGGCGGTACCTCGCGGCGCTGGTGGTGCTGCCCGTCGCCTTGTTCTTCCTGCATCCTCGCGTGCTCACGCCGCTCATCAACCGCGGCCTGCGGCTCATCCGCCGCCAGCAGCTCGACCGCGCGCTGACCCTCGGCGGGATCAGCCGGGGCGTCGCGTGGGCGGCGGCGACGTGGCTCTGCAACGGCGTCCACGTGTGGGTGGTCGCGCGTGACCTCGGGGCGACCGGGTCGACCGGTCGCCTCCTCGCGCTGTCGATCGGGTCGTTCGCCGTGTCCTGGGCCGCCGGCTTCCTGGTCTTCGTCGCGCCGGCCGGCGCGGGCGCGCGCGAGGCGGCGCTGGTCGTGACGATGGGGTCCGTGCTGCCGACCGGGGCGGCGACGCTCCTCGCGCTGGTGAGCCGCGCCGTGCTGACCCTCGCCGACATCGCCTGGGCGGCGGTGGCGGTGGCCGGCAGCCGCCGCACGATGGCGGCGCTGCGCGCCGACGCGGCCACCGCGAACTCGAGCGCAGAGTCCACAGATTCGACCTAGCCGCACCCTGACCCGCTGCAACGCGGTGACGCTGACATCGTGCGGCAGGGGAGGCACGATGACTGCTGTGACGACGTTGCCCTGGGGCCGGCCCCTGACGGAGGACGACCTGGCCCGGCTGCCCGACGACGGCCACCGCTATGAGCTGCTGGACGGGACGCTCATCGTGACGCCGGCACCCAGCGCCGCGCACCAGGTGTGCGCCTTGGCGGTGTACCGGCTGCTGCACGAGGCGGCGCGCAGCGACGTGGTCGTGCTGGTGGCCCCGTTCGATGTGAAGCCGTTCG
>DATLNF010000059.1:0-26864 GCA_035536955.1 Mycobacteriales bacterium | reverse complement strand
CCCCCCCCCCCCCCCCCCGGGGGGGGGGCGGGGGGCTCAGCCGCGCGCGCGGCGGCGGCGCAGGGCGACGGCGGAGCCGGCCAGCAGGGCGCCGAGGGCGGCGACTGCCGGCGGGCCGGTCGCCGGCAGGGGGCGCGGCGGGGTCGCGCGCGGGGGAGCCGCGCGCGGCGGCGTGCCGCTGCCGCCGCCGAGACGCGGCGAGCAGCTGGTCGGGACGATGTCGCTGTTGAAGACCGTCGGCGGGACCCGCCGCTTGGTCGCCTGCTCGTAGGCGTACGCGTAGGAGATCAGCTGCGGCTCGGTGTACGCGCTGCCCAGGAAGCTGATCCCCTGCGGCGTCGTCCCGTCGCCCGTGTACCCCGCGGGCACGATGACGGTGGGATAACCCGCCGCGGCGCCGACGTTCGCGTTGAACGGGCCGAACGACACGATCGAGTCGAGGTCCCCCTCGAGCAGCGCCGCCTCGATCGCCGCCCGCGCGGCGACGATCGCCGGGGTGGACTGCGCGATGGCCAGCTGCTCGTTGCCGGGCGTCGCGTCGGAGGCCTCGAGCAGGTTCTGCCCGTACTTCACCTTGTCGGGGTGCTGCTTGTTGTACTCGATGATCTCGCGCAGCGTCTTCACCCGCAGGTCCGGCTGCGTCTCCTCGGCGAGGTAGCGGTTGAGCGAGTACTTGAACTCGTTGGGGATCGCCGCGATCTCGGCGAGCCCGCCGAACTTGGTGTAGTCGAGGGACTCGATCGGCACCAGCTCGGCGCCCTGCGCCTCGAGGTCGGCCATCGCCTGGGCGAAGATCTCGTTGTCGGTGTCGGCCTCGCTGTACCCGAGCCGCACGCCCTCGAGCGCGGTGCGCAGGAGGAACGGCCGGTAGTCGGCCCCCTCCGGTGTGCGGCCCTCGCTCTCCGCGGTCTTCGGGTCACGCGGGTCAGGACCCGCGATCGCGCCCAGCAGGATCGCGGCGTCGGTGACGTTGCGCACCATCGGACCGGCGGTGTCGAAGCTCGGGGCCAGCGGGATGATCCCGGCCCGGCTCACCAGGCCGACCGTCGGCTTGATGCCGACCAGGCTGTTGTCGTTGCTCGGGCTGAGGATGCTGCCGGAGGTCTCCGTCCCGATCGTCAGCGCCGCGAACGCCATGCTTCCCGCGACGCCGGAGCCCGAGCTCGACCCGCTCGGGTCGCCTCCGTCGTACGCGTTGAGGACCTGGCCGCCGAGGCTCGAGTAGCCGTTCGGCATCCCGAGCTGCACCCAGTTCGCGAACTCGGACAGGTTGACCTTGCCGAGGATCACCGCCCCGGCGTCCCGAAGCCGGGCAGTGATGAACGCGTCGCGCAGCGGGATGCTCCCCTCGAGCGCGATCGACCCGGCGGTCGTCGGCACGTCGGTGGTGCCGATGTTGTCCTTCAGCAGCACCGGGATCCCGTGGAGCGGGCCGCGGACGCCTTTCGTGCCGCGCTCGCGGTCGAGTGCGTCGGCCTGCTGCAGCGCGGTCGGGTTGACGGCGCGGACGGAGTTGAGCGGCAGTCCCGGGGCCTGGTCGAACGCGGCGATCCTGGCGAGGTACGCCGTGACGAGCCGGCGGCTCGTCAGCCGCCCCGAGGCCATGGCGGCCTGGAGGTCGGCGACCGTCGCGGTCTGCAGGTCGACGCCGGCGACCTCGACCAGGCAGTCGTTGTGCTTCGGCGCCGCGGCGGCGGGCGGCGCACCCAGGGCGGCGCAGACCAGCGTGACCACCGCGAGGGCGGCGATGACGGGGCTGCCGAGCGTCTTCCCTGGGCTCATGACCGGGACTTCTGGGTGCGATCCGGAATTCCTGTCCTGGCCGGCCGGCCGTCGGCGATGATGTGCGGATGCCCCTCGCGTGCCGCCGCTTCGCCGTGCTCTGGGTGGCGCTCGTCGGGGTGCTCACCGGGCTCGGCGTCGCGCCCACCGCGGCGCACGCCGGCTCCGCGGCCGACCTCGATGCACGGGTTCGCTACGCCCTGCGCGGCTCTACCGCGCGTAGCGTCGCGTCGTACGTCGTCGTGGACGGGCTCGGCACGGTGGCCGCCATCAACCCGCGCGCCGCCCTTCCGCCGGCCTCGAACGAGAAGATGTACGGCGGGCTCGCCGCGCTCCTCGCGATGGACCCGAACCGCCGGCTGCGCACCGAGATCAGGCACACCGGGACCTACGCCGACGGCGTCCTGGACGGCGACCTGGTCCTCCGCGCCGCCGGGGACCCGACGCTCAAGAGCGCCGACCTGACGACGCTCGCCCGCGCCGTCGCCGCAGCCGGGTTGCGGTGGGTGACCGGTGGGCTCTGGGCCGACGACACGAGGTACGACCGGGTACGCCGGGTGCCGGGCTGGGAGCCGGACGACGTGCCCGAGGAGGTGGGTCCGCTCTCCGCCTTCGTCGTCGACCGCAACACGTGGCGCAAGGACGCCGCCTTCCTCGCCGACCCGGTGCCCGCCAATCTGGGCAAGCTGCGCGCGGCCCTCGTCGCCGCGGGGGTGCAGGTCATCGGCTCGGACCAGGTCGGTCAGCCGCCGGTCCCGCTCGCCGACGCGCCGCCGCTGGCCCACCGGGACTCGCCGCAGATCGCCTGGTTCGTCCTGAAGGCGCTGAAGCACAGCGACAACCTCTACGCCGAGCTGCTGCTGAAAGAGCTCGGGGCGGCGTCCGGCAACGGCACGACCGCTGACGGCGCCGCAGCCGTCCGTTCGGTCGGCGCGAGCCTCGGCGTGGAGCTGCCGGGGTACGTCGACGGCTCGGGCCTCTCCGCCTACAACCGGCAGACCCCGCTGACCGCGGTGACCTGGCTGCGCCGGGCCCAGGCCACGACCGCCGCGCTGTCCTTCAAGACCTCGCTCGCGGTCGGCTGCCGCGACGGCACGCTCGTCGACCGGTTCTGCGGGACGCCGGCGGCCGGTCGTGTCTCGGCCAAGACCGGCACGCTGCACGGCATCCGGACGCTCTCTGGCTACACCGTGACCCGGTCCAACCGGAAGGTGTGGTTCTCCTTCATGCTGGCCGGGGCCACCAGCGCCACCGAGGCGCGGCGGGCGATCGACCGTGCCGTGGTCGCGATCGCCGCCTACCCGGGCTGACACCGCGCCGGTCGGCGCGGGGGGTGGTCCGGCGAGCGCGGAGGTGCTAGCGTCTCCCTCGGTTGCTTTGCATTTCCTCGCTCGTTCTCGAACGCCCGCGGAGTGTGATCGCGGGCGTTTCTCATTTCCTCGCGGAAATGGGACGACCGAGGGGCAACCCGGGGCCCGCGCCTGTGGGTCCTGACGTTCGGTAAGGGAGAACAGCATGGCGCAGGGCAGTGTGAAGTGGTTCAACGCGGAAAAGGGCTTCGGCTTCATCGCTCAGGATGACGGCGGTGCCGATGTGTTCTGCCACTTCTCTGCGATTCAGGCCGAGGGCTACAAGAGCCTCGACGAGAACCAGCGGGTCGAGTTCGACATCACGCAGGGCCCGAAGGGCCCGCAGGCGGAGAACGTCCGCCCGCTCTAGAGACCTGGCAGCACTCTCGGCCCGGCCCCCGCAAGGGTGCCGGGCCGAGCTGCGTCCCGGGGCGGAATGTTCACCCGTCCGGGTACGGCCACGGGGCCGGGCGGCGTCGATGACCTCGGTGCGGGCAATCGCTGCCCGACCGAGGAGGTTCCCGTGGCCGGCATCGTCGAGACCGTCATCCGACCGTCGGCGGTGCTGCCGGTGGCCGCGGCCGCCCGCATCGTGGCGGCCCTGCGCGAGGCCGACGTCGGGCGCGGCGGCCTGTGGAATGCCACGTCGTCGGTGTGGCAGCGCTACGACCAGCCCTGGGACGCCGACGGCGGCCGGGGCGGCGCCCGCGTCATCGGGTCGATCGCGGTCGTGTACGACCAGCCGCGCCGCAACGAGATCACGATCTACAAGGTGACGATCGCGCCGCCCGGCGTGACCGCTGGGTGGACCGCCGCGAAGCTGTGCGACGAAGCGCTGTGGTACGCCGGGATCACCCTGGAAACCTGCCCCCGCGCGGACCTCAAGCCGCCGCCGGTGCCGGATCCGTTCCGGCGTCACGTCGAGGTGCCCGAGCAGCGGTCGGTCTGGCGTGCCGACGTCGGCGAGCTGCTCAGGAGCGACGTCAGGGAGCTGTTCGGAAACCGTCGTTAGCGACCGTCGTCATGATGACGACATGGACACAGACCTGCGATCGGTGCTCGGCGAGCGAGCCGCCTACGGCGTCTGGTCGACGCTGCGCGATCCGGTGGGGGTGGCCCTGCTGGCCGCCGACGGGCTGGACTACGTCGTGTTCGACCTCCAGCACGGGTCGGCCGACGAGGCCGACCTACCGGCCCTCACGACCGCGGCCCGCGTGGAGGGGCTCGTCCCGATGGCGCGTGTCCGGGCGCCCGAGCCGACGTTCGTCTCGCGAGCGCTCGACCTCGGCGCGCACGGCGTGGTCGTCCCGCACGTCGACTCCGCGGCCGTCGCGACCCGCGTCGTCGACGCCTGCCGATCGGCGCCCGCCGGCCACCGCTCGTTCGGCCGGGTCACCGGCGGCGCCGACGAGCCGCTCTGCGTGGTGATGATCGAGTCGGCCACGGGTGTCGCCGCGGTGAGCGAGATCGTCGCGGTCGACGGTGTCGACGCGGTGTACGTCGGGCCGTGGGACCTCGCGCTCACGCTGGGGTGCCGCCCGGACATGGCGGACCCCGTGCTGTCCCGTGCCGTCGAGGCGGTCTGGTCCGCCTGCGCGGCCGCAGGCCGTCCGGTCGGCACGCATGCGCTCGACGGTCGGACAGCTGCGGCGTACGCCGCGGCCGGGTGCCGGCTGGTCACCGTCGGAACCGACGCAGCCTGGCTGCGCGCGGCGGCCCACGCGAACGCGGCAGCCGCGGGGGTTGTCCGACCGCGCGGCTGACGGTTGCGAGGGTGGCGTCGGGGGCACACACCGGGATGTAGCCGAGGAGGTAGCCGATGCCCACGCAGTACGAGGACGACGAGTTCTACACCCCTGCGCCGGCCGTGCCCGTCCGCCCGGTCGAGGTCGCTCCCACCGTCACCGAGACGACGACGTACGACACCGCCACGGTGGTCGAGGACGACACCCCTTGGCTGATGTGGATTCTCGTCGCCACCGCCGCGCTCGTCCTGCTCGTGCTTGCGCTGCTCTACGTGATGGATGACGACGACGACACCACGGTCGTCCCGCAGGACCCCGCCCCGACCGCACCGGCAGTCGTCGTGCCGCCGGCGCAGCAGCCACCGGTGATCGTTCCCCCGGCGCAGCCGCCGGTGATCATCAACAACCCGCCTCCGCAGCAGGCTCCCCAGCAGTCCGCGCCGCAGCAGTCGCAGCCGGCGACCTCCGCTCCGCAGCCGGCTCCAACCGCAACGTAGCGCTGTGACTGACGCGACACTGCGCGGTCTTGTCCCACCGCAGGTCGCGCGGATACTCGACCTCGCCCGTCGTCACCTCGAGATGGACGTCGCATACGTCTCGACGGTCGACGCGGACGAGCAGGTCGTCCACTCGGTCTGCGGTGATGCGGAATCGTTCGCGATCTCGCCGGGCCTGGCCGTCCCGCTGGACGAGACGTACTGCTCCCGGATGGTCAGCGGCGACATCCCCAACGTGGTGCCGGACGCGCGAGCTGACCCCGTCGTCGCCGGGCTGCCGGCCACGGAGCGCTCCGGGATCGGGAGCTACCTCGCGGTGCCGGTCACGATGGCCGACGGCACGCTCTACGGCACGTTCTGCTGCCTGAGCCACGACCCGCACCCGGAGCTCGACCGCCGGGACGTGGGCTTCATGGGCATGCTGGCTGAGCTGCTGGCCGACGAGCTCGAGGCCGACCTCGCCCGTGAGCGGGGACGGGAGCGGATCCAGCAGCTGCTGACCGCGGGGACGATCCAGGTCGCGCTGCAGCCGATCGTCGAGCTGGCCACGGGCCGGTGCATCGGCATGGAGGGACTGTCCCGGTTCCCGGCCGGCTTCGGTCCACCCGACGTCGTGTTCGGCGCCGCCCACGAGGTCGGGCTGGGCGACGACCTCGAGCGCCTCGCGGTGCGCAGTGTGTTCGACATGCTCCAGTCGCTGCCCGAGCACCTTTACCTCGCGATCAACCTCGCGCCGTCGCTGGCCCTGGATCTCGGCACGGCGGTACCCGAAGGCGTCGACGTCCCGTGGCACCGGCTGGTGCTCGAGGTCACCGAGCACGCGGTCGTCGAGAGCTACGTCGACCTGCGCGCTGCGCTCAAGCCGTTGCGCAAGAAGGGCCTACGCGTCGCGATCGACGACGCCGGCGCCGGCTATGCCTCACTGCAGCACGTCGTGGAGATGCGACCCGACATCATCAAGGTCGACCGGTCGCTCATCGACGGGCTGGCGCGGGACCCGGCACGGCGCAGCGTCGTGTCGGGCTTCGTCCTGCTGGCGTTCGAGCTCGGTGCGTCGGTGCTCGCCGAGGGCGTCGAGACCGCTGAGGACCTCGCGGCGGCCCGCCGCCTGGGTGTCACCTCGGCGCAGGGGTACGTCATCGACCGACCGAGCATCGACCCGGTCGACCACAAGCGGTGGGGGACAGAGCAGAACCTGCTCGCCGACGTCGAGAACCGGCCGACCGCCTAGGGGTGGCTCGGCAGCATGACCACGGCGCCGGTCGGGGAGCGCGATCAGCTGACGCGCGGCGTCGCCCGTCCGCCCAGGTGGAGGTAACGGCTGCCGTCCGGCAGGCCGTAGAACACCGCCGGGAGGTATCCCGCGACCGGCGGGATCTGCGCCAGGAACACGCCGGCGGCGTAGGGCAGCAGCTCCGACTCGAGCTTGTCCGCGCCCAGCGCCGTGGCCAGCACCCCGGTGGGACGAGCGACAAGTGTCAGCCGGTCGGCGCGGTCCTCGACCGTGTACTCCATGTTCCCGCGCGCGTAGCGACCGACGTAGGCCGCTGGGTCGTACGGCGGCGGGTCGGCGAGCGGCTCGGGCCGGGCCGGCACACTCATCGCGGCGTGCTCGCTGAAGACCTCGACGAACAGGTCGTGCGCGAGGTCGGCGGTGTCGCCGCCGTTGGTGAGCAGGGCGACGGTGACCGCCGGATGCCCGTCCGCCGCCGGCAGCACGCGTAGGAAGGCACTCTGCCCGATGGTGCCGCCGTCGTGGCCCAGCACCGTCGTGCCGTCCCATCTGTGCAGACTCCAGGCGAGGCCGATCGCGCCGCCGGACACGTTGCCCGGCGAGTCGGCCTGCGGCGTCCGCATCACCCGCGCGGCCTCGGCCGACAGCAGCCGTGCGCCGTCGCCCGCCAGGCCGTCGGCGAGGTGGAGCCGAGCGAACGTGACCAGGTCGCGCGCCGTGGCGTGGATGGTCCCCGCCGGTCCCGCGCCCCGGTCGAGCGCCCACTGCGGGGCGACCGCGGGCGCCGGGCTGCCGGGCGGTTTCACGTGGCCGACGGCAGCCGCCCAGAGCAGTGCCTCCTCCGGCAACGTTCCGGCCGAGCCGAGGCCGAGGGGAGCGAGCAGCCGCTCGCGCAGCACCACGTCCCACGTCGCGCCGCGGACGACCTCGACGATGCGCCCGAGCACGCTGAACCCGGCGTTGCAGTAGCTCATCGTCGCGCCGACGGGGTGGTTGCTCGCTAGGTCCGCCATCGCGGCGACGTACCGCTGCAGGCAGTCGTCGCCACGGCTCGTGCTCGGGAAGAAGTCGCCGTCGATGCCGCTCGTGTGGGTGAGCAGATGGCGCGGCGTCACCCGCCGAGTCGTGTCGGCATTCGCGACGCGGAAGTCCGGCAGGTAGGTCACGACGGGCTCGTCGAGGGCGACCAGGCCCTCGTCGACGAGCTGCATGACCAAGGTGGCGGTCCACACCTTGGTGATGCTGCCGATCTGGAAGACGCTCTCCGGAGTCGCCCGGTGCCCGGTCCGCCGGCTGAGGACTCCTGCTGCGGCGACAGCCGTGGCGTCGCCGACGCCGACCGCGAGGGACGCCCCCACGACGTCGTGCTCGTCGACCAGGGCGGTGAGCCGGTGCTGCCAGTGCTGCGGGTCGAGCGCCACGCGGGTTCTCCTGAGGTCCTCAGCCGGCGAGCAGGCTGAACTGCGGTGCCGGGGTGTAGTCGAAGCAGCCGCACTCGGCGGACCACGCGAACAGCTGCCCGACCGCCGGGGCGGTGCGGCGGCCACCGGAGAAGTCGGTCCGCGAGGCGACGACCGTGGCGGCGAGGAACGAGTTCCGAAGAGACGTCACCGCGCTGCCGATCGACGTGAGGTCAGCCGCTCCGCGGGTGCGACGCAGGACCGCGTCGGCCAGCGCGAAGGCGTCACAGATGCTGAACGCGGTGAAGCGGTCCGCGGACGATGCCGGTGCGAGCCCCGCACCGGTCTGCAGGTCGCGGACGCACTCGGCGATGCGCGCCGTGCGCAGGGTGGCGGAGCGGTTCGTGTCGAGCGCCGGCGCCCACCCGACGCCCACGGCGTTGGCGAGCTGGCTCCGCGGCGTGTTCGCCTCCTGGACCGCCGGGATCGCACCGCTGGTGAGGCCGTACCCGGGTTGGTAGCCCTGCGCGTCGGCGGCGGTGGCGAACAGCAGCATCATGTTGGCCTCCGCACCGCCGGAGACGAGCACGACCTGGGTCACGCCGGCCGTCTGGAACCGCAGCACCGCGTTCTGCATGTCCGACGCGAGCCCGCCGAAGTCGTCGATCCCCTCGAAGCAGCGGCTGACGAACCGCTCGGCGATGGTCAGGCCGAGCCGCTTCGCGACCGGAACCACGGTCCGGTCGTAGGCGCGCTCGTTGAACGGGCAGCCCTCGACGACCGCCCCGAGCTTGTCCTTCGACGTGAAGCGCCCGGCCGCGGTCAACCGCTGCAGCACCACGCGCGCGCGGGCGTCGGCGGTGATGGTCGTCGGGGTGAACACCGAGCTCGCGGCGCGCAGGGCGATGTCGTCGCCCATCGCGTAGTCGGCCGAGAACATCGGCGTACGCCGGTCGGCGAGGCACTCGGCGTAGGACTGGAAGAAGATCCCGGACGAGCCGATGACGAACGCGACCTGGGCGTCCTCGGTGAAGCGCTCGCAGGCCGCCTGCAGGTCCGCGGCGTACGTCGTCGAGCTCGACCGCAGCTCGGCGTACGTCGGCTCGATCTTGCGGCCGGCCAGCCCGCCCCGAGCGTTCCACGCCGCGACGAACGCCTCGAACGCCTCGCGCGGCGTGAACGACGTGTTGTTGTTGACGTCGAACTGCTCCGCCGCGTCGTTGTTCGTGTAGAGGATCCCGACGCGCACCGGTCGCCGGTCGGCGGCCCGGCCAACGGGCCCGGCGCCGGCCGCCTCCGCCGGCTGGCCGCCGGACGTGGGGCCGGTGCCGGTTCGCGCCGCGCCGTTGCCGCCGGTGCGAACCGGGCCGGCCGGGCCGCTCACGATGCCGCCGGCTGCGGGGCCTGCGCCGGGCGCTGCTGGTGCCGGGCCGAGCACCTCCGCCGGCACGTCCAGGCCGGTGCTCTGCCGGGGCGGCGCATCGCCGGCGACCTGCGCGACCGGCACCGTCGTACCGCAGGCGGCAGCGGTGCCGAGCGCGAGGAGCATCGGCAGGACGCGGTGCCGCGTCGTCAGCAAGAGTCGCATCCTGGGCCTCCACCGATAATGGCGTTACTATCGGACTGCCCGCACCAGCGCGTCAAGGGAGGTGCCGATGGTCCTCGCCGACAGCGTGGCGGCCGCGGTCGCGCCGATCGCCCGCGGCCGGCCGAGCACCCGGGAGGCGCTGCTCAACGCGGTGGACGAGCTGGTCGCCGAGCGCGGCCTGGCCGGTTGCTCCCTGCAAGCGGTGGCCCGCCGGGCCGGTCTCACGACCGGCGCGGTCTACTCGACCTTCGGCAGTCGTGGCGCGCTGCTGGCCGCCGCGATGCTGCGCAAGATCGCCGCGCTCGGCGGGTTGCCGGTGGGGGAGGGCGACCTGGCCGCGGCGGTGGCGGCGTACGCCCGTACCTACTACGGGATGGGCGCCCACCCGGACGGCGCTCAGCTGATGCTCGTGCAGCTCGACCTGCTGCGCCTGGGCGCGGCCGACCCGGCGGTGGCCGCCGCGACGCGCGATGCGTACCGGCAGGTGTTCGACACGTTGTCCTCCGACGTCGCGGCGCTGGTCGGCGACCGCGACCTGCCGGCGTCGCCGGGCGAGCTCACCTACCGCATGGTCGCCGTCCTGCAGGGGCTGACGCTGCAGCGGACCGTGCTCGGGATCGAGCTCGGTGAGGACGCGTTCGTGGCCGCGGCGCTCGGGGCGGTCGGGCTCCGCGTGCCTGAGTAGCGTGCCGCGGCATCCGAACCGATGAGTTCGTGGTGCGTCGGAGGTCTTGACCGGTGCAGCATCCGGAGCAGGCCGCGTGTGCGGCGTACGAGAGGACGTGGCGTCATGCAGAGGATCGTCCCGAACCTGTGGTTCGACACGGAGGCAGAGGAGGCCGCCGCCTTCTACGTCTCGATCTTCAAGAACTCGCGCATCGTCAGCGTCGCGCACTACACCGAGGCGGGGCCGCGCCCGGCCGGGACCGTGATGGTCGTCGAGTTCGAGCTCGACGGGCAGCGGTTCGTCGGGATCAACGGCGGACCCCAGTTCACCTTCGACGAGGCCATCTCCCTCCAGGTGAGCTGCGAGACGCAGGACGAGATCGACTACTACTGGGAGCGGCTCACTGCCGACGGTGGGTCCGAGGTCCAGTGCGGGTGGCTGAAGGACCGCTTCGGCGTGGCCTGGCAGGTGACGCCCACGGGCATGGACGAGCTGTTCGCCGACCCGGACAAGACGCGGGCGGAGCGGGCTATGCGCGCGATGTTCGACATGAAGAAGCTCGACATCGAAGCGCTCCGCCGCGCGGCGGACGGCGACCCCCCGAAGTGATCACCGACAGAGCCGGACATCGTCGCCCACGGCGATACGGCCAGGGCGTTCGACAGCGGCGATCACCCCGAGGCAGGCGCGGTTGACCCGCCCGACCGCGGTCAGGTTCCCGGGCTCTGCCGGCAGCTCGGCGGTGCGCGCGTCGACCATGACGCAGCGCGGCGACGTCATCGTGACGCGCAGCCGCACGGACCCGACCTCGAGAAGATGGCCGACCCAGCCGTCCTCGACGAACGGCGTGTCGGTCGCGACGAGCAGGTTGGGCCGGAACCGCCTCGGGTCGACGTCGTGACCCGCGTCCGCCGCGAGAGCCCTCAGCGACGCGGTGCCGATCAGGCTCACCGGGCCGTCGTCGAAGTGGCTGACTGCCGCTTCGGCGGTCAGCGACACCGCGCGGCCGAGGTAGTCGCTGAGCCGGCCACCCGCGTCCGTCGACTCCGCCGGGCAGCAGCTGCCGTCGGGGAAGACGACCCAGACCTCGCCGGAGCGATGCTCGGCCCGGAGGTCGAGCAGCCCCGGGACGGCTTCGAACCGGCGCGTGGCCTTCCCGCTGCCGATCCTCCCGCTGGCTGTGCGCACCGACCACCGGCGGTCGCCGACGACTCCACGTGCGTCCACGTCCAGGCGGTCGGCCTGCTCACCGACCATGGACTTCACCGGATAGCGGGCGAGCGCGACGACCCGCGCCGTCTGCGCAGTCAGGGCGCGTAGGGCTTCGTCGTGTACCGCATGCAGCGGCAGGCGTCGTCGAACTTCGCGTTGCGGGCGAGCTCACCGCCGTCACGCTTGTTCGGCGCGAGGCGGGTGCCGTACACGTTCGGGGAGACGTAGGACGTGCCCAGCGATGTCGCTGCGTCGAGCGCGCCGCGCAGCGTCGGCGCAGTCGCGCGCTCGAGGAGCGTCTCGAGGAACCAGACGCCGTCGCAGGCGCCGGCCGCCGTCGCCATGGCGTTCGTGCCGGACAGGCTGATGCCGTTCTCTCGCATGATCTTGAAGCACCGCTCGCGGGCCGGGTTGGGTGCGATGCCCTCGTCATGCCGGGGCGTGTAGTCGCTGAAGTCGACGGCGAGCATGCCGTGCTGCTGGGCGGGCGGGTAGATCTCGAACCCCGGGACGTTGTTGGCGTTGAAGCCGTAGCGAGGGTAGTAGTCCTGCTGTTCCGCGTGCTGCAGGAAGAGCAGCGTCAGCCCGCCCATGCCGAAGAGGCCGGCCGAGCCGTCCTGGATCAGCACATGGTCGACCTGCGCCGACTTGAAGGCCAGCACGGCGCTGCCGACCGCGGCGCTCGCGTCGGTGATCGCGTTCAACGTCTGTGCCGGGGCGATGTAGCGCGTGTCGATCGCCGGCTTGATGCTGAGGGCCTTGAGCCCGGGCAGGTAGCCGTCGGTGATGCCGAACTTGTAGCTGGGGTCGTCCCAGGTGAGGAGGCCGACCCGCCCGGTCGGCCACTCCGGGGTGGGCGCGAAGTACTTGTCCCGGTCCAGCCCCGAGACGGTCGCCCGGCCGAGACGCTCGAGGCGGACGTGGCTCGGGTCGACCAGGTTCGGCACTCGGGCGTACGTCGGACCGGCCTCGCCGTCACCGCTGAGGGCGAGCGTGCCGGCCTTCATCGCGCACTCCTGCATGATCCGGCCGCGCCAGACGATGGCGAAGACCTTGTTGTCCTTCGTCCAGTGGTCGCAGGCCGCCTGGTACTGCGCGTCCGCGGGCTGGTTGGAGGTCGCGCGGAACTCGTAGTAGAGCGGCTCCAGCTTGCGGCCGAGGATCCCGCCGCGCTTGTTCACGTCCTCGATCACCGCGTCGTAGAACTCGCGCTGGTCCGGCACGCTGGCGCCTTCTGCGCCGAGTCCGGCATTCGCCACGGCGGCGTCCGGGTAGTACAGGGTGCCGAAGTAGACCTTGTCCGCGGTGATGCCGGGACCGACCGCGGAGCTCGACCCGCCCGGCCGGGTGACCGTGCCGCCGCTCGACCCGGAGGCCGTGCGCGGCGCCGTACCCGGCTGGCCGGAGGAGCTGCCGCTGTCACCGCCACTGCCGGAGGTCGATGTGCCCGGTGCGAACCCACCCATGGTCCCGCCGTTGGCCGGCTGACCCGGCAGGGGTGCGCCGCCAGGGTCGGCGCCGACCGGCGCGCTGAGGCCCTCGGCCTGGTCGACCTGACCGATCGCGGGATCGCCAGGAGCCCCGGCGCGCGTCGGGACGGTCGTGCCGCAGGCTGCAGTGAGGCACAGCGCGGACACGGCGATGCCGGCGCGGAGGAACGACGAGCGTCGTGGTCGCAGCATGGCTCGACGGTACGCCGGGCGTGCGGGGCCGTGCTCGTCCGCGTGGACGGAATCGAGTCCGGTCGTTCGTTCGTCCGCGCGTCAGGTGCGCGTTCGGTCAGCAGGGCTAGCCGACGCGAGTGGCTATCCGCCCGCCGACGTGGACGCCGACGACTCTTCCCGAGTCGTCTCGGGCGAAGTAGCCGCGCATGCCCTTGGCCGGACCGCCTGACACGACGTACCGGTCGTCGTCGCCGCCGAGCAGGCCGATCGGGATAGGTGGCTGCTGCGCGTCCGCCTCGTCGGCGTCGCCCGAGGCGCGGAGCGCGGCCAGCGCGTCGGGCTTCACGGCGACGTGGATCACGAGCCCGCCGTCCTCGGCGGTGACGGTGCAGGTCGCCGCGATGGTCTCGTAGCGGCCGACGTACGCCGCGAGCTCGGCGTCGCCGAGGCGGACAGGCTCGGGGTCCTTGTCGACGACGCCGAGGTAGCTCTCGAGCGCCCACGCCAGGACCGCGTCGTTGAGCTGGGGTCCGTTGGGGCCGCAGTTGGTCATGCTGATCAGCGCGAACCGGCGCTCCGGCACCATGACGAAGGCTGAGTGCTGACCGTTGGTCGTCCCGCCGTGGCTGACCAGCCGGACGCCCTCGACGTCGCGGAGGAACCAGCTGATGCCGACGGCGTCGCCGAGCGCGCTGCCCGGCATCTCGACCGCGGGCTGCTGCATCTCGGCGAGCAGGTCCGCGGACAGGATCCGCTTGCCGTCCGGGCCGCAGCCGTCGCCCAGGTGGAACTTCGCCCAGGCGATCTGGTCGGCCGCGTTGGCCGAGATGCCACCGGCGGCGGCCGCCGAGCGGGGCATCGCCCAGTTGCGGGCGACGTGGATCGTGCCGTCCGGCTTCTGGTTGTGCCCGACCGCGAACCTCCGGGTGATGACCTCGGCGGGGGAGAAGAAGCTGTGCTCCAGCGCCAGCGGCTCGAAGAGCAGCTCGCGGATCGCCTGCTCGTAGGTGCTGCCCGTCGCCTTCTCGATGACCCGGCCGGCCAAGGAGAGCGACGCGTTGTTGTAGGACACGCTGGCGCCGAGCGGGCTGACCTGGTCGATCGTCGCCATCCGCTCGACGTAGCGGGCCAGGGCGTCGTCGCCGTCGCCGGTGTTCTCGATCAGGTCACCGGACCAGCCGGCGGTGTGGTTGAACAGCTGGCGCACGGTGACCGCCTCGGCGACCGAGTCGTCCTTGAGCTTGAGCTCCGGGACGTACCGCCGTACCGGGGCGTCGAAGTCCACGAGGCCCTGGTCGACGAGGCGCAGCATTGCCGTCGCGGTGAACGTCTTGCCGGTCGAGCCGAACTGGAACAGCGTCTCGGCGTCGACCGGCAGCGGGTTCTCGACGCTCGTGACGCCGTGGAACGCGTAGTGCTCCTCGTCGCCCGACAGGACGCCGACGGCGACACCGGGGACGTCGAGCTCGGTCGCCTTGGCGGTGAGGAACTCGCTGAGCTCGCTCGTGGTCGGCATGCGCTCTCCTGCTCTCCGGCGCCGGCCTGGTGGCTTACGGCGTAAGTGAACCTTACTACGTATGGTGCGGCTGTCAATGGACGGCGCGAGACCGCGGGGTGAGCTCAGGGCTCAGCGGCGGCGGTCGGTGAGGCCGTGGACGAGGGCGTCGACGAGGCAGTCCCAGACGGCGGCGAGGTCGACGTCGAGTGCCGGGATGCTGTGCAGCCGGGGGAACTCGGCGGGGGGCAGGTCCGCGATCCTCGACTCCGCCACCGGAACGCCGTTGACGGCGAGCTGGCTGTCCATGAGCCCCAGCGAGAGCAGCGAGACGGCGACCGCCTGGATCGCGGCGTACGCCTCCGCCTCGGTCAGGCCGAGCCGGGCGAACGCGGCAAGACCGGCTTCCATCGGCCGGGCGGCTGCCGCGTCGGCGAGGGGGACCGGGCGGCTGGTCAGCAGCGGGAACGCGCGTGGGTGCTCCTGGGCGAGCCGGCGGAATGCGTCGGCGGTGCCGCGGATCCAGTCCGCGGCCGTGACGTCATCTCCCTCCGGGAGATCTGCCTTCGCGATGACCAGGTCGAACACGCCCTCGAGGATCGCGTCCTTGTTCGGGACGTGGTGGTAGAGCGACATCGCCTCGACGCCGAGCTTGGCCGCGACCCGGCGCATCGTCAGCGCGTCGAGCCCCTCGCGGTCGACGATGTCGAGCGCGGCTCGAAGGATGCGGGCGCGGCTGAGCGGTCGACGCACGTGCGCTGCTCCTCCGGCCCGCAGCGACGTCAGAGGTCGCCGTTGATGGCGGCGACCACGATCCAGCCGACGATCGACAGGAGCACGAGTCCGCCGAGCACGACTGCGAGGAGCGCACGCCCCCGCGGCCGCGGCCGGCCGGCCTGCCAGCCCATCACCGCGCCGGCACCGCCGACCAGGCCCGCGACCGGCCAGAGCCAGCCGTAGTCGCCGCGCTCGTCGAGGATCATCGCGACGACGTAGAGCAGGACGGCCAGCGCCGAGACGCCGAGCGCGGTGTTCGCGCGGGGCTCCGCGGTGTCGAGCGGCGATTCGTGGGACATCGGGCCTCCTGGTCTTGGCGCGGCGCAGACCTGTCCCGCACAGGGTGGACCCCGACGATGTGGGTTACAACCACCGGACAGCTCGCGTCGGCCGCGCCGCGCGCAGGCGGATTTACACTCCGCGGCATGCTTCGTGAGCGCTATCTGGAGCTGCTGAACCAGGACGGTGCTCTGCTGCGCACGGCAGCCGAGCGCGACCTCGACGCGCCGGTGCCGTCGTGCCCCGGCTGGACCGCGCGCGACGTGGTGACCCACACCGCTGAGGTGTACGAGCACAAGCTGGCGTGCGTCGCCCTCGCGGGAGAGAAGCCTGACCCGTGGCCCCCCGAGTGGCCGGCGGATCGCGACCCGCTGGAGTGGTTCGACGACGCGCACACCCGAGTGGTCGCGATGCTGCGGGAGACCGACCCGGCTGCGCCGTCGTGGACGTGGTGGCCGGCGGACCAGACCGCGGGGTTCTGGGTGCGCCGCATGGCGCAGGAGACCGCGATGCATCGCGTGGACACCGAGCTCGCGTCCGGCGCCTCGACGCCGATCGACGCCGAGCTCGCCGTCGACGGCATCGACGAGGTGCTGATGCTGATGTTCGCCGGCGACTGGACGGGCGACGAGGAGCCGGAGCTGACGGGCACTGTTGCGGTCGCGGCCCCCGCGCGCCGGTGGACGATCCGGATGTCGCCGGACCTTGTCGATGTCGAGGAGGCGGAGCAGGAGGTCGAGGCCACAGTGGCCGGCGAGCCCTCGCCCCTGCTCCTGTGGCTCTACGGTCGCGCGCCGATCGACGTCGTGTCGGTGTACGGCAGCGCCGATGTCGTGGACCGGCTGCGAGCTCGACTGGCGATCGCCACGAGGTGAGCAGGTCGACGTACCCTGCCCCGATGGGGACCAGGTTCACGGCCGAGCTCTGGGACTACGACGGCCAGGGCTCCTGGCACTTCGTCACCGTGCCTGGCGATCTCGGTGAGGAGCTCAGCGCGCGCGTCGGCCCGCGGCGCGGCTTCGGCTCGGTTCGAGTCGAGGTGACCGTCGGCTCGACGACCTGGCGCACGTCGGTCTTCCCGTCGAAGGAAGCCGGCTACGTGCTGCCGATCAAGCGCTCGGTGCGGCTGGGGGAGCAGCTCGACGTCGGGGACGCCGTCGACGTGCGCCTCGCCGTGCTCGACTGACGAGGGCTCCGCCGATCAGGACGCGCTGGTGAGCGTCCTGACCGCCCGCTCGACCTGCTTGAGGTGGCTCCGCTCGTGCGTCGCCAGCCGCTCCGCGTACGACAGCACTGTCCGCTCGAGCGGCTTGCCGGCTCCCGTGACGGTCGCCGTGCGCGCCCACGACTCGGCCGGCAGCGGACGCAGCAGGTCGAGCAGCGCGCGGCGCTGCTCGGTGAACGATCGAAGTGAGTCCGGGAACTCGAGGTCGAGGTAGTCGGTCTGCGTGATCCAGGTGGTCGGGTTCACGGCGCGGATGGTCGGCGAGTCCTCCGCGAGGATCGTCCCGATGCAGGCGCCCCATACGTCGGCGCACGAGCGCAGATGGGCGAGCACGTCGTTCGCGGACCACTCGTCCGGTCCGGGGCGGGTTCGCAGCACCTCGTTCGATATGCGGTCGGCCGCCGCGGCGAGGCGGGTCGGCGCCCGGCTCAGCAGGTCGACAACGCGCTCGAAGGCGGCTGCGTCGGCTGACCTGGTCACGGCGCGCAGAGTAGGCGAGCCCACCGACGAGCGTCGAACACCGGTCCCGCGTTGAACGGCTGGACGGCATTCGGTCCAATCGGCCTGCGCCACCGGCACCAGCGGGTCATCTGCGCAATTCCGGCAAAAGGCGCCTATGTCGAGGGTCGCTGAGGGCGCAGCATCGAACCCACTGCCTACCTCCCAGACCGAGGCAGTGGAGGTGCGTGAATGCTCCAGTTCGCCGGACCCGAGCTGACGGCGGAGGACTACCTCCTCGTGGTCGCCGACCAGGCAGCCGAGCGAGGGCAGGCGTTCGCCGACATCTTCCGCCTCATGCTGGCGGAGTCGCGGACTGACGGGTCTCTCGGCGATCGAGCACTGCGGCCGCACGAGGCGACACCGGTTGACGTCATCGCGCGCGCGTACGAGGCGGCTGTCCGCCGCAGGGATCGCGCCGCGCAGCACGAGATCGTGATGCAGGGGCTTGCCCTGCTCGCGCGCTGGCCTGCATTCCTGCTCGACGTCACGGCGGGGGCCGATTCCCCCGCGGGCGAGGCTTGGCCGACCGTCGCCGCGTCGTAGTTCCCCTCAAGCCGTGGCCTGTCGCATCAGCGAGCTCGTGCTCGAGTGCCGCGACCCGGAGCTGCTCGCGCAGTTCTGGTGCGAGGTCCTGGACTTCGTCGTGCTCGATCGCGAGGTCCACGGCTCCATCGAGATCGGGCCTCGCGAGGGGTTCGGCGGTCCGCAGCCGACGATCATCCTCAGCCGCCAGGACGCGCCGAGGACCGGCAGGTCGCGGCTGCACATCGACGTCAACGCCACCGATCGCGGGCAGGATGCCGAGCTTCAACGTCTGCTCGGCCTCGGCGCGCGGCCGGCCGATGTCGGTCAGACGGGGGAGGAGTCATGGCATGTCCTGGCCGACCCCGAGGGCAACGAGTTCTGCCTGCTCAGGAAGCGTCTGGATCCACTGTGATGACGCTGTGCAGCAGCATCCTCGCCAGCCACTTCTCGTAGCGCTGCGGAGACCATCCGTAGTCGCCCATGAGCATGTCGGCGACCTGCGGGCTGTAGAGCACGTAGAGGGTCGCGGCAGCCTCCTGCTGGCTGACGCGCAGGCCGCCGTCGGGACCGGCGAGGATCCGCGCCGCGACCACCATCTCCTTGCGCCGCTCCGCTTTGACCGTCTCCATCATGGCGGCCAGCTCAGGATCGGACGCGGCCGCCTCCTCGGCCACGCGCACGATCGGCCCCACCCGTTCGATGATCGCCCGGCTGAAGGCCGCGTCGAGCGCTGCCCGCCGCCGCGCGTCGGGCTCGGCGGCAATCGCCTGGGCCTCGGCCTGCTCGGTGACGGGTACCGAGTCGTCACCGCCGGTGATCGTCGCCTCGATGAGCTGCCGGAGCAGCTCACGCTTGCTGCCGAACACGCCGTACACGGTCTGCACCGCGACCCCGGCTCCCTCGGCGATCGCCTGGATGGTGGTGGCGGCGTACCCGCTCACGAACAGCGCTCGTGCAGCGTCGAGGATCGCCCGGCGCGTCTCCCGCGCCTGCGCGTCGCGTCGAGCCGATGAGTATGACCTCTTGACAGCCATATGGTTAGAGTAGCACTCTGATCAATAGATTCTTCGTCTATGGAAGGGCAACACGATGGCGTACGCGATGGTCATGGAGTTCGACGTCGATCTCGACACGCACATCAAGATCGGCGAGGCGCTCGGCGACGAGCCCATCAAGGGCCTGATCCTCCACGCGGCCGGCCCCAGCGAGCGAGGTGTCTACAGCTTCGACGTCTGGGAGCGGAAAGAAGACGCCGGCCGGTTCTTCAGTGAGCGCATGATGCCGGCGCTCGAGCAGCTCGGCATCGAGGGTGGTCCACCACTGAGCCAGCAGGAGTGGGAGCTGCCCTACCTCTGGCCCTCCGGCACGTCCTGACCTGACGGCAGGCGCTAGAACGCGCTGAGTCAGTTCACGGTTCAGTGCGGGGAGACGCCGAGCTGCCAGTCGCCGCCGGTGCGTCTGCTGTCAGACCCCCAGCGCAGGGCGGCCATGTCTATCGCGACCAGGAGAGCGAGCAGCACGACAAGTGGAGTCATCGCTCCGTCCTTTCTCTCGGACGACCGGCTGGGTGCCAGGCGCTTACCGAGTACAACTAGTTGCAGGAGCAAAGAATTCCACGTGGCACCGCCTCCTGGATCTCGTGCGCTGAGCGCGCGGTTGTCGATATCTGTGCGGGCCTGCCAGGCTCACCGGATGAGCGACAACTCCCCGGAACGCTGGGACGCGGCCTACGCAGATGAGAGCGACCCGCCGCCGTGGGTGATCGAGGAACCGCAGCCGGAAGTCGTCGCGCTCCTCGAGCGAGAGCCCATCACCGGTCAGCTGCTTGACTCCGGCTGCGGCACGGGAGAGCACAGCCTGCTCGCGGCAGAGCGCGGCGCCGTGGTCACCGGTGTCGACATCTCGCGAAACGCCATCGACACCGCCCGGCGCAAAGCCGCTGCACGTGGCCTCGCCGTCGAGTTCGCGGTCGCCAGCATGCTCGAACCGCTGCCGTTCGACGACGGTGTGTTCGACACCGTGCTCGACAGTGGCGTGTTCCACTCGTTCGAAGGGGCTGAGCAGCGCGCATACGTCGACAACCTGACGAGGCTCACGAAGCGCGACGGGCAGCTGCACCTGATCTGCTTCAGCGAGCACCAGGCGGGCGAGGGCGAGTGGGGGCCCCGGCGCATCACGCAGGCAGAGATCCGCGCCGCCTTCGCGGACGGGTGGTCGGTCGACGAGATCCAGCCGGCGATCTACCGCATCAACGAGTTCCACGACACGACGCAGGTCAAGGCCTGGCGGGCCTTGCTCACGCGCGGCAAAGGACGCCGTTGACGAGATCCCGCGTCGTTCGAGGCGGGCCTCGTCACGGGAGGTCCGACGTCGGGACCCAGGCTTGGGGTTAGCGCGATTCGCGACCCAGCTTGGCGTGGCCGCAGAAGCTGCCGCCCTTGAGGTTCGGCCCCGCGACCTGGCGCGTGAATGCGACGCGCCGAACCTGACCGCCGACTCTGAACGGCACGTTGAGCGCGCCGTCGGGAGAGAACTTCGACTGGAAGAAGTCGCCCTGCGGAAGCACCGGGTGCTTCGACAGCCGCGCTACCGCCGATGCCGGGCCTGGGCACCGCGTGCTGGTCGCACCGCGGCACGTGGACCGCTCCCGCCAGACCATCGCGTAGACGTGGAACTCCGCGTCGTCCGACTCGAGCTCGTCAGCGAAGAAGCTGATGCCCACGTCGCCGCGCGGGCTCACGGTCATCCACGTGTAGTCGATCTTCGCTGGGAACGGTGTCACGCGGCGCACGCGCCACGTACGCCCGTGGTCGGTCGAGCGGGCGAGCCGGATGATGTCGCTGCTATCGCCACGGGTCCGCTCGTTCCACGCGACGTACACGCTGCCGTCGTTGGGGGCGACCGCGACGGTGATGCTCATCGCCGTGAGCGGCCACCGGCTCAGCTCGAGGTCGGCGACCTTGGTCTGGGTCCACGTCGCGCCCCGGTCTGCGGACATGCTCACGAACACCGCCGTCGGCGCCACTCCGGTGTGCGGCGAGGTGTTGTCGACCGCGATGTAGACGTGGTCGGAATTCGGGTCCGCGTCGAGGAAGCCGAAGCCGGAGTTGGGCACCAGGTAGCCGAGCGGGTCGAACGTCAGCCCGCCGTCGGTCGACCGGTGGAACACCAGACGGCCGCCCGGACCGGCGGCGGCATTGCCCAGGTAGTAGACGTAGCCGTCGTGGTGCGCGGCCAGCCAGGGCCGGTCGTCCGCTTCCGGCGTCGGCGCCGCCGGACGGACGAAGTCCAGCGTCGCCCCGTGGTCGGAGTAGCGGTACACGTGGTTGTCGCCGACCCAGGTGTCGAAGTAGTACAGCCGGTCCTTCGCGTCGACCGCGATGTCGCCCTCGAAGCCGTCAAGGCTGCTGGTCGCCCCGTTCAGCCCGGTCACCTCGTTGAACGTGCGACCGGTGTCGGTCGAGCGCCACAACCGCGACGCGCCGTCGCCGACGAAGCCGGCCCCGCTCAGGAAGATCGTGCCGGCCGAGTCGACGTCGACGTTCGGCTCGAACCCCGTCCCCACCACGATCGGCTCGCGGAACTTCATCGGCGTGGCCACGCAGCCCCTGCTCGGCCCCGCGCTCGACGCCGACCCGAGCGCACCGACGCTGGTGGCGGCCACGACGAGAAAGGCCCGCAGCCTGAAGCTCCGCCGATCGCACCGCGGCACGCGTTCGCTCCGTCTCGTGGTCCGAAGGCATCCGCTCGGTCTGCCTATAGACGCGCCAAGCGTACTTGCGGTTCGCCGGACGTCGGAGATTTCGGGACTGGCTCTCAGGAAGGCTGACTGCCGCCACTTTGGTGGTGCCGCTGCGCCCGCACTTCCGACGGGCGACGCCGCGGCTTGTACGGCGTACTAGCAGCGCTCACCAGGTTGCGGCGACCGGGCGAGGGCAGGCTGAAGGTGTGCCCGACAAGGAGAGAACGGCCGAGGAGCGTGTCGGGGAGCAGATCGAGATCGAGCTGCCGTACGGCGATGCCGCTGCCCACCAGGCTCGGGCAGCGGTCCGTAAGTCCTTCACGCGATGGGGTCTCGGCGTGCTCGTCGACGACGTCGTCCTCGCGGTGAGTGAGCTGGTGACCAATGCCGTCAGGCACGGGCTGCCCCCTGTGCGCCTGACCATCTGCCAGAGCGCCGGCCGGGTGAGGATCGACGTCAGCGACATGCGCCCGGCCACGAACGGCCTGGAGTGGCCCGTGCTCGCGTGCGAGGACTCGGCGGAGTCGGGCCGGGGACGCGGCATCGTGGAGGCAGTTTCCGACCACAGCGGGATGGAGCTCGCGGACGGCGACGGCAAGTCGTCTTACGCCTCGTGGGACGTCGACCCGCACAAGGCGTCGCCCGGGTAGCGATCGCCGCTAGGCTCGGCCGATGCCGTCTGAGCGCTCAGTTGACCTGCGCGCGCTGCTCGACGCGGCCGAGTCCGCCTCCCCGACCGAGGGAGTCGACGCACTGGCTGCCGAGCTCGCCAAGATGGTCGGGGCCGCTGAGGTCAGCTTCCTGATCGCGGACATCGCCGGCGGCACTCTGGTCCGCCTGGCGCGGGCAGCAATCGACGGCGGGGCCGTCCGAGATCGTGAGCCCGAGGACACCGTGACTATCGACGGCACCGCAGCCGGTGCCGCGATGCGCACGCAGACCGTGCAGTTCGTGCCGCCGACGGACGGCGAGGGCACGTGGGTGCTCGCCCCGGTGACCGAGCGCGGCGAGGCGGTCGGCGTGCTGGAGCTGCTGCTGCCGTACGAGCCGGACGAGCACACGGTCAGCTATCTCGCCGCCGCCGCGCACGCGCTGGCGTATGTCGTGATCGCCGACCGTCGTTACACCGACCTGTACGAGTGGAGCTCGCGCAGCGCGCCGCTGACGCTCGAGGCGGAGATCCAGCGGCGGCTGCTGCCGTTGTCGTACACGTGTGAGGCCGGGCAGTTCTCGCTCGGGGGCTGGCTGGTGCCGGCGACCGCTGCCGGCGGCGACACGTTCGACTTCGCGCTCGATCGGGAGGTTCTCCACCTGAGCATCACCGACGCGATGGGTCACGGCGTCGGTGCGGCTCTACTGGCGACGCTCGGAGTGGGCAGCCTCCGTAACAGCCGCCGCGAGAAGCGGACGCTGGTGGAGCACGCGCTGCGGGCGAACCGCGCGCTCATCGACCATGCGAAGGGCGACCAGTTCCTCACCGGCCAGCTGCTGCGCGTCGAGCTGTCCACCGGTCGCGTGGAGGTCGTCAATGCCGGACACGTGCTGCCCTTGGTGGTTCGCGACGGCGTACCGACGGAGATGAAGCTCCACGCCGACGCTGCCTTCGGGATTGACGCGAACACGGCCTATCGGCTGCAGGAGTTCAGCCTGATCCCTGGTGACCGGCTGGTGCTGCTGACCGACGGGATGTTCGAGCGGAATGCCGCGGAAGCCGACGTAGTCGGCCTGCTGTCCGAGATCGGGGACCTGCACCCACGGGAAGCCGTGCAGGTCCTCACTGCCGCCGTCGCGAGCGCGTCGAAGTGGAATCTCGACGACGACGCGACTGCGCTCGTGCTGGACTGGTACGGCGGGCCCGACCAGACCCGGCACGCGAGCTCGGGCGCGACAGACGACCGGGCCACTTCCTGACCGAGCGAACCTGCGCTACTCGGCTCGGTTAGCCGCGGGCGATCTTCCAGCCGGTGCTGTAGGGCTGTGCGGTCACCCGCGTCGTGGCGTCGTCGGGGTTGTGGAAGCTGTCGAGCGCTACCTGGAGGCGCGCCCACCGCCCGGACACGGACGAGTCGACGCGGAGCTTCAAAGCTCCGCCACCGGACCCGAAGTTGCAGGACCCGTTCGACGCGGCCGACTCGCAGTAGTCGGTGAAGCCCTCGGGGTAGGTCGACATGCCCGTGTCCCGCCGGAACAAGGTGCCGTCGGCGTGGTGCCACATCCACCCGTCGGCTTCCCAGCTCCGCTTGTCGTCGAACGTCGTCTGCGTCGTCGTCGAGTCCGCGGGTCGAACCGTCAGGGTGACCTTGCGATTGGGCGTGCCTTCGTCGCGGAAGTGGAAGCTCGGCGCCCCGCCTGCGTACGAGGCTGTCGCGGTCACGGTCGGCTGCTGGTCCGGGCATCCGAACAGCGTCAGCATGACGGAGCCGACGACGGAGCGACCGTCGATTGTCGTGCGGGCAGCGCCGCGGAATTGCTCGACCCAACCAGTGGCGCCGTCGCGGCAGGCCCTCGGCGCGACGCTCGGCCGCACCGGCATGACGATCGCGTACTGGCCGCTCGCGGCGAATCGCGCGACCACCGTTGACAGGACGAACGTGCACACCTGCGGCGCGTAGACGCCGCTGTTGCACGACGGGCGATACGACGCGGACGCCGGGCTCGTGGGTGCCGCGGCAGCCGCTGCCGCAATCGCGAACACCAAGAGAGGCCGCACGAGCCCAGGAAAGGTTGTCTTCACTCCGTAAGTCTAGGCAGCGTCGCTGGATTTCGCAGCGCGACGTCAGGCACCAACTACGGCACGCAGAATCCGCTGCGCGGGAGGGTCCATCCGACAATCACGGGGAGTGGCCGACGACCGGCGTCACGAGATTGCACGGTTCCGATTTGGCGCCTGAGCCCTTGGTGAGCGGGTGGAATGACTCCCGTCCCGTCCCTTGGGGTCTCGACAGTGGCGGAAGCCGACGCCTACTGTCGCTGCATGCGGAATTGGGGGATTTCGCTCGCTGTCGTCGCTCTGCTGGGCACCGTCGGCGCGCCCGCGCAGGCGACGTCGGATCGCGGCCGCGCCTTCGAGGTGCCGTACAAAGCGGGCAAGTACGGCGTGTCCGCCACGACGGTGCAGACCACAGTGCGAGCCGGCGACGGCACCTCGTTGTTCGTCGAGACGTGGCTGCCCGAGCAGAACGGCTCCCACGTCCCACCCCGGCGGGTGCCGGTGGTGGCGGTGGCGACCCCCTATGCCCTGAAGGGCGTCCCACGGCCGGACCGTCACTCCGTCACTCCGCGTTGGAAGCAGCTGATCGTCTCCCAGGGGTACGCGCTCGCGAACATCCACCTCCGCGGTACCGGTGAGTCCCGCGGGTGCTGGGACCCGCACGGCGTAGAGGACGCCGATGACGTGTCACGGGCGATCGACTGGCTGACGACGGCGCCCTTCTCGGACGGCCGAATCGCGCTCTTGGGGGGGTCGCACGATGGCGCAGCAGCGATCAACGTTGCGGAGCGCGGCGACCGTCATCGCCTGCGCGGCCTCAAGGCGCTCGTCGTGATCTCTCCGTTGATGAGCTACGCCGACATCGTGCTGAGCGGTCCGGGCATCCCCAGCCCGGTGGAGCAGGCTTTCATGATCGAAACCGATAGCACGTCGCGGCACACCGGTCGTTCCACGGGAGTCCTTATTGGCGGGTCAACCGCAAGCACCTCACCAATCGAGTACGCCACGAACGGACAGAAGGACCCGGCCGTCCAAGCGGAACGGGCTGCGTGCGACATCCGTGAGGCGGTGAACCTCACAGCTACACAGGGCGAGATGACTCCGTGGCTCCTCGAGCGGGAGTTGGCGCTGCACACCGACCGGATCCGCGTCCCGGTGCTCATGAGCTACGGCACTCACGAGAGCCAGTCGCCCAACATCGCCGGCGCCTTCGACGGCATCCGGACGCCGAAAGCGGGTGTCTTCAGCGCGTCGAACCATGAGCACCCGGACAAGAACTCGATCAACCCGGCGCTCAGCCGCCTGGACTGGGTGCCGATGGTGTTCGCCTGGCTCGACAGGTGGGTCCGGGGAAAGCGCAACGGCGTCGAGCGCTGGCCGGTGGCGCAGGTGCAGAGCCCCGACGGTCAGTGGCGCGCGGAGCCCGGGTTCCCGCAGACCGGTGGGCCCCGTGCGCGCCTCGCTCTCGGTCCAGGGTTGACGCTCGGTGTCGCGAATCCGTCGGGCTCGACGTCCTATCTCCAGGACGCCGCCGCCGGCGCCTTCCTGTGCGCCGTGGCACCTGCGTGTCTGGCGTTCTCCACCCCTTCGCTGAAGGCTCCACTCGAGCTGGTCGGCGGGATCCGCGCCGACCTCTGGGTGACCACGAGCCAGCCCAACGCAGCGATCTACTCGGTACTGTCCGTGTACAACGCGCAGGGCAACCTCATAGACGAGACCCTCAGCAACCGGTCCTTGCAGTACCTCGAGCCGAAGGTGCGCGAGCGCTTCGTCCAGACCCGGCCTATTCCTGCGCCGGTGAACGTACCGCTGCGGGTGATCGTGGACTTCCCGGCGAACGACCTCGTTGTCCCCCTTGGGGGTCGCCTGGAGATCTCGTTTCGTAGGCAGGGCTTCAACGCTTCGGGCGCGGTGGGTCGCGGCGCCACCATCACTCTGCTGCACGACTGCGCGCACCCCAGCAGCCTGACCTTCCGGCTGCCACGAGCTCGAGCTGACTGGCTCGACGTGCTCGACGGGACGCAGACCGCCCGCGACCTTGGACGCGCTGCCTTTCCGATGGGCCTGCGCGATGGGGGTGGCCTCGCCTCGCAACCAGTCTGCGGCCGCCGCTTCTAGCCTAAGCAACTGGTGTCCGAGGGGGGACTTGAACCCCCAAGCCCCGAAGGGCACTAGCACCTCAAGCTAGCGCGTCTGCCAAATTCCGCCACCCGGACATGGGTACGCCGGGATAGTACCGGAGCCTGCGGACGCGAACCGGGTGAGCGAGCACCTCGGAGTCACTCGAGGGGCCGGTAGTCCCAGGGCGGTTTTCGGTAGGTGTGTCCGGCGGGGCTGGTCCAGGTCGCGGTCCCGTCGGGTTGACGGGTGACGCGCCAGCCGCCGTCGTGGCGAAGCGGGTGGTCGCGGGTGCAGGGCACGCCGGTGTTGGCGCGGGTGGTGTCGCCGCCGTCGGCCCAGCGGATGGTGTGG
>DATLNF010000058.1:0-5842 GCA_035536955.1 Mycobacteriales bacterium | reverse complement strand
CGAAGGTCAGCGACGCAGGCGCCAACGAGCTCTAGGGGTGTCCCGCATAGGGCTCCTGTGCAGGAATCTCTACTGGACGGGTCATATGGGACACGCTGGCGCGCCCGAGTCCTCTGAGCTGAGGCGTTCCGTATGAGGTTCCTCCAATGGCACGGCGGGCCTACAGGTGGCCTTGGGCGGCGTGGTTCGGGTGACCCTCCTGAAACGCGGCGACGTCGGGGTCTAGCGCGCGCACTCTTGCCTTGGCCACGTCGACGCGCCGCTGTCCGTCCGCGTGCTGCGGGGCGGGGGCGAATTGAATGCCAGCGTTCTCAAGTGATGCACCGGCGCCGTCTCACGGTCGTCCATCCGTTGAGCATCGGCATAGTTGGACTGACGAGACAAGCGGTCGCGGTGGAGACCGTGAACCACGGCCCGGCGTTCGCCCTCCCAGGTTGCCCGCCATCTCCTCCACGACCCGCCCGCGCCCGGTCTCCCTCGCGGCGCAGGAACGCCCGACCGGGAGTGGCGGCGGAGGCTTGGTGGAGCGCACCCCCGCACGGACGTCCGAGGCCCCCGCCGCAGCTGCTGGGTAGCCCTCCGGGTTGTGCTGAGCGTGGACCACCGATCCGGGAGCGGTCAGCGCAGCCGGTAGAAGCGGAAGAAGTCGTCGTGGACGTCGAGGATCTCGATGCCGCCGAATCCGGCCGCGACCGCATACTCGCGGAGCGTGTCCGGGCGCATCACCGTGCCGGTGGCAGCGGACGGCTGGTGCGCCATCGCGTCGGCGAGGCAGCAGAGCAGGCTGTAGCCATACATTAGCCGCTCGACCTCGTCGCCCGGCGCGGTGAACGTCTCGGCGACCCGCTCGTCCATCACGAGCACGGTGCCGCTTGGCCCGGCCAGCGCCCGCATCGCGGCGAGCACGCCCACGGGATCCGGCAGGTCGTGCACGCACTCGAAGGCGGCGACGACGTCGAAGTCCTGTTCCATGACGGTGGCGGCGTCCGCGAGCTGGAACCGGACCCGGTCGCCGACTCCGGCCTCGGCGGCGTTGCGCCGGGCGACCTCGATCGATGGTGCGTCGGTGTCGAAGCCGTGGACGGTCGCGTCCGGGTATGCGAGCGCGATGCCGATCGAGGACCAGCCGAACCCGCAGCCGATGTCCGCGACTCGCCCGCCGGCCCGAAGTGCAGCGTCCACGTCCGGGACCGAGGGCAGGTACTCGCGGCCGAGCGCACGGAGGAACATCGGGCGGTTCGCCGCTGCCTGCGCCTCGCGGACGTCGAGCCCGTGCTGGGCCCAGCTGACGCCGCCGCCGCTGCGATAGGCAGCGGCCAGGGCGTCCATCTGCTTGCCCGCGCCCACGACGAAGCGCCCCAGGGGGACGACATGGTTCGTGCTCAGCACGTCGGTCAGCACCTCGACGTGCCCCGTCGGCAGGGTGAAGCGCCGAGTGCGGGCGTCGGCTGCGGCGCCGGCCACGACGATGCCGGTGACGGCCTGCTGCTCGAGCCACTCCCGGGCGTACCGCTCGGCGGTACCGGTGCGCTCGGCCAGTTCGCCCGCGGTCAGCGTCCCGCCCGCGGCGAGGGCGCGGTACCAGCCGAGCCGGTCGCCCAGGTAGACCGCCTGCAGGTCCATCGTCGCGAGCACGGCGCCGAACAGCCGCTCCACGAGCGCATCGGTGGTGTGGGTCGTCATGGTGTCGGAAAGGGTCGTGGTCATGGTGTTGTCTCCCCGGTGAGGGTTGTCGTGGATGGCCGGTCCAGGTGCGGAGCGCCCTGGGTCGCCGGAGGCTCCGCTGGGCGCCAGAGCAGTGCTGCAGGACGCCGCCGGCTACCGGGCAGCCGGCTCGCGCCACATGCGGTACAGCGGCGGGCCGCTGGCGGGTGCGATCTCACTCACGAACCTGAAGCCGTGGCGCTCGTACAGCCGGCGGTTGCGCAGGCTGGTGGCCTCGGTGTATGCGGGCATGCCGTCGCGGTCGCAGCGCTGCAGCACGGGCGTCAGCAGCGCCCCACCGATGCCCTGGCCCTGACGGTCGGGGACGACACCGGCCCACTGCAGGTAGTAGTGCGGCGCGCGCGGGTGATGCTCCTCGAGCGTCGTGACGATCTCGTAGACGCGCGGCAGGTCGACATCCGCGACGATCTGCTCGACCCGCCTGCCGTACTCCTCCTCGTCCTCGATCCCCGTGGGGTTCGCGGGCGGACCCCACACCACCGCGCCGGCCAAGTCGCCGTTCACGTAGACCTCATCGTGGACGAGGAACGTCGCGGTGGACAGCTCGAAGAACGGCGCCAGCGTGGCGCGTCGCCGGTCGTCGTTGGGGATCCACCAGGTGAAGACCGGGTCGTCGAAGAACGCGCCGGCGAGCGCCGTGGCGGTCTCGGGGATCTCGGGGGATGTGGCCTTACGGACCTGGTGACGCTGGGAGACGGGTGTCGCGGTCATGGTTGCCACCTCTCGTGGTGTGGGCCGGACTCGTTCCGGCCGCCGGACATCAGGTTCCGGACGGCTGCGCCAGCGCGGTGACAATCCGCTGACACGGGTGGGAGACTCGAGCCACGCAGCCGAGAGGACGCCTCCCGATGCTGTTTCGCGTGCTCGGCCCGCTGGAGGTCGAGACTGCTGGGGTTCCGGCGGTGCCGCCGGGGCCGCGCCCGCGTGCGCTGCTGACCGCGTTGCTGCTGCAGCCGAACACGGTCGTGCCGGCGTATCGCCTCGCCGAGGCGGTCTGGGGCGAGGATCCACCCGAGCAGTTCCACAGGGCTCTGCACCAGGTCGTCGCGCGGGTCCGGCGGGCGCTCGGCCCGGCGAGCCGGGCGGTCGTCACCCGCCCTCCCGGCTACCTGCTGGTCGCCGGCGAGTCGTCGATAGACGCGTCCTGCTTCGAGGCCCGGTACCGCGCCGCCCGGGCGAGGGCGGCCGTCGATCCGGGCGCCGCGGCTGTCCTGCTCGACGAGGCGCTGGCGCTTTGGCGCGGTCCCGCCTACGGCGAGTTCGCCGACGGCTTCGCGCGTCCGGCGGCCATTCGGCTGGAGGAGCTGCGGGTGGTCGCCCTCGAGGACCGGGCGGCGCTGCTGCTCGCCTGTGGCTGGCCGGCCGAGGCGGCGGCGAGCGCGGGCGACCTCGCGGCGCGGGAGCCACTGCGCGAACGCCCGGTCGAGGTGCTCATGCGCGCCCTCTACGCGGCGGGGCGCAGCGGCGAGGCGCTCGAGGCGTTCCGGCGGTACCGGGACGATGTGGCGTCCGAGCTCGGGCTCGATCCGACGCCGGGGTTGCGCGACCTGGAGGTGCGCATTCTGCGGGACGACCTGGAAGCGCCGAGACGCGTCCGGGTCGAGGTCCCGACGCGGCCGGTGCCCCCACCGGATCCGCACGTCCGCGCCCTGCCGTGGCGGCCGTCCACGCTGGTCGGCCGCGAACACGAGCTGCTGCGGCTGGCGGAGTCGCTGGCCACGAGGCGGCTGGTGACCGTGGTCGGGCCGGGCGGGGTCGGAAAGACCCGCCTCGCGCTCGAGGTTGCGCACCACGTGGTCGAGCAGGGCCGCACGGTGTGGTGGGCCGACCTGACGACGGTCACGGCACAGCGAGTCGTCGCCGCCCTGGCGGAGGCGACGGGAACGGAGATCCCGCTCGGCGAGGATCCGGCCGCAGCCCTGTGCGCGGCGCTGCGGGCCCGTCGCGGTGTGCTGTGCCTGGACAACGCAGAGCACCTGCTGGGGCCGCTCGCCGCGGTCGTCGAGCGGCTCCTCGCCTCGGCTCCCGACCTCGTGGTGCTAGCGACGAGCCGCGAGCGGCTCGCGCTCGACGCCGAGAGCGTCCGCGTCCTGGCACCCCTGCCGCTGCCGGACGGCGCGGATCGCGACAACCCCGCGATGCGGCTGTTCGTCGCCCGGGCGCCCGGACTCGACCCGGCCGCACTGGCCGACGAGGAGGTCCGCCTGATCGCCGAGGTGTGCCGGCGGCTGGACGGGATGCCGCTCGCGATCGAGCTGGGGGCGGCGCGCGCGGCGACGTTCGGTCTAGCCGAGCTCGCCGAGCGGCTGGGCGAGCGGCTCGACCTGCTCGGGGGCGGGCGGCGCACCGCCGCATTGCGCCACCGCACCCTGCGCGCCGTCATGGACTGGTCGCACGAGCTGTTGACCGACGACGAGGCGCGGCTGTTCTACCGGCTCTCGGTGTTCCCGGGCCCGTTCTCGCTCGATCAGGTCGAGTCCGTCTGCGCGGACGAGCCGAGCGCCCGGACGGCGATCGCGGGGCTGGTCGCGCGGCTCGTGGAGCAGTCCCTGGTGCAGACGGGCCAGGGGCGCTTCTGGCTGCTCGAGACGCTGCAGGCGTACGCGCGGGAGCGGCTCGACGCGGTCGGGGAGACGCGGCGGTTGCGCGAGCGGCACGCGCGCGACACCGCTGCGCGGCTCGCCGGCCTCGACCGGCAGCTGTGGTCCCCCGCCGAGGAGACAGCGGTGGCGGCCCTGACCGGGCTCGTGGTCGACCTGCACGCGGCCTGGGACCACGCCAGGACCCACGATCGATCGCTGGCGGTGCAGCTCGCGGGCGACGTGTACGACTTCGCGTACATCCGGCAGCGCCTCGACCTGCTGGACTGGGGGGTGCGCGTGGCGTCCTGGGACATCGCGCACCCGCGGTTGCCGCGCGCGCTGGCGGCAGCCGCCGCGGCGGCGTGGGCCGGCGGTCGCCTGGACGAGGCAGAGGAACATGCGGCCCGGGCCGTGGCCGCCGCCGGCGAGCACCCCACCTCCGCAGCCCGTGCCGTGGCGCAGCAGGGCAACCTCGCGATGTTCAAGGGACGCACTGCAGAGGCCCTTGCCTACTTCCGCGCGGCCGCCCAGCTGCACCGCGAGGCCGACGAGCACGTCCGTGCCCTGGCCGACGAGGTATCCATCGCGCAGGTGCTGACGTACGCGGGGCGGTCGGCCGAGGCGCGGAGGATCATGGAGGATGTTCTGCCCCGCGCACGGCGAGCCGCCAACCCGAGCCTGCTGTCCTGGGCGCACTACATCGCCGGAGAAGCGACCGCCGGCACCGACGTCGAGCGCGCTCTCGCTTGCTACGCCGCGGCGATCGAGTGCGGCAACCAGGCCGACTGCCGTCTTTTCGTGATGCTCGCGCGCAGCTTCTCGGTCGCTCTGGCGGCCCGCGACGGCGCGCCCGCCGCCGCGCTCGACCAGTTCGGCAAGATCCTCGAGCAGTGGGATCGGCTGGGCAACGAGCTCGCCGAGCTGTGGGCGCTGCGCTTCCTCGTCGTGCTCCTCGACCGCGTCGATGCCTCCTGGGACGCCGCGGTGCTCGCCGGCGCGCTGCTCGCCGCGCAGGACCGTTACCCGAAGTTCGGGCCGTACGGTGCTCCCGTCGAGTCCGCACTCGCGCATGTCCGCGATCGACTGGGCCCGAGCGCGACCGACGGAGCGCTCGCCGAGGGTGCGCGGCTCGGCTACCCCGAAACCGTCGCGCACGCGCGGCGAGCGATTCGGTCGGCACGGCAAGTCATAACCGCCGATGTCCCCACGTAGCGGAGCGATCAGCTCGGGCCGGGAGCCGAAGTTCAGGGGCCGGTTCAGCGCCGGCGCCTCCGCTCGGCCCGGCTCGTCACCGGGCCTGACAATCGCGAACGAGACCAGAACTGAGCTGACCGGACAGCTGTCCCGAGGTCAGGGCCAGGTGCCGCCTCCGGCATCACCGGGTGCCGCAGGAGGATCCTCTACGGGGGCAAGGCGATCGGTATCCAAGACGTCGGCGGGCTGCCGCTGAGGGTCATCCGGGCGGAGCCTCACGATCGGAAGCGGGTGGGCTAGTGCCGTGGCAGGCAACGTTTGCCTCGTTGGTGGCGTGACTC
>DATLNF010000057.1:0-37105 GCA_035536955.1 Mycobacteriales bacterium | reverse complement strand
ACCTGCGTTGTCATGAGCATGAGGCGCCGAGGTCTGCTCGCCGTGCTCGCGGCACTCCTCACCGTCGCCGCCGCGCCTGCCGTCGCCAGCCGACCAGGCGCCTACCGGGTTGACCACGTGGGCGCGGGGATCGTCCGGGGGGATCTCGGACCGGCGCTCGCCGATCCCCTGGCCACGGCCGCTGCGTACCTCAGGACCCATGCTGCGACCCTCGGCGTGGACCCGGCGTCCTTCCGGTTCGAGTCGGTACGCCGATCGGTCGTCGGGACCCACGTCCGCGGCCGGGAGCACCGCGGCTCGGTCCCGGTGAGCGGCACGGTCGCCGACGTGCATGTGATCGGCGGTCGTGTCGTGCAGGTCGCGGCCCGCAGCCTCGCCGGGCTGCCGGGCGTCCCGGCGCGCTCGCCGCTCGCGTCCTCGTCGGCAACCACCACCGCGCTGCGAGTCGCCGGCATCCGCTCGGCCCATGCCGTGAGCGCCACGCGCGAGCTGGTCCGGCGCGGCGCCCGGCTCGTCGACACCTGGCGCATCGCCGTCGTCGCGACGGCTCCGGCGTACGCCGGCACCATCGAGATCGACGCGGGCACCGGGCGACTGCTGGGCACCGTCGACGACGCCCGCCGCGCCGACGGCAGCGCGACGCTGTTCGACCCCAACCCGGTGGTGTCGACGCGCGACCGCGCGCTTCGTCAGCCGGGCGAGACCGGGCTCCCGACCGACGCCGACCTCGACAGCGCCGCGCTGGCCGCGGCCCGGGTGACGCTCCCGCTGCGTGACCTGGAGCCCGGCGCGCTCCCGCTCGGCCGGCTGGCCGGGCCGTGGGTGGACGTGACGGTCGGCGTGCTCGGCACCGCGACCTCGTTCCAGGTGACCCGCAGCGACCCGCGCTTCGAGGGCCTGATGGCCTACGCGCACATCGACCGGCTGCAGCGATACCTGCAGTCCCTCGGGTTCACCGGGGCCGCCGCCGTCAACGCGGAGCCGCAGCAGGTGCTGGCCACGCGGCTGGAGGGCTTCGACCAGAGCCTCTACTACGGCGGGACGGACACGCTGGTGTTCGGCGCCGGTGGCGTCGACGACGGCGAGGACGCCGAGATCATCGCCCACGAGTACGGCCACGCGATGCAGTTCGCCCAGGTGCCCGGGTTCACCGCCTCGGGGGAGACCGGCGCGATGGGCGAGGGCTTCGGGGACTTCCTGGCCGGGGCGTTCTACGCCGGCCCGAGCCGCGGGTTCGGCGACCTGTGCGTCGGCGAGTGGGACGCGACGACGTACATGCGCACCGCCGAGCCGTGCCTGCGGCGGCTCGACTCGCCGAAGACGTACCCGGCGAGCATGACCGGCGAGGTCCACGACGACGGAGAGATCTGGTCCGCGTTCCTGTGGCGGCTGCGCAACCGCCTCGGCGGCACCGCGGCCACCCGGAGCGCGGCGTCCATACGGCTCGTCGTCGCGTCGCACGAGCTGCTCACGTCCGGCGCAGGGTTCGGCGAGGGCGTCGCGGCCCTGCGCACCGCCGCCGCCGCCCTGCGGCACCCCGAGTGGCGAGCGATCGTCGACGCCGAGGCGCGGCGGAGCGGGCTGCCGCTCAACCCGTAGCGGCTCGAGGCTGTGCTCCTACCTAGACTGACCGCGTGCGCCGACCTCGCTCAACGCTCGCCGCGTGTGCCGCCGCCGCGCTGGTGCTGACGGGATGCACGAGCAGCGAGCCCGACATCCGGACGGCGAGGGTCGAGCGGGCCGACGTCGTGGAGCTCGTCAACGCCCCCGCCTCAGTAGCCGCGCGAGCGCAGGCGACCGTGACCGCCCCCGCGGACGGGACGGTCGCCGACGTCCTTGTCGACGACGGCGCGAGTGTCGTCGCGGGCGTCCCGCTGATGCGGCTGAGCTCGCCGACTGCGACTACCCGCCTCGTGCAGGCTCGCGCTCTGCGGGAAGCCACCCGCGACGCGCCGACGGACGAGCAGCTCCAGGCGGCCGTGGCGCTCGCCGCCGCGCAGCGAACGGTCGACGCGCTGCTCGTGCGCGCCCCCATCACCGGGACCGTGCAGCTCGGCGGCAGCGCTCCCGCGGGTGCAGGCGGCGGTGTCGACGCGCTCATCGGGCAGCTCCCGGTGACTCTCCGGGGGGAGGCCGCGTCCGCCCTCGGAGGTACGGCGCCTGGTACGACGACGACCGTCGCGCGGATCGAGCGGGACGTCCCGGTGCAGCAGGGGACACTCCTCGCCGTCGTGTTCGACCTGTCCGAGCTGTCCCTGGTCGCCGAGGTCGACGAGACCGACGTGTTCCTCGTCCGCGCCGGCATCACCGCAGCGGTCGAGCTCGACGCAGCGCCCGGAACGACGTACCGCGCCACCGTCCGGACCGTCGAGCTCGCGCCGACGACCTCCGCCCGCGGGGGCGTGACGTACCGCGTGATCCTCGCCCTCGGGGAGGGCTCCGCTGTCGAAGGCGGACAGGCACCGCGTCCGCGACCGGGCATGAGCGCCGTCGTCGACCTGCGGGTGCGCGAGGCCAAGGACGTCCTCGCCCTGCCGGCAGCCGCCGTCACGCGTCGGGGCGCCCGCGACGCCGTGTGGCGGGTCCGCGACGGTCGCGCGCGGGCCGTCCTGGTCACCCTGGGCGCTCAGGGGGACGACGTCGTCGAGGTGCGCAGCGGGCTCGCCGAGGGCGACGTCGTCGTGGTCCGGGGCGCGGACGTTATCCGCGAGGGTCAGGAGCTGTGACGGCCGTCCTCGAGGCGGTCGACGTCACCAAGTCCTACGAGCTCGACGGCCTCACCGTCGACGCCTTGCGCGGCGTCACCATGACGGTCGAGGCGGGTGACTACGCCGCTGTCGTCGGTCCGTCCGGCTCCGGGAAGTCGACTCTCATGCACCTGCTCGGCGGCATCGACCGGCCCACGTCCGGGGCCGTGCGCGTCGGCGGCCGCGACGTGGCGGAGCTCACCGACGACGAGCTGGCGACGATCCGCAACCGGACGGTGGGCTTCGTCTTCCAGTCGTTCCAGCTGCTGCCGCGGACGTCTGCGCTGGGCAACGTCGCCATGCCGCTGGTCTACCGCGGCGTACGCCGCGCGGATCGCGTCCAACGCGCGGCCGACGCTCTCGACTCCGTGGGCATGAGCCACCGCCTGCAGCACCGGCCGAGTCAGCTGTCCGGCGGCGAGCAGCAGCGGGTGGCGATCGCCCGCGCCCTGGTCGGTGAGCCGGCCGTCATCCTCGCGGACGAGCCGACCGGCAACCTCGACACGACCCGCGGCGCCGAGGTGATGGACCTGCTCGACCGCCTCAACGCCGATCGCGGGGTCGCCGTCGTCGTCGTCACCCACGACCGTGAGGTGGCCGCGCGCAGCCGCCGTGTCATCCAGGTGCGCGACGGCGTCGTCGTCGAGGACCCGAGCGCGTGATCGCACCGGGATGAGAGCCGCTGAGGCCTGGCGCGTCGCCATCGACGCGCTGCGCGCGAACCGGCTGCGCAGTGCGCTGACCATGCTCGGCGTGGTCATCGGGGTTGCCGCGGTCGTGCTGCTCGTCTCGATCGGCAGCGGCGCCAAGCGCGAGGTCGAGAGCCAGGTGCAGGGCCTCGGGTCGAACCTGCTGATCATCGTGCCCGGCGAGATCTCGTTCGGCAGCGCACCCACGACGAGCCGGCTGACGCTCGGCGACATCGACGAGGTGGCCCGGATCGTCGGCGACCGTCGCCGCGTCGCCGCCACCGTGAGCAGCGGGGAGACGGTGCGGGCCGGGTCGCGCGAGGTGTTCACGACGCTGCAGGGCACCAACGAGACCGTGCCGCTGGTGTTCACGCGGCAGGTCGCACGTGGCTCCTACCTGCGCCGCGGCGACGTGGAGTCGCGGCGGCGGGTGGCGGTGCTCGGCCCGACGACCGCGCGCGAGCTCTTCGGCGCGCGCGATCCCCTCGGCCGGCAGGTGTCGATCAGCGGCGTGCGCTTCCGGGTGATCGGCGTGTTCGCCGAGGCTGGATCGGCGTTCGGCGTCGACCGCGACAGCGACGTCCACGTCCCGATCACCGCCGCCCAGCGACTGCTCGACACCCGACGAGTGGACGCGCTCGCGGTGAAGGCCCCGACTCTCGGCGGGATCGACGAGCTCGGCGACCGGATCGTCGCCGGGCTCGTGGCGCGCTATCCCGACGACACCTTCTCGGCGCTGACCCAGAGCCAGATCCTGGGCACGGTCGGCCGGATCCTCGGGCTGCTCACCCTCGTGCTCGGCGCGATCGCCGGCATCAGCCTGCTCGTCGGCGGCGTCGGCGTCTCCAACATCATGCTGGTCAGCGTTCGCGAGCGGACCCGCGAGATCGGGCTGCGCAAGGCCGTCGGGGCGAGGCAGCGCGACATCCTGATGCAGTTCCTCATCGAGGCGGTGGTGCTCACCTGCGTCGGCGGCACCATCGGCATCGTGGTCGGCGTCGGCGGGGCGCTCCTCCTCGAGCAGCTGACCCCGCTCCCGGCCGACGTGGCGTGGTGGTCTCCCGTCCTCGCCTTCGCGGTGAGCGCGTCGGTGGGGGTCTTCTTCGGAGTCTTCCCGGCCCGGCGCGCGGGCCGCCTGGACCCGGTCGTCGCGCTACGGTCGGAGTGATGAGCGAGCGCGTGCTGGTGCTGTGGGACGACGTCCTCGCGTCGTACGACTTCGGCGCGAGCCACCCCCTGCGGCCACTGCGGCTCGAGCTGACGATGGGGCTCTCCCGGGAGCTCGGGCTGCTCGACCGGAGCAACGTCCGCGTCGAGGCGCCACAGGCCGCGGCGGACGACGTGCTCGGCCTCGTCCACGACCGTGACTACATCGCCGCCGTCCGTCGCGCCCCCGACGACGTCCTCGGGCGGCTCGCGGCCAGGCACGGGCTCGGCACGGGCGACAACCCGGTGTTCGCGCGGATGCACGAGGCGGCCGCCCTCGTCACGGGTGGCACGGTCGCCGCGGCCGCCGCGGTCTGGTCGGGCTCCGCCGACCACGCCGTCAACATCGCCGGCGGGCTGCACCACGCGATGCGCGACCGGGCGAGCGGCTTCTGCGTGTACGACGACCCCGCTGTCGGCATCGCCTGGCTGCTCGCACATGGCGCGACGCGGGTCGCGTACGTCGACGTCGACGTGCACCACGGTGACGGCGTGCAGGCCGCGTTCTACGACGACCCGCGGGTGCTCACGATCAGCCTGCACGAGAGCGGTCGCTACCTGTTCCCCGGCACCGGATTCGCCGACGAGGTCGGCACCGGGGACGCGCGCGGCACCAGCGTCAACGTGGCACTCCCGCCCGGAACCGGCGACGCCGCGTGGCTACGCGCCTTCGACGCGGTCGTGCCGCCGCTGCTGCGGTCCTTCCGCCCCGAGGTGCTCGTGACGCAGCTCGGCTGCGACACCCACGCGCTCGACCCGCTCGCGCACCTGACCTGCAGCGTCGACGGCCATCGCGCGACGTACCGCGCCCTGCACCTGCTCGCGCACGAGGTGTGCGGCGGCCGCTGGGTCGCGGTCGGGGGCGGCGGCTACGAGATCGTGCAGGTCGTGCCACGGTCATGGACACACGCGATCGCCGAGGTCGTGGGGGCGGCCGACCTGCCGGACGAGACGCCCGAGGCGTGGCGCGACTGGACCCGTGACCGATCGGCCGAGCACGCGCCGATCGCCCTTCGCGACGGCCGCGCGACCGCCTTCCGGGCGTGGGAGGGCGGCGCCGGAGACCTCCGCGACGCCGTCGACCGTGCCGTCGTCGAGACCAGGCGGCAGGTGTTCCCTGCGCACGGCCTGGATCCCGAGGCGGCGGCGTGACGTCACCCCTCCGAGCCCGATCGGTGCTACGCGAGCATCTGGTGTCCAGCCGCATCGCCGGGGATGTCGGCACGTCGCGGGAGAGCAACCTCGCTGCGATGCGCCGGCTCGCTGCCGGCGACCCGTCCACGTGGTTCGGCCTCCCGCCGACAGCCGAGCACTCGTTCGCCGACGTCCTCGGGATCATGGTGGCCCGGGTCGGCGTCGACCCGGACCCCTCGCATGTCGAGGGTGCGGACACGATCGACCCGGAGCGCACGCTGGACCGGCTGGCGGCGATGCGCGAGCGGCTCGAGCGAGCCGCCCGTGACCGCGCCCGCGTCTTCGTCGCGACCGGCCATCCCGCGGGCGTCATCGCGATCCACCTGCGCATCGCGCAGGCGCTGCGCCGCCACGGCTGCGAGCTCGCCGCACCGGACGCCGGCCGGTGGTGGGAGCGCAACGGCACCCGCCGCCAGCTGCGCTACCTCGACGGCGTCGCCGTGCTGTCCGAGCACGGCGCACTGCATCACTCGCACGCGAGCGAGCCGATGGCCGACCTGCTCGCCGACGGGCTGTCCGTCGACCTGGTCGTGGCCGATCACGGCTGGGCGGGCGCGGCCGCCGCCGCCGGCCTCGACGTCGTCTGCTTCGCCGACTGCAACGACCCGGCCCTGGTCGTGGGCGAAGCGACCGGCGCGGTCGCGGTCACCGTCCCGCTCGACGACAACGTGCTGCCGCACCTCTACGACCCCGTGGCCGACCACCTGCTCGCCGGCCTGGGCGGCTGACCGGCGCGCCCGACGTCGTACGCCCGACGTGGTACGCCCGACGTGGTTCGCCCGACGTGGTACGCCCGATCGGCCCTATCCCAGCGGTCCCAGTGTGCGCAAGAATCCCACCAGGCACGAACAGCGCCTTGGTCGGGCAGTGGGGAAGCTGCCCGAGCGCTTCGTGCGAGGACAGGTGTGCATGGGCGCCTCGCTATCCGAGGTCCGCTTTCTCACCGTCGCCGAGGTGGCGTCGGTGATGCGAGTGTCGAAGATGACCGTCTACCGGCTCGTGCACAGCGGCGAGCTGACCGCCGTGCGCGTCGGCCGCTCCTACCGCGTGCCCGAGCAGGCTGTCCACGACTACCTGCGCGACGCCTTCATCGAGGCCGGCTGACGGGACGCCGGCCGCAGCAGGTATCGTTCGCGGCCACGCTCCTGCCTAAAGCAAAGGTCTCCTCGTGGGCTCGGTCATCAAGAAGCGCCGCAAGCGCATGGCGAAGAAGAAGCACCGCAAGCTGCTGAAGAAGACGCGAGTCCAGCGCAGGAACAAGAAGTAGCCGCGGCGCGACCGCCGGGGAGACCTCGGCGCGCGCCGCGGAGCGCGCGGGTTCGCGCGCCGGCGGGCAGCCGGGAACCCGCACGCCTCCTCGCCGGTTCTGCCCGCGCGCATCCTTGACGCCCGTTGCTTAACACCGCTAACTTGCCCGCGTTAACTCAGCGTGGCAGGGGGTGTGAGCATGCTCGCGCGGATCGGGGACATCGCCGCCCGGCGGCACCGCGTCGTGCTGGTGGTGGCCGCGCTGCTGTTCGTCGCGGCCGCCGTGCTCGGCCGGGGCGTGGCCGACCGGCTCAGCCTCGGCGGGTTCGAGGACCAGGGTGCCGAGAGCACCCGGGCGCGGGAGATCCTCGACGAGCACTTCGCCGGGCAGCCCAACCTGGTGCTGCTCGTCGAGCCGCGCGACGGGGCGTCGGTGGACGACCCCGCCGTCGCCGCGGCGGGTCGTGCCCTGACCGAGGAGCTCGCCGCCGAGCCCGGTATCGCCGGCGCGGTCTCCTACTGGTCGCTCGGGGGGCCACCGCCGCTGCGCAGCCGCACCGGGGACTCGGCGATCGTGCTCGCCGTCATCGAGGGCGGCGACGACGTCGTCGCCGTCCGCGCCGAGGAGCTCGTGCCGGCGTACACCCGTGAGGACGGCGTGGTGCGCGTCCGCCCGGGCGGCCTGGCCGCGATCTTCGACGAGATCGGCCGGGTGATCGAGGGCGACGCGGTGCGCGCCGAAGCGGTCGCCCTGCCGCTCACGCTGCTCCTGCTCGTCCTCGTGTTCGGCAGCGTCGTGGCCGCGAGCCTGCCGCTGGCGATCGGGATCTTCAGCATCGTCGGGACGTTCGTCGTCCTGCGTGTGGTCGCCTCGCTCACCGAGGTGAGCGTCTACTCGCTGAACCTGACCACCGCGATGGGCCTCGGGCTGGCCATCGACTACAGCCTGTTCGTGGTGTCGCGATACCGCGAGGAGATCGGCGCCGGCGCCTCGTCGTACGACGCCGTGGTGCGCACGGTGCGGACCGCAGGACGGACCGTGACGTTCAGCGCGCTCACCGTCGCGGTGTCGCTCGGCGCGCTGCTGGTGTTCCCGCTGGTCTTCCTGCGCTCCTTCGCCTACGCCGGGATCGCGGTTGTGGTGCTCGCCGCGGTCGGGGCCGTCCTCGTGCTGCCGGCGATGCTCGCGGCGCTCGGCCCGCGGGTGGAGAAGTGGGTGCTGTGGCATCGGACGTCGCCGCCGGTGGGGGCCGGCATGTGGCACCGCATCGCGACGTTCGTGATGCGCCGTCCCCTCCCGGTCGCCATCGCGGTCACAGCGCTGCTCCTGATCCTCGGCACGCCGTTCCTCGGGCTGCGGCTCAGCCTGCCCGACGACCGCACCCTGCCCGAGGACGCCGTGAGCCGTCAGGTGTCCGAGCAGATCCGCCGCGACTACCCCTCGCGCGAGTCCGCCGCGCTCTCGGTCGTGCTGCCGGGCGCCCGGGCGGCAACGGCGCGCGATGACGTGTCGGCGTACGCCGCACGGCTGTCCGCGGTTCGCGGCGTCGCCCGCGTCGACGCGGTGACGGGGTCCTACGCCGGTGGGCGCAGGGTGTTCCCGCCAACCCCGGCCGCTGCTCGATTCCAGGGCACGGACGGCACGTACCTGTCCGTGGTGCCCGCGGTCGAGCCCATGTCCGAGTCCGGTGAGGCGCTCGCACGTGACCTCCGACGGGTGCCGCCGCCGTACGGCCGAGCGCTCGTCGCGGGTCCTTCCGCCGAGCTGGTCGACACGAAGGAGGCGATCATCGACCGCATCCCCGCCGCGGCCGGCCTCATCGCGCTGGCCACCTTCGTCGTGCTCTTCCTCTCCTTCGGCAGCCTGCTCGTCCCGGCGAAGGCGGTCGTCCTCAACCTGCTCAGCCTGACCGCGACGTTCGGCGCCATGGTGTGGGTGTTCCAGGAGGGTCACCTCGCCGACCTGCTCGACGTGACGGCGACCGGCAGCCTCACCGCGACCATGCCGATCCTGATGTTCTGCATCGCGTTCGGCCTGTCGATGGACTACGAGGTCTTCCTGCTCTCCCGCATCAAGGAGGAGCACGATCGAACCGGTGACAACGCGCAGTCGGTGGCGGTGGGCCTCGAGCGGACCGGACGGATCGTCACCGCGGCGGCGCTGCTCATCAGCGTCGTCTTCGCGGCGTTCGCGCTGACGTCCGGAGTGAGCTTCATGAAGCTGTTCGGGGTCGGGCTCACGATGGCGGTGATCATGGACGCGACGCTCATCCGCGGCGCGCTCGTCCCCGCGTTCATGAAGCTCGCCGGCGAGGCGAACTGGTGGGCCCCTCGGCCGCTCCGTCGGCTCCACGACCGGTTCGGCATCGCGGAGCACGACGCGCCGGGCCCGGCGACCGACCGGGTGCCCCAGACGGCGGCGCGATGACCGCTCGCTCGCCGGCTCCCCACGCGCGGAGGTCCCGCGCCCGCCGTGGGGACGGCGTGCGGCTTCGCGACGAGATCCTCGCGGCCACCGCCCAGCTGCTGGTCGAGAAGGGGGACGAGTCGCTGGTGTCCATCCGGGCGGTCGCCGACGCGGTCGGGGTCACGCCGCCGTCGATCTACCTCCACTTCCCGGACAAGGAGGCGCTCATCGTCGAGGTCTGCGAGCAGCGCTTCCGCGAGTTCGACGCGGCACAGGAGGCGGCCGCGGCCCAGCACACCGACCCGCTCGAATCGCTCAAGGCGCGCGGCCGCGCCTACGTGCGGTTCGGCCTCGACCACCCGGAGGCGTACCGGATCCTGTTCATGACGCGGTCCGTGCGTGCGATCGAGCTGACGGGGGAGTCCCCCGAGGCCTCGGACGCCGGGGTGACCGCGCTGATGCATTTCGTCGAGGCGGTACGCCGGTGCGTGGACGCGGGTGCGTTCGCCCCGGCCGACCCGATGCTGATCGCGCTGAAGCTTTGGATCGCCGTGCACGGGGTCGTCTCGTTGCTCATCTGCGAGCGGGGGTTCCCCTGGCCGCCGGTGGACGTCCTCGTCGAGAGCATCCTGGAGACGCACGCTCGCGGCCTCGCCCCGTAGCGTCGCGATCGGCGCCCTCGGCCCTGTCAGCATCCAGGTCGCCCGCCGTAGACTCGCCGGACCATGACCGCCCGCCGTGTCCTCGTCACCGGCGTCTCCCGTGAGCTCGGGGGCCGTCTCGCCGCCATGCTCGACGCGGAGCCGACGATTGACCGGGTCGTCGGCGTGGACACGGTCCCGCCCCGCGCCGACCTCGGCCGCACCGAGTTCGTCCGGGCGGACATCCGCAACCCGCTCATCGCGAAGGTCATCACCGCGAACGAGATCGACACCGTCGTCCACATGAGCGTCGTCGCGACGCCGCTCACCGTCGGCGGGCGCACGGCGATGAAGGAGATCAACGTCATCGGCACGATGCAGCTGCTCGCTGCCTGCCAGAAGTCGAGCACGGTGCGCAAGCTGGTCGTGAAGTCGACGACCGCGGTCTACGGGTCGTCGGCGAAGGACCCCGCCCTGTTCACCGAGGACATGGAGCCGCGGTCGCTGCCCCGGAGCGGATACGCCAAGGACTCGGTCGAGGTCGAGGGCTACGTCCGCGGCTTCGGCCGCCGCCGTCCGGACGTGGTGCTCAGCCTGCTGCGGTTCACGAACTTCATCGGCCCGACGATCGACACCCCGCTCACGCGGTACTTCTCGCTCCCCGTAGTCCCGACCGTCCTGGGATTCGACCCACGCCTGCAGTTCCTGCACGAGGACGACGGCCTCGAGGTGCTGCGGCTCGCGACGATGGAGGACCGACCGGGCATCGTGAATGTCGGCGGGTCCGGCGTCCTCCTGCTGTCGCAGGCGATCCGCCGGGCCGGGCGCGTGGCGCTTCCCGTGCTGTCGCCGCTCGTGCAGTACGTCGGGCAGGCGCTGCGGCGCGCGGGTCTCGTCGACTTCTCACCGGAGCAGATGCGCTTCCTCCAGCACGGGCGCGTCGCCGACACGACCCGCCTGCGCGACTCGTTCGGCTACCAGCCGAAGCACACCACGCTGGAGGCGTTCGACGAGTTCGTCCGCGGGCGTGCGCTCAGCGCGGTGGTGACGCCCGAGCGGCTCGCCGAGATCGAGCGCGCCGTGGTCGACCAGCTCGAGCGGCGACGGAGGATTCATGCCTGAGGCACGCGTGATCCCCATCGACCGCCGCGGCGACGCCGATGTCCCGGCTCGCCCGCTGGGCCGCGTCGACACGGAGGGACCAGAGTCCGCGGAGACGCTGCCGCCCGCGGACTGGGAGCGCCGGCTCGCCGGGGTGCTGGCGTTCGTGCGCCGCCGGCTGACCGGCGACTACCAGGTCGACGACTTCGGCTTCGACCCCGACTTCGCCGACAACGTCCTCATGACCGCCGTACGGCCGCTCTACGAGAGGTACTTCCGGGTAGAGGCACGCGGGCTGCAGCACGTCCCCGACACCGGGGGCGCGCTCCTGGTCGCGAACCACTCCGGCACGCTCCCCCTCGACGCGATCGGCGCCGCCCTCCCCCTGCTCGACCAGCACCCCGCGCACCGGCACCTCCGGATGCTCGGCGCCGACCTGGTCTTCTCGCTCCCCGTGGTGGCGCCGCTCGCCCGCAAGGCCGGGCACACGCTCGCATGCAATGCCGACGCCGAGCGGCTGCTCGCGTCCGGCGAGCTGGTCGGCGTCTGGCCGGAGGGGTTCAAGGGGATCGGCAAGCCGTTCAGCGAGCGCTACAAGCTGCAGCGCTTCGGTCGAGGGGGGTTCGTCTCAGCCGCGCTGCGCACCGGCGTCCCGATCATCCCGTGCTCGATCGTCGGGGCCGAGGAGATCTACCCGATGATCGGGAACATCAAGCCGCTGGCCAGGCTGCTCGGAGTCCCCTACGTCCCGGTGACCCCTACGTTCCCGTGGCTCGGTCCGCTCGGACTCGTCCCGCTGCCGTCGAAGTGGCTCATCGAGTACGGCGAGCCGATCCCGACCGCGCACCTCGGCCCGGCCGCGGCCGACGACCCCATGCTCGTGTTCAACCTGACCGACCAGGTCCGGGAGACGATCCAGCAGACGCTCTACAGGCTGCTGATGCAGCGACGTTCCGTCTTCTTCTGATCTCCCCCCGAGGAGCGGCGGGGCCTCCGGATCCCGGCGTTGACGGGATGTCACGGCGGTGACACCTTGAACACGGCTGGTGACTCACTGTAGTCACGGCGAGAGGTCGCCCGGGGGGTGCGGGGATGACCAAGGTTGCTACAGATCAGCGGAGGGTCTCGGCGCGCGCGGAGCGGCCGGGTCGTCGAGACCGCGTGGTCCTTCTCTCCTGCGATGCCGCACTCTGCGACGCGATAGCCGCGGCGCTCGCCGGCTCACGCTTCGCGACGGTGGTGCGCGCCACGTCCGCCGCCCGCGTCGCCGGCAGTACGACGGTGGCCTGGTCCGCAGTCTGCCTCGTCGACGCGGACGTGGCCGAAGGTGCCCGCGGCGCCGTGCGGCGGCTGTGCGAGACCGAGCGCGACCTGCCCGTCGTCGTACTGGCTCGTGTCCCCGACACTGCCGAGTTCCTCGACCTGATCCGACTGGGCGCCCGGGGCTATGCGGTGGTGGGGGCGGGCTTGGGCCGGCTGGCACACGTCGTCGCCGACGTCTCGAGTGGCGGGGTGTCGGTCCCTCGGGTGATGCTGCCCGCGCTCTACGACGAGTTCCGCCGGCGCGACCGGTACCGCCGGACGATCGAGGGCCAGGAGCGGCCGGCGCTGACCGACCGCGAGCACGAAGTCCTGGAGCTGCTCGTGGCGGGGCACTCGACCGCGGAGATCGCACATGAGCTCTTCGTGTCCCCCGTCACGGTGCGAACCCACGTGGCTGCAGTGGTCCGCAAGCTGCGGCTGCCCAATAGATCAGCAGTGGTCCACCTCGTCGACTCAGGTGACGGCGGGTCTGTCGCGTCCCGGTAGCACGCCGAGCTCGTTGCTGTCGCCTACCCGTCACCTGCGTTGAGACATCTCAACGCCCGCTGATCTTGCGCCGCTGGAGGTGGCGGCGCACGCTCCCGAACTGGGGGAAACCGGACAGCGCGCTCGACGGCGCACGCCGGGCAGCGGAGGGGGAGATCACTCATGGCCACAGGTTTCGTCACTCGAGCGTGCCGCCGTCGCCGTCGGATGGCCTGCGCGCTCGTCGGGGTGGTGGCGTTGGTGACGCCGGTGGCGCTGGCGCCGGCAGCTTCGGCGGCGGTGGGCGACGTCGGGGACGTCGGGATCTTCGAGCTGGACAGCAACCCCGACCCGGTGGGCAGTGCGCCGCCGGTGGACTGGGAGGACCTGTTCACCAGTACCGGAACGGACGCGACGGTCAGCCTCGGCACGGCCGGCACCTTGATGGAGCGCACCTTCGTCGCCGACCCGGTTGCCGACGACAACTCCTACTTCGCGTCCAACGGCGGCGGGGTCAAGGACATCGCCCCGATCGGCACGTGGGGGTGCAAGACCCAGCACACGCCGACGCCCAAGGACAACCTGTTCAACGCCTACGCGATGCTTGCCCAGGTCGGGCCCGACCACGCGACCCGAGCCGGTCACCTGATCCTCTACCTGGGCGCGGAGCGCAAGCAGAACGAGGGTTCGGCGTTCGCCGGCTTCTGGGTCAACCAGGACCTGCTCACCTGCAACCTCGCCGAGGGTGAGTTCGACGGCAGCCGGACCAACGGTGACCTCCTCGTCGTGGCCGACTACGAGAGCGGCGGCGACGTGGAGCAGCTAGCGGCCTACAAGTGGGTCGGCGGGAACACGACGACAACGAGTGCTGGCAACTTGGCGATCCTGGAGATCGCGACCGGCGTGACCAACGCCGACTGCGACAGCGTCGGTACCGGGGCCGACCTGTGCGCGACGACCAACAGCGGCAACGTCGCTACTGCCTGGGGTCCGCCGGGCGTCCGCGAGCCGGGGACCTTCGTGGAGGCCGGCCTGGACCTGACCGCTCTCTACGGCGGCAACCAGAACGTGCCGTGCTTCAGCCAGATGTTCGCCGAGACCCGCTCCTCGCGGGAGCTCACGGCGACGCTGAAGGACTTCGCCGAGGACTCGTTCGACACCTGTCAACCGCCGGGCGTGACGACCAACCTGTTCGAGGAGCTGGGTGCGATCGATCGCAGCCTGGCCCCGACAGCGGCTGGCCCGAGCAGCTACACGGTGACCCTGCCGGCCCAGGTCTACGACACGGTGACCCTGTCGGGCACATCCGGCACGGTCTCCGGTGACGTGACCTACTCGTTGTGGCGCGACAGCGCCTGCACGACCGCGTCGACGGATCCGCTGTTCACGGGGGGTACCAACAGCCACACGGTGACCATTGCCAACGGGGTGGTCCCGCCGTCACCCACACTGGTCTTCGACGACCCCGGGACGTGGTACTGGAAGGCCAACTACCTCGGCGCCGGCCGCAACCTGCCCGGGGAGAGCGTCTGCTCCTCCGAACCGCTGATCGTGGGGCCACGGCAGCCGGCGATCGCCACGACGCCGTCCGTGACGACGATCGCGGTCGGCAACGGCAACAGCTTCTCCGACACCGCGAACATCTCCGGCGGGTACTTCCCCAGCGGCGGGGCGGCGCCGGGCACCGTGACGTTCGACCTCTACGGCCCGTTCGCCACCGCCGCGGCGATCGTCTGCACCGGCACCCCGGTGTTCACCTCGGCCTCGGTGGCCGCGGCCCGGCTCACCGACACCACTGCGAGGGCGGTCAGCGCGGCCTTCACGCCGACCGCCGTCGGCTTCTACCAGTGGGTGGCGTCCTACAGCGGTAACGCGCAGAACCTGTCCGTCACCGGCCTGTGCAGCGACACCGCCGAACGGGTGGAGGTCACGCCGGCAACACCCGGCATCGCGACGAAGATCCTGCTCGCGGACTCGGTGAAGATGTCCGGCGTGCCGGGCGCGGGTACGCCGACCGGGACCGTGACGTTCTCTCTGTTCGGCCCGTTCGCCGACGTCGCCTCGATCAGCTGCACCGGCACGGCGCTGAACACCCAGGGCCCCGTCACGCTGTCCGCGGCCGGTACGGCGACGACGCCGAACCCGGTTGCGGTCCTCGCCGGGGTCTACGCCTGGGGCGTCACCTTCGACAGCACCAGTGACAACTACCTGGACACGGCGAGCGCGTGCACCGCGGAGGTGGCCAGCGTGGGCTACCAGGCGCCGTCGCCGTTCAGCTAGCCAGTACGACGACACCGGGGCCGCGCGACTGCGCCGCCCCGGTGTCGTCGTCAGGGGAGCCCGGGTAGCAGGGGAGGGTCAGACGCCGGGCCGGCGTCATCCGCCGGCGCGTCGCCGGCGGTAGGCCATCCCGGCCAGCACGCCGCCGAACACGGCCCCCGCGCCGGCGAACGCGGGGATCCCGACCTTCGCCGCCTTGCGCGCCGTGCGGAAGTCACGGACCTCCCAGCCCTGCGCTTTCGCGTGGTCGCGCAGCGCAGAGTCGGGGTTGACGGCCACCGGGTGACCGACCGCCGAGAGCATGGGGATGTCGTTCGCCGAGTCGCTGTACGCCGAGCACCGCGCGAGGTCCAGGCCCTCCCGCTCGGCGAGCGCACGGATCGCCTCGGCCTTCGCCGGGCCGTGCAGCGGCTCCCCGACCAGGCGGCCGGTGTACCGACCGTCCTCCACCTCGCTCACGGTGCCGAGCGCCCCGGTGAGGCCGAGCCGGTGGGCGATGATCCGCGCGAGCTCCACGGGAGTCGCCGTGACCAGCCAGACGCGCTGCCCGTCGTCGAGATGCTGCTGGGCGAGCGCGCGAGTTCCGGAGTAGATGCGCTCCGCCATGAGCTCGTCGTAGATCTCCTCGCCGTACCGGACGATCTCGCTGACCTCGCGACCGGCGACCAGGCCCAGGGCGGTCTCTCGCGCCTCGGTCATCGCACCGTGCCGCTCGCGCCCGCCCACCCGGAAGACCACCTGCTGCCAGCCGAAGCGGACCAGGTCCTTCGTCGTGATGAACTTCCGGGCCGCCATGCCCTTGCCGAAGAAGTAGATCGACGCGCCCTGCATCAGGGTGTTGTCACAGTCGAAGAACGCCGCCGCGGTGGGGTCCGCAGGTACGGCGAGCGAGGCCTCGACCTCGGCTGCGGCGGCCGACGCTGCCCCGGCGAGGACGGCTGAGACGTCGGCGTCGTCGCGTCTGCGGTGCAGCCAGCCCATTCGCGCACCCCTCCGTCGTCGGCGCGGATGCTACCGACCCCGGACGCACGAACGCCCCCGGCCGATGGCCGGGGGCGTTCGTGGACTTCGAGAGTGCTTACGCCTCGGTGGAGAGGCGGCGACGGCGGCTCACCACAGCGGCGGTGGCGACGAGGCCGGCGCCCACGATCGCAACGGTCTCAGGAGCACCGGTGCGGGGGAGCGAGCGAGGCGTGTTGACCCGCGGGGTGACCGGAGCCGGCTTCGCGAGCCGAGCGGCGTTCACCGCGGTGCCGGCGGGGACGAGCTGGACCGCGAGGAGCGGCTTGGCCAGACCCAGGACCGGCGGGTTGACGACGATGCCCACGCCCTGCGAGGACGAGGAGGCGGTGCGACCGGCCGGGTCGACCGAGGAGGTCTTCTGACCGTAGACGATGTTCACACCGGCCGTGGCGAGCAGGCCGTTGACCGAGCTGATCACGGTGTTGACCGCGTCCTGTGCCGCAGTCGGCAGGGCCTGGCCCGCGACGGTGCCCGAGAGGCCCTTGTCGGTGAGCTTGAGGTCCAGCACGTCGGCGACCTTGAGGCCGAGGACGGTCGTGAGGGAGTCGGCAGCGGCCGAGCCCTTGAGGCCGTTGACCGCGGAGAACGACTCGGTCTTGATCGCGTCCACGTGGACGAGACCGGCGAGGATGTCCAGGCCGCCGATCGCGGAGAGCGCACGAGCCTCGACCATGTCGCCCTTGCGGGTGATGGTGTTGGACGACTCGAGCAGGCTCAGCGAGAGCAGGTCGCTGTCAGCCGTGAGGTTGGCCAGCGTGCCCTGGAGCTGGTCGAGCAGGGTGGTGAGCTGCTGCTCGACGGCCTCGACCTGAGCGGCGACCGGAGCGGTCGCGCCGGCGGAGACCTCGTTGAGCGTGTCGAGGGCGGTGTTGATCGTGCTCGACAGGGTGCCCTGCGTCGCGTCCACGGTGCTCTGGACGGTGTTGAGGGCGGCGTCGAGGTCCGTCTTCAGCGGCAGCGAGTCGGTGAGGCCACCGAGGCCGATGCGCAGGCTGGCGAGCGACGAGGACGACGTGCTGGTGAGCGCGGACGTCGCCGTCTCGGGCGAGACGCTCGACGTGATCGTGCCGATGCCACCGCTGATGAGCGGGTTGACCGGGATGGAGACGAGGCTCTTCGAGTCGCTCGGCTTACCGGTCAGGCTGGCCTCGGAGACGATGTTGAGCGGGGTGAGCATGCCGTTGCCGAGCACGGCCTTGGCGTTGCTCAGGACGCTGGTGACGTCCTTGTTGGTCGTCCCCTCGGTGAACGAGATGTCCTGGACGAGGCCGGTGATCGTGCCGAGACCCGGGACGGGGATCGCGACGGGCAGGTTGACCTCGATGTGGATCGCGGTGCCCTGCGCCTTGCCGCCGAACACGTCCGGCACTGCGACTGTGGCTGCACCGGCGGACCCGGTGCCGGCGACCACGAGGGTGCCGGTGGCGAGGGCGAGCGCGGTGAGCCGCCCTGCGCGAGTGGTGAGACGTGCCATGTTCCCGACCTCCGTCTATGCCGGCCGCTCTGGGCCTGGCGTTGCCGACCTATCTTAGTGCCGGTCGGGGTAGTTCCTAGTCATTTCTGGCTAGTGCGTTCCCCGTCTGCCGGATTCCTCCGCATCAGGTAGCGGGATCCTCCGGTCCGACCCCCCCGTGAGGGCCGCCGACGTAGTCCTCAACGACATGGTTGTCGACGCGGTTACGGCCCGGCTTGAAGATTTTTTCGCCGTTATCGGGGCGAGCCAGGACACCCCCGGGCGGCCTGGCTGGGTGCGGTCACCAGCACAGCTGCGGGGGGCGGCGGTCACGGGAAGGACGAACGGGGCGCCCCGGGAGTTCCCGGGGGGCCGGACCAGCGCCTGGGGCTAAGGAGCTACTCGGGCGGCGAGAGCGGCAGCGGGCCCGCGGCGGGCCGTGGAGCGGGCGCCGGAGCCGGGGAAGGTGCGGCGGCCGTCGAGGCGGTCGAGGTCGTGTCCGCCGCCGGGATCGGCATCGGAATGGGAGCCGGCAGCGGCGTCGGGAGCAGGTCCTCGATCGTGTCGATCACCTCGACGACCGGCGAGCGCACCGGCTCGGGGACCGCGGAGGGCACGAGGTCGGACAGCCGCGGCTCGCGGCTCGGCGACGGGCTCGGCGAGGGGGCCGGTGCCGAGGTCGGAGAGGGGGACGGCTGGGGCTGCGGGTCAGTGGTGGGGCTGGGCTCCGGCGTGGGCTGCGCCGCGCAGTCGCACGGCGCGGGACCGAGGTCATCGCTGCCGTCCGGAGCGGGGGCGGGGGGCGGGGCGGGGGACGCCGCGGGCTCCTCCGTCATCGGCACGCTCGGCGCGGGAGCGCAGTCGGGTCCGCAGACGCCGTTGGTGAGCAGGGCGTTGGCGCGGGTCTCGACCTCCGCGACGAGCTGGAGAGACGCCGCGCCCGCCTCACGCGCGCCGGCCGGCAGGGCCGGCAGGACTTCGGCCAGTCCGGCCTTCTGGCGCTTGACGAACGAGGCGAGGGCCTTGAGCGGAGCCGTCTCGCGGTCCTCCTGGTAGGCCTCGGTGAGCAGGCGGGTGCCGGTGCGGGTCGCCGCGTCCATGTCGTGGAGGGTCTCGCGCACGAGCTCAGAGGTGCTGCCGCCGAAGGCAAACGTCGCGACGGACGGGTCGGCCGCGCCGAGGTAGGCCAGGGCCGACGGGTCGCCGACCAGACTGGAGACCTCCTCGAGGCGGGTCTCGGCGACGACGAGGTGGCGCTTGCCCCGGGCGACGTCGCCCCGGGTCAGCGCCAGCTGGACGCCCTCGGTGGTCCGCTTGACGGAGTAGAAGGGGTCGCCGGGCAAGGAGCGCATGCCCGCCGTGCTCACGCCGGCGATCCCGATGACGGCGGCCATGCTCGCGGTGGCGGCGGCGAGGCCGCGCTGGACCCGCCAGCCGCTCACCCAGTCCCGGGCTCGGTCGAGCGCGCCGGGTGCCGGCAGCTCAGCGGGCGCCACGGCGGCGACGGCCATCAGCCGCGTGCGCAGCGAGGTGCGGAAGTCGTCGGACGGGCCCAGGGGCAGCGCCTGCAGCTGCTGAGCGAGCGCCAGCAGCGGCGAAAGGGCAGGGTCGCGAGCCGCGTCGACGCTGGTGCTGTCGACGGCGACGGCGAACTGCTCGGCGGAGCGGGTTGGGCGGCGCATCACGGCGATGCCTCCTTCACGGGAAGCAACGACCGACCCCGGCCGCGGTTACGGCCCGATCTCGGCTGCTGTCCCGAAATGTCCGGAACCGCCGCGGTGCGGCGGCGGTCCAGCCAGGTCCTCGTCACCATCAGAGCAGCAGCTCCTTCGGCAGCATCCGGCCGAGCGTGCGCACGGCGCGGTACTGCAGCGCCTTGATCGCGCCCTCGGTCTTGTCCATCGCCAGAGCGGTCTCAGTGACCGACATGCCCTGGAGGAACCGGAGGACGACGCACTCCTGCTGCTCGGAGTTGAGCTGCTTCACCGCATCGAGCAGGGACGCGTTGGTGATCGCGTCGAGGACCTCGCCCTCCGGGCCGTCGGTCGCCCGGTCGGCGTCGAGCATGTCCGCGGTCGCAACCTCGAGGCGGTACTTGCCCGACTTGAAGTGGTCGGCTATCAGGTTCCGCGCGATCGTGACCAGCCAGGCGGCGAAGTCACGGCCCTGCCACGTGAACGTCGAGATCCGGCGCAGCGCACGGAGGAACGTCTCGCTCACCAGGTCCTCGGTCAGCGCCTTGGTGCCGACGCGGTAGTAGATGTAGCGGTAGACGAGGTCGACGTACTGGTCGTAGAGCTCGCCGAACGCGTCGGCGTCGCCCGCCTGCGCGCGAGCGACCAGCTCCATGCCGGCCAGCGCGTCCGCGCTCAGGCCGCCCGATCCGTCGCCGGTCGGGTCCTCGACGGGCTCGGCGTCCGGCACCACCCGGCCGCCCGCGCTCCCGCGGGGCCCAGGCATCGTGCGCGCTGTCGGGGCCGCCTCGACCGCCCGCGCGGCACGGCCCCGTGGGTCGGTGCGGTGCGGCAGCAGCGCCGACCGCAGGTCGGCGAGGCCGTCGAGGTCTGGCCCCAGGCGCGGGACCGGTCGGGTCACGGTGGGCTCACCGCGTCCGGAGGACCTGCGCGCCGAACGCGAGCACGATCACGGCGAGCAGCACGAGCACGGCGACGGCCGTGGGGCCACGCATGGGTGCTCCTCGTGGATCGGCGCTGGGGCAGGGCGGAGGGAATGGTACGGCGGCGGCCGTCGCAGAATCCGACGGCTCGCTCACTACTCGGTCGGCGGGATCGGACGAGTTCTTGATGCGTGGTCGCAATTGTCCGGATATGTCCGCCGGCTCCGCGAGACGAGCCCGGTCAGGCGTCGCCCGCGTGGTCCTGCCCCTGGACCATCTCCAGCGCGAGCCGGGACACCTCGCGCTCGAGCTCCGACAGCCCCCCGGCCTTCGCCACGCACAGGGCGACTCCGGCGTCCCGGGCACTCGACTCGGTGTCGTCGTCGAGGTAGGCGGTGTAGAGGATCACGGCCTGCCCGGGCCGGCGCGCCTTGAGCTCGCGCGTGCACTCCAGGCCGTCGCGGTCGGGCATCCGCAGATCCATGATGACGACCTGCGGATTCGCGGCGTCGACACGCGCGATCGCCTCATCAGCGCCCGCACATGACGCGACGACGTCGAACCCGCCGAGGGTCAGCATCTCGGTGAGCATCGTGCGGACGTGGTCGGTGTCGTCGACCACCATCACGCGGACCGACATCTCGTCCATCCTCCCGCCGAGCCCACGGCCCAGGCGGCGAGCGTAGCCCGGGTACCCTCGAATCCATGCCCATATCAGCGTCTCGCGGTCGCACCCCGCGGCGCGCGCGCCGGCCGGTCGCCGGCCAGATCGTGGGCTGGACCAGCGCGGCAGCCCTCGTGTGCACGCTGAGCTTCATCGCCGGACTGCTGCTCGCCCCGATCGACCTCGCCCTGCCGCCGGCACCGCAGTCGGTGGTCCTGCTCGGGTCGGACAACCGGTTCGTCGCGAGCATCCGGGCACCTGAGATCCGCAGCGACGCGACTGCGGACGACATCCCCGACGTGCTGCGCCAGGCGGTGGTAGCCGCGGAGGACGCGCGTTTCCTCGACCACAACGGCGTCGACGTCATCGCCATCCTCCGCGCGGCGTACCGCGACCTCCGGGCCAAGCGCGCCGAGCAGGGCGGCTCCACGATCACTCAGCAGTACGTCAAGAACGTCTACGTCGGCAACGAGCGCTCGGCGCTGCGGAAGATCCGCGAGGCGGCGATCGCGTTCCGGCTCGAGCAGAAGCGCAGCAAGTCGGACATCCTCACGGCGTACCTGAACGGGGTGTTCCTCGGGAACGGCGTCTACGGCGTGGACGCCGCGGCGCGGTACTACTTCGGGGTCAAGGCGATCGACCTCGAGGTGGACCTGCGGACGAAGGAGCGCAGACCGTCCCTCGCCCTGGCGCGCGCGTCGATGCTGGCCGCGATCATCCCGGCGCCGTCGGCGCGCAACCCCGTGCGCAACTTCGCGCGAGCGCGCGAGAAGCAGGGTGACGTCCTCAACCGCATGTACGTCGAGGGCATGATCACGACGCAGCAGGCGTCCGACGCCTACCGCGAGATCCGCGGACCGAAGGACATCGTTCGCCGGCGGGACCCGGAGCTGCCGACGGAGGCGCCGGAGTTCGCCGACCTCGTCAAGCTCGAGCTGGAAAAGCTGTACGGCGACGACCCGGAGGCGATCTTCCGCGACGGCTTGAAGGTGCGCACGACCCTGGACCTGACGTTGCAGCAGGCGATCAATCAGGCAGCGCGCGCCCTCTTCCCGGACCCCGGGACGCCTGACCTGCCCAGGACGGATCCCGGCCACCGCCTCGGCGACCCGGACACGGCGATCGTCGCGATCGACCCGCGGAACGGCGATCTCAAGGCGATCTACTCGAGCGCGTTCCGCCGCGGCGGGCTGAACCTCGCGACGAACGCGTACCGCTCGACGGGGTCGACGATCAAGCCCTTCACGCTCGTGAGCGCGCTGCTCGCGGGCAAGAAGACGACCGACACCTACCGGGACCCCGGCTGCATCCAGCTCCGTCGTCGCTCCCCCGCCTATCCCGACGGCTACCGGCCTTGCAACTACACAGAGGCGGGTGGTGACGCCCGCGGCGGCGGGACGAAGACCCTGCGCCGGGCGATGGAGAAGTCGACCAACACGATCTACGTGAAGCTCGCCGACGAGATCGGCCAGGACAAGGTGAAGGCCGCCGCGCTGGCCGCCGGAGTGCGCGGCGCGGGACCGGGCCAGGGCTTCCCGGTCGATCCGTTGAAGGTGCCGTCGATGGGCCTCGGCGGCGGCATCGCGATCAGCCCGCTGTCGCTGACCCAGGGCTTCGCGACGCTGGCCAACCACGGCGTTCGGCTGCCGGTGCGCACGACGCTGGAGATCCGCAAGGGCGGCGGGGCGACCAACACCTTCACAGGGGAGCTCGTGCAGCCCGAGTCCAAGCCGGCGGGCGCTCGCGTGTTTCCCGCACCGGTCGCCGACGAGGTGGTCGACGTCCTGCGCGGCGTCGTCACCCGCGGCACCGCGGTGGCGGCGAAGCTCGACGTGCCGGTGTTCGGCAAGACCGGGACGAGCGACAGCGCGACCGACGCGTGGTTCGTCGGCTGCACGGAGGACGAGAAGCAGCCGCTCTGCATCGGCATCTGGGTCGGGCATCGCGAGGGCTTCGTCCCGGTGCGCAACGTCGCGGGCGTCCGGGGCGGCATCACGGGCGGCGCCGTGCCGGCGAAGCTGTTCGCGACGATCTTCCGTACCGCGGAGGAGCTCCGCGCGCGGGAGGAGGCCGAGGTCGAGGGTGCGTCGCCGTCGCCCACGGCGAGCCGAAAGCCGCGGCGGCGATCCGCGACCCCGTCACCGATGGCGTCTTCCGCCGCACCGACCGTCCGCCCGAGCGCAGCGCCCTCCGCAGCCCCGACGACGTCGGGTCCCGGGCCGCTGCCGACCGTGGGCGGCAGTCCTAGCGCGGAGCCGACGCCGGAGCCGACGCCGGAGCCGACGCAGGCGTCGCCGGCGTCGGCATCCCCGACCGCGCGGTCGCGCGGCGGCTGATCGTCAGCCGGCCAGCACGCCCATGACGGCCGAGAACGCGACCTCGGTCACCCGCGGAGTCCGGAGCGCATAGCGGTCGCAACCGGACGAGTCACCCCGCAGGCGTGGCCGAGCGCGATCGCGGACTCGGCCTCGAGCACCTCCAACCGCAGCTCTGCAGCGCGGGCGCGGACCGGCTCGACCAGGTCCGCCGGCGCGTCGCGGGCGATCACGACGCAGCTCGGCGGGTCCGGCGAGTCGAGCGCGCGCAGGACCGACTTCGCCCCGACGACCCACCGCGCGGCCACGCCAGGCCCGGTCGCCGGTTGCGCCGGGCGACCGCGACGAAGGGGCCCGCGGCGTGCGTGCCCGTGACCGCTCATGGCGTCGAGATCGGACATGTGAGGCGGTGGATGCGCATCCGTCCGGAGGTACGTCGGCTGCGCCGAACGGGTACCTGCGCGCCTCGGCCGACGGTGCCGCAGGGGCGGTTGCAACTGTGCAACACTCCGCACGTGAACCTCGCCGACCTGGTCCGCGACGCCGCCGCGGCCGACCCGGACAAGGCCGCTCTGCGGCACCGCGACGCGGTGCTGACGTGGGGCGAGCTGGACCGTGACGTCGACGCGGTGGGCCGGGGCCTGCTCGCGCTGGGCCTTCGGCCCGGCGACCGCATCGCGCTCGCCCTCGGCAACACCCCCTCCTTCGTCACGGGGTACTTCGGCGCGCTCCGCGCCGGGCTCGTCGCGCTGCCCGTCAACACGGCGTACACGCCGAGCGAGCTCGAGCACGTGCTGGCCGACTCCGGTGCGCGGGCCGTGGTCGGGCACCGGGCCGCCGCCGCCGACCTGCTCGCGCTGGTCGACGAGGTTCCCGCGCTCGAGCACGTGGTCGTCGCGGACGCGACCAGCGCCGCCGCCGGCGCCACGACGTTCGACGACGTCGTCGCGCTCGGCGGGACCGGTCGGCTCGACGCGGGTGCCGGTGACGACGACCTCGCTGTGCTCATCTACACGTCGGGCACGTCCGGCCGCCCGAAGGGCGCGATGCTGCGCCATCGGGCGCTGCTCGCCAACCTCGAGCAGTGCGCCCGGATCGAGCCGGCAGTCGTCGACCACGACGACGTGGTGCTGCTCGTCCTGCCGCTGTTCCACATCTACGCGCTCAACGCGGGGCTCGGGGCGGTCGTCAAGCACGGAGCGACCGGGGTGCTCGTGGAGCGGTTCGACCCGGTCGAGACCCTCGACGAGATGCGGCGTCACCACGTCACGAACGTCATCGGCGCGCCACCCATGTACGTCGCGTGGTCGATGCTCTCGGACCTCGGCGACGCCTTCAGCTCCGTGCGGCTCGCCGTCTCGGGCGCCGCTCCGCTCCCGGCGGCCGTCCTCCGCCGGATCCTCGACGTAACCGGGCACCACGTCTTCGAAGGCTACGGGCTGACCGAGACGGCGCCCGTGCTCACGACGACGCTGATGAGCGAGGTCGCCAAGCCGGACTCGATCGGGCGGCCCATCCCGGGCATCGAGCTGCGGCTCGTCGACGAGTCCGGCGACGAGCCCGAGCGCGGTGACCCCGGGGAGATCGTCGTCCGCGGCGCGAACCTGTTCTCGGGCTACTGGCCGGACGGGACCGGTGGACCGGACGCCGAAGGGTGGTGGCCCACCGGGGACGTCGCGTACGTCGACGACGACGGGGACTACCACCTCGTCGACCGGCGTACCGAGCTGATCCTCGTCAGCGGCTTCAACGTCTACCCGCGTGAGGTCGAGGACGTGATCGTGGCGCACCCCGACGTCGTCGAGGCCGCGGTGCTCGGCATCCCGCACCCCTACACCGGGCAGGGCGTGAAGGCCCTCGTGGTCACCGCGCCCGGCGCGCGTGTCACGGCCGAGGAGCTCATCGCCCACTGCGGCCGCTCGCTCGCCCGGTTCAAGTGCCCCACCGCGGTGGAGTTCGTCGACGAGCTGCCGCACGGGGCCACCGGGAAGGTGTCGAAGGGCCGACTGCGCGAGCTCGACGCAGCCGCCGGCTGAGCGGGGGCTGCAGTGCGCGGCGAGGCAGTTCTGCCGCTGGTGGCGACCGTGATCTCCTTCGAGTTCACCCTCGCGCTGGCCCGCCGGTGGTCGCTGAGCCGGCGCGCGTACCTGCGCTCCTGGGCGGTGTCGCTCGCGCTGTTCACCATCGGCTGCGCCGCGCTCTGGTACGGGACCGCGTTCGGCTGGAGCTCCGCGAGCTTCCGCACGTTCTACATCGCCGGCGCGATGCTGTCGGTGCCGTGGCTGGCGATGGGCGAGATCGAGCTGCTCGTCCGGCCGCAGGTCGCGCGAGTCGTGCTCTTCTTCCTGATCGTCCTCTCGGTGAACGGCGCGTTCGTGCTCGGCGCTGTCCCGTTCGTCGACGGCGCTCCCGAGTTCTCCTCGTCGCTGCCGCACGGGCGGGACTACTTCCCCGCGGGCGTCCGCTACGGCCTCATCGTCAGCAGCAACGCGGTCGGCACGCTGACCGTGGTCGGGGGGACGCTGTGGTCCGGCTGGCGATCCCGCGGGGGCGGCCCGGCCGCCCGCGCGCGCTTCAAGGGCACGCTGCTGATCGTGGTCGGCGTGCTCATCGCCGCGACGAGCGGCGCCCTGACCTTCCTGGGTGAGGCCGGCTCGGTGGCGGCGACGCTCGCCCTGGGGGCCGCGGTGATGTACGCCGGCTTCGTGGTGGCCTCCCGGCGGCCCGGCGCGCACCGCGCCGCTCGGCGACGGCGGCGCGCCGCCGAGACGGCGGAGACGCTCGTCCCGGGCGAGCGACTGGGGCCGGGCGTGCGTCCGCCGGTTGAGCCACCGCCGGTGGTGCGGGAGGAGGCCGCCCATGCCCCCCGCTGACCACCGCCTCACCCTGGTCGCCAAGCCCGGCTGCCCGGCCTGCGACACCGCGCGAACCGAGCTCATGCGCATCGCGGCCGATCTGGGGGTGCCGTTCGACGAGCGTGACGCGACGGCCGACCCGGCCGACTTCGCCGAGTACGGCGACCGGCTCCCGGTGTTCCTGGTCGACGGGGCGGAGCACGGCTACTGGGCCGTCGAGGAGGCCCGGCTGCGTCGCGCGCTGGCTCGCTGACCGAGCCCGGAGCGCACTCCGCCGAGTTTGTGCGCTCGTTCACAAGGCGTATTCTCAATGTCACAAAGTCCGCGCGAGCCGATCGGGTGCCGCGGACCCCGCCCGGATCCGCACCGGCCCGGGACCACCGTTCGAGGAGCGTCGGTTGCCGCAGTCGAGGCGTGGCCCACGCGGCGCCGACCGCGGGATCCCCGAGGCGACGGTGGCCCGTCTACCGGTCTACCTGCGGGCTCTCGTCGGGCTCGCGGAGGCGGCCGAGAGCACGGTCTCCTCGGACGGCCTGGCGGTCGCGTCCGGGGTCAACTCGGCGAAGGTGCGCAAGGACCTCAGTCACCTCGGGTCCTACGGGACCCGCGGCGTCGGCTACGACGTCCAGTTCCTGATCTACCAGATCTCACGTGAGCTGGGCCTGAACGAGGACCGCGCGGTCGCCATCGTCGGCCTGGGCAACCTCGGACACGCGCTCGCCAACTACGGCGGCTTCGCCCAGCGTGGCTTCCGGGTTGCCGCGCTGGTGGACACCGATCGTCGACGCGTGGGCGAGCAGGTCGGCGGAGTGGGCATCAGCCACCTCGACGACCTCACGGACCTGGTCCGTGCGAACGACATCTCGATCGGGGTCATCGCCACGCCGGCCGGCGCGGCGCAGGACGTGTGCGACCGGCTCGTCGCGGCGGGCGTGACCAGCATCCTCAACTTCGCGCCCGTCGTGCTGACCGTCCCGGACGGTGTCGACCTGCGGAAGGTCGACCTCTCCATCGAGCTGCAGATCCTCTCGTTCCACGAGCAGCGCAAGGCAGGCGTGTCCAGCCTGCGGAGCGCTACGGCCGCCGGAGCGCCGGGATGAGCGTCCTCGTGGTCGGCATCAGCCACCACTCCGCCCCCCTGGACCTGGTCGAGCGCACGTCGATCCCGACCGCCGACGTGCCGAAGGCACTGCACGAGCTGCAGTCCGGCGACCATGTCGCCGAGGCGCTCGTCCTGTCGACCTGCAACCGGGTCGAGATCTACGCCCACGTCGCCCGGTTCCACGGCGGGGTCCAGGAGCTCAGCGACCTGCTCAGCCGGGTGTCCGGCGTGCCGTCGGAGGTCCTGACCGAGCACCTCTACGTCCACTACGAGGACCGCGCCGTCCAGCACCTGTTCTCGGTCGCCAGCGGGCTGGACTCCATGGTCGTCGGCGAGGGCCAGATCATCGGCCAGCTGCGGGCGGCGCTCACGACCGCGCAGGACAACGGGGCGATCGGCCGGCTGCTCTGGCAGCTGGTGCCGCACGCCCTGCGCGTCGGCAAGCGCGTCCGGAGCGAGACCGACATCGGGCGCGCCGGCGCTTCGCTCGTCGAGATCGGCGTCCGGGTGGTCGAGAGCGCGCTCGGGTCGCTGCAGGACCGCCCGGTGCTGATCATCGGCGCCGGGGCGATGGGCGCGCTGGCGGGTCACACCCTGCGCGGGGCCGGGGTCGGCCAGGTCGTCGTCGCCAACCGCACGCCCGCCCACGCCGACGAGCTCGCCGGCGCGCTGGGCGGCCGCGCGGTCGGGCTCGACGACCTCGAGGCAGAGATCTCCGCCGCTGACGTGGTGATCTCCTCCACCGGCGCCTCTGGGGTGGTGGTCGCGTCCGACGTCGTCGAGCGCGCGGTGGCTGCCCGACAGGGCCGCCCGGTGTCGTTCCTCGACCTCGCACTGCCGCGCGACATCGACCCGTCGGTGCGGCTGCTGTCCGGAGTGACGTTGACCGACCTGGACGCTCTCCGGCAGACCCTTGACGCCGGCGACGCGGGCCCGTCGGACCTGGACGAGGCGCGACGCGTCATCGGCGAGGAGGTCGCCCTCTTCCTCGGGTGGCAGCGGGCGATGAAGGTCGCACCGACCGTCGTCGCGCTGCGCGCCAAGGCCGACGCAGTGATCGAGGCAGAGCTCGGCCGGCTGCTGCAGCGCGTGCCGGACCTCGACGCGCGGCAGCAGTCGGAGGTGCACTCCGCCGTACGACGTGTCGTCGAGAAGCTCCTGCACGCACCGACCGTGCGAGTGAAGGAGCTGGCCGAGTCGCCGGGCGGGGACCATTACGCCGAGGCGCTGCGCGAGCTGTTCGGGCTCGACCCGCAGGTGACGCAGGCGATCTCCGCGGCGAGCCTCGCCGACGAGGGGCTGTCGTGACCGCGCTGCGGCTGGGGACCCGCCGCTCGGCTCTCGCACTCGCCCAGTCCGGCGGCGTGGCCGCGACGGTCGTGGGCGTGCTCGGCCGCGACGTCGAGCTGGTCGAGATCTCCACCGAGGGCGATCGCTCGGCTGCCGCGATCGCGCAGATCGGCGGCACCGGGGTCTTCGTCACGGCGCTGCGCGAGTCGCTCCTCCGCGGCGAGATCGACCTCGCGGTCCACTCCTACAAGGACCTGCCGACCGCGGTCGCCGAGGGACTGGTCGTCGTCGCGGTGCCGGCTCGCGAGGACCCACGGGACGTGCTGTGCAGTCCGGCGGGGTTGACGCTGGGCGAGCTGGCGCCGGGAACCCGCGTAGGCACCGGCTCGCCGCGCCGCGCGGCGCAGCTCTGGGCGCTCGGGCTCGGCCTCGACGTCGTCGCGATCCGCGGCAACGTCGACACCCGGCTGAAGATGGCGATCGACGGCGAGGTCGACGCGGTCGTGCTGGCGCGGGCCGGGCTCGCCCGGCTGGACCGGCTCGACGCGGTCACCGAGGTGCTCGACCCGCTGCAGATGCTCCCGGCACCGGCGCAGGGCGCTCTCGCCATCGAGTGCCGCGCTGGTGATGACGAGCTGCGCGCGCTGCTCGCCGGTCTCGATGACCCCGCGACGCGCGCGGCGGTCGACGCCGAACGCGCTCTGCTCGGCGCGCTGGAGGCCGGCTGCACGGCCCCGGTCGCCGCGCTGGCCGACATCGCCGATGACGAGATCTACCTCCGGGCCGCAGCATGCGCGCCCGACGGCAGCGACGTGCTGCGCCGCAGCGCAGTCGGTGCCATCACCGATCCCCACGCCCTGGGACGAGCACTCGCCGACGAGCTGCTCGCGGACGGGGCGGCCGAGCTGATGAGGGCGCGATGACTACCCGACGGACGAAGCAGCCTGGGACCGTGGCGCTCGTGGGCGCCGGTCCCGGCGACCCCGGTCTCGTCACGGTCCGCGGCCGCGACCTGCTCGCGACGGCCGACGTCGTCGTGATCGACCGCCTCGCGCCCGCCGAGCTGCTCGACCACTGCCGCCCGGATGTCGAGGTCGTGCACGCGGGCAAGGCGCCGCACGGCGAGGGCATGACGCAGGCGGAGATCAACGCCCTGCTGGTCAGCCGCGCGAAGGCCGGCAAGGACGTCGTCCGCCTGAAGGGCGGCGACCCGTTCGTCTTCGGCCGCGGCGGCGAGGAGGCGGAGGCCTGCGTCAAGGCCGGCGTTCCCTGGGAGGTCGTGCCCGGCGTCACGTCTGCGGTCGCCGTGCCGGCGTACGCCGGCATCCCGGTGACGCACCGCGGGGTCACGCAGGACGTCGCGATCCTGAGCGGCCACGTCGACCCCGGCGAGACCGGCAGCAAGGTGGACTGGGCGGCGCTCGCGGCCGGCCCCGGCACCCTCGTCCTGCTCATGGGCGCCGAGAAGATCGGCAAGATCGCGACCGAGCTCGTCGAGCACGGCCGCCCCGGCGACACCCCGGTCGCGATGGTCCGGTGGGGCACGACGGCCGAGCAGCGCACCGTCGTCGCCACCCTGGACACCATCGAGCACGAGGCGACGACGGCGGGGATGACCGCACCCGCGGTCACCGTGATCGGCGACGTGGTGCGGCTGCGGGAGCGGCTCTCCTGGTGGGAGTCGAGGCCGCTGTTCGGCATGCGCGTGCTCGTGCCGCGGACCCGCCAGCAGGCGGGCAGCCTGTCGGAGCAGCTCCGGCTGCTCGGCGCGACGCCGGTCGAGCTGCCGACCATCGCCATCGAGCCGCCGCGCAACGACGCGCCGATGGAACGCGCGGTGGCCGGGCTCGTCCAGGGCCGCTACGCCTGGGTCGCCTTCACGTCGACCAACTCCGTCCGCGCGGTCCGGGAGCGGCTCGAGGAGATCGGGCTCGACGCCCGGGTGTTCTCCGGCGTGCGCATCGCGGCGGTGGGCGACGCGACCGCGGACGCGCTGCGCGCCTTCGGCCTGCGCGCCGACCTCGTGCCGGCGAAGGACATGTCCGGCGAGTCGCTCGCCAAGGACTGGCCGTGGCACGACGACCAGCTCGACCCGCTCGACCGGGTGCTGCTGCCGCGCGCGGACATCGCGACGGAGGCGCTCGTCTCCGGCCTGAAGGCGAAGGGCTGGGCGGTCGAGGAGGTCACGGCCTACCGAACGGTGCGCGCGGAGCCGCCGCCGGCCGAGCTGCGCGACGCCGTACGGTCGGGTGGCTTCGACGCCGTGCTCTTCACCTCGTCGTCGACGGTGCGCAACCTGATCGCCCTCGCCGGCAAGCCTGCCGCGTCGACGAGGATCGCCGCCATCGGACCGCAGACGGCGGCAACGGCGGCGGAGCTCGGCCTCCGCGTCGACGTCATCGCCGAGACGCCGTCAGTCGCCGGGCTGGCCGCCGCGCTCGCGGCCCACGTGCTCGCCGAGCGCGCCGCTCCGCCCGCCCCGCCGGTGAAGACCACCGCCAAGCGGCGTACCCCGCGCCCGGCCGCCCGGGTGGCCGCGCCCGCGTCGCCGGGCGCGCCTCGAGCGCGGGGTCGCCGGTGACCGACCCGAGCGCCTTCCCCGCGGCCCGGCCGCGCCGGCTCCGGCGGACGCCGGCTCTGCGCCGCCTCGTCGCCGAGACTCGACTGAGCCCGGCGGACTTCGTCCTGCCGCTGTTCGTCAAGGAGGGAATCGCCGAGCCGCAGGCGGTCGCCAGCATGCCCGGCGTGCTGCAGCACACGCGGGAGTCGGCGCGGAAGGCGGCCGTCGAGGCGACGGAGGCGGGCGTCGGAGGGCTGCTGGTCTTCGGCGTGCCGGCGGCGAAGGACGCCCGGGGCAGCGCCGCCGACGACCCCGCCGGGATCGTGCAGGTCACCGTAGGCGACCTGCGCGTCGAGCTCGGCGACAGCGCCGTGGTCATCACCGACTGCTGTCTCGACGAGTACACCGACCACGGGCACTGTGGCGTGCTGCTCGAGGACGGCACCGTCGACAACGACCGCACGCTGGAGCGGTACGCCGCCGTGGCCGTTGCGCAGGCGCGGGCCGGCGCTGACGTCGTCGCGCCGAGCGGGATGATGGACGGGCAGGTCGGCGCCATCCGCGGCGCGCTCGACGGCGCCGGGTTCCTCGACGTCGCGATCCTCGCGTACTCCGCCAAGTTCGCGTCCGCGCTCTACGGGCCGTTCCGCGACGCAGCGGAGTGCGCGCCGCGTTCCGGCGACCGATCGTCCTACCAGCAGGACCCGGGTAACGCGAGAGAGGCGCTGCGGGAGATCGCGCTCGACATCGCGGAAGGTGCCGACGCCGTCATGGTCAAGCCCGCCGGTGGCTACCTCGACGTCGTCCGCCAGGTCGCCGACGCGGTCACCGTGCCGGTCGCGGCGTACCAGGTCTCCGGTGAGATGGCGATGGTCGAGGCGGCCGCCGCCCGCGGGTGGATCGACCGCGAGCGGGCGATGGTGGAGAGCGTGCTGTCGATCCGCCGGGCCGGCGCGGACATCGTCGTGACCTACTGGGCGACCGAGCTCGCGCACCGCGTCCGCTGAGCGCCGCCCGATTCGGCTCGAGCGCCGGCCCCGACCAGAATGCGGGCATGCCCACCATCGCATCCGAGGACCTGTACCGCCGCGCTTCGGCGGTCACGCCGGGCGGCGTGAACTCGCCGGTACGGGCGTTCCGCGCCGTCGGCGGCACCCCTCGGTTCATGGTCAGCGGGCAGGGCGCGTGGCTGACCGACGCCGACGGTCGGCGCTATGTCGACCTGGTCTGCTCGTGGGGGCCGATGGTCCTGGGCCACGCGCACCCCGCGGTCGTCGCGGCGATCACCGCGCGGGCGGCGGCGGGGACGAGCTTCGGCGCGCCGACGCCGGACGAGGTCGAGCTCGCGGAGCTCATCGTCGACCGCCTCCCGTACGTCGAGCAGGTCCGTCTCGTGAGCTCCGGCACCGAGGCGACGATGTCGGCGGTGCGTTTGTGCCGCGGGTTCACCGGTCGCCGCAAGGTGGTCAAGTTCGCCGGCTGCTACCACGGCCACGTCGACGCGCTGCTGGCCAGCGCGGGCAGCGGCGTCGCCACGCTGGGCCTGCCGGACAGCGCCGGTGTCACCCCGGCGACGACCGCGGACACCCTGGTGCTGCCGTACAACGACCTGGCCGCTGTCGAGGCGGCATTCGAGGCGGCGGGCGCGGAGATCGCCTGCGTCATCACCGAGGCGGCGGCGGCCAACATGGGCGTCGTCGCCCCGCTCCCCGGCTTCAACGCCGGGCTGCGCGAGGTGTGCGACCGCTACGGGGCGCTGCTCGTCGTCGACGAGGTGCTGACCGGGTTCCGCGTCGGCGAGCAGGGCTGGTTCGGCCTCGAGGGGGTCCGGCCGGACCTCGCGACGTTCGGCAAGGTGATGGGCGGTGGGCTCCCCGCAGCCGCGTTCGGCGGACGGGCCGACGTCATGGCGCTGCTCGCGCCGCTCGGCCCGGTGTACCAGGCCGGGACGCTCTCCGGGAACCCGGTGTCGGTGGCCGCTGGGCTCGCGACACTGCGTGCGTGCACGCCTGACGTGTACGCGCACCTGGACAAGACCGCGTCGCACGTCGCCGCGGCGGTGACCGAGGCCCTGGACGAGGTCGGCGTCCCCTACCGGCTCAACACGGCCGGCAGCCTGTTCTCGGTCTTCTTCACCGACGCACCGGTCGTGGACCACGCCACGGCGTCGCGCCAGGACTCCGCCCGCTACGCCGCGTTCTTCCACGCGATGCTCGACCACGGCGTCTACCTGCCGCCGAGCGGCTACGAGGCGTGGTTCGTCTCGGCCGCGCACGACGACGACGCGATGGCCGTCGTCGCGGCTGCCGCGCCCCACGCCGCCCGGGCTGCGGCGCGAGCGGGCGAGCGATGACCGAGCGCACCGTCGTGCATCTGCTCCGTCATGGGGAGGTGCACAACCCCGACAAGGTGCTCTACGGGCGGATCCCCGGGTTCCGGCTCTCGGCCGCGGGCGAGTCGATGGCGCTGGCCGCGGCCGAGGCGCTGCGCGACCGCGATGTCACGGCTCTCGTCACGTCGCCGCTCGAGCGGGCGCAGCAGACGGCCGAACCGCTCGCCAAGGTCCTCGGACTGGTGCCGCGGGTCGACGACCGGCTGATCGAGAGCGACAACGTCTTCGAGGGCCGCACCGTCGAGTTCGGCGCTGGCTCGTTCAGGGACCCGGCGCTGTGGCGGCACCTCTACGACCCCTTCACGCCCTCGTGGGGAGAGGCGTACGCCGACGTGGCGGCGCGAGTGCTGGCTGCCGTCAGCGACGCGCGCGACGAGGCCCGCGGCCACGAGGCGGTGTGCGTGAGCCACCAGCTGCCGATCTGGGTGACACGTCGCCTCGTCGAGGGACGGCGCCTGTGGCACCGCCCGGACCGCCGGCTCTGCGGGCTGGCCAGCCTGACGTCGCTGACCTTCCAGGACAGCCGACTGGTCTCGGTGACCTACACCGAGCCGGCCGGCGAGGCCTCCCGCAAGGACGTCCCCCCCGGCGCCTAGCACCCGACTCGACCCCGAACCGCGTGATCTTGCTGCCGCAGTCCACAGGATTGCGCAGCGATGGGTGCTAAGCGGAGACCTTCTCGCGCTCCGGCGCACCCAGCGGGGCCGGTGCAGCGCGCAGCTCGAGCAGGCCGAGACCGAGCGCGTGCAGGACGAAGAGCACCAGCGACGCAGCCATCGAGTAGTAGGTCGGCTTGCTCAGCGACCCGGGTTCCAGCGCGAGGATGAAGGTCTTCGGCTTGATCTTCGCGATGAGCGCCTTCTGGTCCTCGGTGTTGGTCGGGTTGGCGTCTGCGGGACCGGTGGTGACCCGGGCGCGGGTGACCTTGCGGTTGGCGCGGATGATCTCGGTGCTGGTGATCTGGAACGTCGCGTCCGGCAGGATGGCCGTCTCCTCGACGCCGAGCTCCGTCGCGTACGCCGGCCCGATCACCTCGGCAGCGGCCGTCTCGGCCGCGGTGATCTCGGCGGTCAGCCCCTGGTCGGTCAGGTCCGGGCTGACCTCGATGAACTCCGCCTCGTCCGTGGGGAACCGGCGTCGCTCGGCGTCGGTGTCGACGACCTGCCAGCTCGACTGCTCGCCCTGCGGCCCGAGGAAGCGGGGCGTCGACGTCGGGACGTCCGGGATGTTGCCGAACGGGGTGTTGGGCAGCGGGATCCCAGGTACGCCGGTGAACCACAGCAGGGAGAGCACGAAGCAGGAGCCCCAGAACGCCGTCCCGGTGACCAGGTAGCCGATCTTCGGCCCGAAGCTGCTCTGCAGCAGCATGAAGATGCCACCGCAGAGGATCCCGAACATCAGGGCGACCGCGACGACCGCGGTCGTCCCCTTCGGCGCCTCGTGCTCCCCGCTCGCGAGGAGCGCAGCCCCGGCGGGGTGCGCGGCGGCGGCGTAGACGTTCAGCACGTCGGACCTTCCTGGTCGTTCGGAACTCGTGTCATGTGAGCGCTAGCGGGACTCGGAGCCGAAGGCGATCAGCCGGGAGAACGGGCCGCGGGATGCGCCGACCGCGAGCTTCACGCCCTTCGGGATCCCCTCCTGGATGGAGATGAGGTAGTTGATGATGTCCTCGATCTGCTGGTCGTTCAGCGGGCCGCCGTAGCCGAGCCCCCACGTCGCCATGGGCGTGCCCGGCCGGCCCTCGGCGATCGTCTCGTAGACGAAGCGGTACGCCTCGGTCGGCGTCTTCTTCGCGTCGAGCTGCCGCTGGAACACCTCGCGCAGGTTCGGCGCCGGGTAGTCGACCGGCTTCGAGGTCGGGGCGGACTTGAAGTTGGGCACGACGCCACCTTGCGCGTTGGCGCCGTGGCACTGCGCGCAGCCGTAGCCCGAGGTGTTCTCCTCGGTGGACAGCGCGAAGTGCGCAGCGCCGCGCTCGATCGACTCGGCGCGCTGCTCGAGCGCGGCGTCCTTCATGCGGGGCTTCTCGAAGAACAGCACGTACACAGGCAGGAAGACCCCGAGGAACAGGGTGAGGATGAACATCCAGCCCATCCACCGCTCGAGGACGTTGGTCTCGAGCTCGTCGTCCGACGGGGCGGGGCGGTAGCCGATCGGGATCGACGGCGTGCCGCCGCGCCGTCGTACGACGGTGCCGGTCTTGCGGTCGCTCTCGCTCATTCGCCTCTCGTGCTCTCGTCGCTGGGGCCGGACGCGGTCGGGCTAGCCCACGCAGTGCGGACCGGCCGGGCTCTGCCCGATCGTGTCGGTCCCGCGTGGGGGCCCGAGGATCCGCGTAGACGTGTCGACCGTGACGTTGTTCTCCTCGACCACGAGGGGGAAGTGGTCCAGGCCGCGCGGCGCGGGCCCGAACTTGTACTCGCCGGCCTTGTTGTAGCGAGAGCCGTGGCACGGGCACTCCAGCCACTGGCTCGTCACACAGGAAGGGACTCGGCAGCCGAGGTGCGCGCACTTCTGGTAGATCGCCAGCAGTCCGCCGGCGGCGACCTTGTCGTAGACGTCCTCGTTGCCCGCCGTCGCGCGGTAGTCGATGAGGTACGACCGCGCCTCGGGGAAGTAGAGCAGCCCGCTCGGCTCGGCCGCGATCTGCTCCTTGAGCACCTCGACGCTGCCGAGGTTGATCTTGGAGCCGAACCCGCCGCGCAGGCTCGGCCACAGGAAGCCGAGGCTCGCCCCGCCGAAGCCGGCGAGGGCCAGGCCCATGGAGCCGAGAGAGCTGACGCGGAAGAAGTCCCGGCGGGACATCCCCTTCTTCTTCGCCACAGCGGTCGCCTTCCTCAGAACTCGAAGTACATGCCGTCGCTCCACGGCCAGACCCAGTTGTAGCCGGGGCCGCGGAACAGCGAGCCGATGGTCGACAGGATCGCCGACATGATGACGAACCACGTGAACAGCATGATCGAGAACTTGCGGTTGGCCGGGCGCATCGACGGGTTCTTGTCGAGGTACGGGAAGGCCATCAGCAGGACGAGCCCGACGCCGGGGATGGTGACGCCGGCGATCATCGGGTGGAAGTAGCGCAGCAGCTCCTGCAGGCCGAGGAAGTACCACGGGGCCTTGGACGGGTTGGGCGTCAGGTTGACGTTGGCCAGCTCGAGGAGCGGCGCGTCGACGAACGTCGAGAACACGGTGAGGAACGCCAGGCAGGCGAGCAGCGCGACGAGCTCCTCGACGAGCAGGTGCGGCCACACGTTGACCTTGTCGTCCTGCGTCCGCTCGACCCGCTGGATCCCCTCGGGCGGGACCATCGCGAGGAGTCGGTGGGTCATGCCCTCGGCCCCGCCGCGGCCGCCGCCGGCCGCAACCGCGCCGCCGCTCTTCGCCATGGCCGCCGCGACCCGCGCCTGGCGCTCCGCCGGCGAGAGGGCCGCGGTCCGGGTGAGGGTGCCGACGCCACCGCCGTCACCGCCGGCCGGAGCCGCTGCGGGCGCTGCCGCCGCGGCTGCCGGGGCCGGGGCCGGTGGCGCGGCCGG